>DAIMIJ010000187.1:0-4324 GCA_036722835.1 Ignavibacteriaceae bacterium | reverse complement strand
AGTTTGAAAGGAATTGGGTTTATAATTAGATGCAGATCAATAAATCAAAAAGCGGAAACGAAACCTAAACTAAACTTACCATACTCATCAGTAAAATTATGTGTGTATTCACCAACTAATCGAATATTCCTTGCTAATACATAACCAAGATGAGCCGATCCTGTTTTCTTATCCAATGCGCCAATGTTTGATTCAACCCAATTATATAAACCAACTGCATACCAATCGCTGTTATCTCCATCGGGTTTGTAAATCAGCTCGGCAAATGCACCGCGTGTTTTAATTTCTATTACAGCAGGTCCGAAAAAGAAAGGATCTTTATCCCTCCTTTCAACATACTGAACATTTAACTCAAGAGGATCGAAAGAAATTGTTGCATCCGGTCCAACCATCCATAGATCATTTACAACATCATTTGTTTCTTCCTTACCGAGATAACCAAAACCACCAATTCTCAGATGCTTATTAACATCCTGCGAAATTCTTCCCATAAAATTTTTATGCTTATCATTATCAAAATTTCCATTGGCGGGTAAACCAATTCCATTTCCATTTACAATCTCAAAAGTAATATCGGTTCCGGTTTCAAATCCGTAATTAAGCATTATCCCTCTATCATAAGTAAGATTCACATTTGAAGAACCAACCTTTACCTTATAAATACAATAATCATCACGTGTCAGTCGCAGTTCTCTTTTAAAAAGCGGATCAGAAACTTGGAATTGCCCTATTGAAAAAGCTAATCCACTTCCAAAAAGATTGTTGAACATTATAAATGCATCTTCAAGTTTTCCGGCATCGCCTTCTTCAAGAATATAATAAGCATAATATGAAACATCTTTGAAAATAGTTCCCCCTGACATAAGTTTGAATATCAAAGGACTTTTGAAGTCACTCTGCTCTGATTTGTCTTCATTGAAAGTAAGATGACCTTCAACTCGAATAGCGAGAGGTAAATCCCTAATAAGTGAAAGCTTTTCATCTCCTGTTTCAACAAAATATCTTGGGGCATCTTGATCTTTTAGAACAAAACCGTTTCCGGCAAATTCATCACCATAAGCTTTAAGCTTTGGAAATGGCGAATGACAAGTTTTACAGGTCATATTATATTTTCGCGCAAAAGCTGGAATAGCATAAATACTGTAAGAAGTTAAAATCATTAGTAAAACAGAAAAAATTATTGTCTTTTTCATTATCTCACCTATGGTAAAATGTTAACGTAAGTTGAATGTTCATTTACTTTGATTATCTCAGATTCTTCCTCTGGAACACCAAGAAAATCCGCAACCGGTTTTACGAGCTTTTGATAATTTAACACGGCAGTAATTTTTAATTTGCCTGGTGCAACATTGTTTGGAAGAGTAAAAGTGCATGTTTCCAATTTTGTTTCTCTCGGACCAATTCTATAATCAACACCTAATGATTTTGTGTTCCATTGCTGAATTGTCATTCTTCCTTGGGGATCAAAATATGACATACGGAATATTCTATCACCGACTGGAATTCCATCCCTTTGAACCCCTTTAAAATTGGGATCATTCAAGGCAATTCCCATATCCTGATAAGCAAGAGCATTACTTCCGATTGTGTATTCTTCTCCAGCAAATCCCTTTTTATCTACAGGGATATGATAAACATTTCCTTTAGAATCAACTGCTTCAATATGCATCCAAACAATTCTATCTTCCACTGATCCGGTTGGAAATTTATGTCCGGTTTTCTGATTGAATAATGCAATTGTGAACTTCACTCTTTCACCTGGTTCAGCTTCATTGATATCGGGGTGAATTCTTAGCTCTATAGTGCCTTTTACTTTTCCAGGATCGTGTGCACCGTGAAATAAATGCTGACGCGCATCAGGATATTCTTTTCCCATTGCCGCAGTTAAACCTGGAGCATAAGTCATATGGCAATCGTGACATTTAACTCCTTGTTTTGAATAAGGCCCTTCCTTCCATTCGAGATGAGTTGATTTTACCCAAATTCCATAGGGACTTTTTTCATTATGACAAGTTCCGCAAAATTCTGCCGTGCCTAAAAACTCGGATTTCTTTACTTCATGCTCTGGCGATTCGACATTTTCTCTCGGTCCGTATTTAATATTGCCAGGAGAAGAAATAAAATTGAAATTGTAAGGAGTATCTCCCTCAAATCCTGTAACAGTATGGCAAACATCGCAATTGACTGATTCATTTGCCATAGACATTTTTTCAGGAAGCGGCGGCGGGACATCTCCTGCTAAGAAAGCAATCGGAGTATGACAGCCATTACATCCTGCTTTAACTTCTGCAACAATGGGATCTTTTTCCGCATGCGGAACTGCAAGTTTGAAATACTCTATTTCATCCCAATGATGAGTATATGCTTGAGACATCATTGCCTGCTTCCATTGCTGAAAAATATCATTATGACAAGCAGAGCCGCAAAGGTTGGCTTTGCTGAAATCTTCATACTTTCTTGTACCTAATGCGTGATCTCCTGTTTTAATTTGTTGCGAATAGTTATCAAAGCAGAAGATAAAAACAAGTAATGTAAGAAAGATAATTTTATAAATAACACCTTTCACTGTATACCTCCATTTTTCGTTAATGAAATATTGATTTTGGGTAATTGTATTTTGAAACATGTACCAGGTCTGTTTTGACTAGCTAATCTTGAGGGACTTTCAACTGAGATTTTTCCCTCATGTTTTTCTATAATTTCTTTTACAATTGATAAGCCGATACCAGTACCTTCGTGTTCATCCTTTTTTATATTTGAAGACCTAAAAAATTCCTTGAATATTTTTTCATGCTCATTCTCTGGAATACCGATGCCATTATCGCAGACCGTTATAACTACATCCTCTTCCCCATCTTCAACTTTCACTTCAATCAAACCATCTTCGTCAACATATTTTATTGCATTTCCAATTAGGTTTGATATGGCAAGCGTTAAAAGAAATTTATCGCCGATAATTTTTGTGAAAGCTTTTCTATCATCATTAAATATCAGCTTAATCTTTTTATTTTCCGCATTAGCTGAATGTTTGTTCGACAATTCATTTATCACTTCTTCAATTTGTATTTCCTCTTTGATGAACTGATCGAATAATTTAAATCGAGAAATTTTTATCACGTCATTTATCAAGTTGATTGCTTCTTCAGATCTTGCACTTGCTCTGATTAGTCTTTCTTCAACCTTTTCATTCAACGGTCCAAGAAATTTTTGCAGAATGAGATTCAAATAAGAATGAACTGCAGCCAATGGTGTTTTTATTTCGTGGACAATTCCAATTATATATTTCTGTTTTTCAATTTCTACAGTATTAAGCTTGTTAATTGATTCAACTAAATCCTGCTCCATTCTGTAAAGTTGACGTGCAATTCCATTGGCAAGGTAAACGCTGATGAACATTGTAAATCCAAAAATTGTAAAGATTGATACGACATAATTAAAATCATCATATAGTGGTGTGTTCAAAAACCCTTGAATGGTATAATGAGGAATGATGAGATAATATTCTGAAAAGACAATTCCGCCAAAAACCAGGACAACAATGGTTCCGACCGTGTAAATAATGGAACCCGGAAGAACCAAACTTCCAATAATCATATGAAAAACAAAAAGCATATAGAGCGGGGTTTCTATTCCTCCCGTAAAATGAACAAGTAAAAACAGCGCAATAAAATCCAAAAGCATTTGAATGACAGAAAGGTGCAGAGGATTAAATTGTTCCGCGATTGATTTAATATACTTTTTGCCAATATGTAAAAGTATATTATAGACAAGGATTGATAATGTAATTACTGAGGTGGCAAGAGTTTGAGTTTGCGTAAACTTAAACCCGAGAAAAAATTCAGATGCAAGAATTAAAGTTGTAAGCATAAGCACAGCACCATAACGCAGCTTAATGAACCACATGTTGCGTTTTCTTATAGCATCCCAAAACGCTTCGTACTGGCTTGCCCAATACGGAACTAATCGTATCATATCATTTTGTCTCTTTCAAATTTCAGCAGAGATTAAGTTCAAGTTATTTCAATAAAATCATCTTTCTGCTTAGATGATGATTTCCAACTGAAAGACGATACACATAAATTCCGCTGGCTAAATTTAAACCATCAAATACAGTTTTATATTCACCAGTATCCTTTTCTTCATTAACCAAAGCTGCAACTTCTTTACCTAAAACATCAAACACTTTTATTGTTACGTGGTCTCTTGACAACAATTCATATTTAATTATAGTTTTAGGATTAAAAGGATTAGGATAGTTTTGATATAAAATAAAGTTGACTGATATAATTTTATCATTTACATCTCCAATAGGATCAAGTCTTTT
>DAIMIJ010000186.1:0-4331 GCA_036722835.1 Ignavibacteriaceae bacterium | reverse complement strand
CTTGTTTCGGGGTCTCAATACTGCAAAATTAAGATGCTGAAATAAATTCAGCATGACAACTAAGACTTATGCAACAGAACCTTCAGGACGTGGGTAGAGTAGTATTACAGAAAATGGCTTTAGCCATGAAAAACTTTAATTATTGGGCTAAAGTCCAGTGTTTGGTGTTCGCTTGCACCCCGCCATTGCCAAAGGCCTCACTATGTGAAATTGGTGGGGTTATGTATGAACAATGAAACTCATGGACTGAGTAAATAATAAACTAATCTTCAATAAACAAAAAGGAGCTAGTGCTATGAAAATGTTCTCTCAAATCTTTGCAATAATTTTTATTGCATTTCTTTTTCTGAGCGAAATTAATTTTGCTCAAAGTGATGATCAGCCTTTATTAGTGGTAAGTTCTAATAAAGTAACCATGGTCGACGTGGGGAAAGTTAACAAAATGGTTGATTCCGTTTTTACACCAATACTTAAAGAACTTGTTGATGAAGGATTCATCTTCAGTTTCGGTAATTTCAACCATGCCTGGGGAGATGAATGGAATGTTAACTTCTGGTACGTAGCAAAAGATATGGCTTCATTCGAAAAATTCTGGGATGAGTATGTAAAGCGTGGAAGTGCAAGACATCCTGGAGCTTTTGCAGCAACAACAAAATATTTCCAGGCTCATAAGGATAATATTTATACTATCAGGGGTCAGTATCCTGCTCCACCACAACGTTAAAATAATTCAAATTAGAGGCTGTTTTAAAAGCTGAAAATTGTCATGCTGAATTTATTTCAGCATCCAATTTTAATTTAAATGTAAGATCTTAGATTCCGGATCAAGTCAGGAATGACAGTTATTAGACAGCCTCTTAATTATTCCGACAAGCTCTCAAAAAAAAAGAGAAAGACTATAAATGCTTTTTGTTAAATCTAATCAAACAAAGTTGAGGACGTTTCCCGCGCTGTCGGAAAATACTTTTTTAAGGTACTTCTCTTTTGCAGCACTTTATGTCGCTCAAGGAATTCCTGAGGGCTTATTATGGTTTGCTATACCAGCCTGGTTGGCAATGAATGGGAAAAGTGCTTTGGAAATAGGAAGCTATGTTGCGGTTATTGGAATTCCCTGGAGTTTAAAAATAATTAACGCTCCGATTATGGATAGGTTTACTTATTTACCTATGGGTCGAAGAAGACCATGGATCTTATTTGGTCAGTTAGGATTGATTGCCAGTTTTTTCTCCATGTCACTTATTGCCGATCCTCTAAATAATCTTTCCTTGTTAATGATTCTTGGGTTTATAGTCAGCTTTTTTGAAGTATCACAGGACATAGCTGTTGATGGGTTGGCTATTGACATTCTACCGGTGGATCAACAGGCAAGGGCAAATGGTTTAATGTGGGGGTCAAAAACATTGGGAATATCTGCCGCAGTCGCTGCTGGTAGTTGGATAATGAGTCATTACGGGTACTTCAATGCGATAGTGTCATTCTCATTAATTATTTCCATAATTATTCTTGTTCCTTTATTGCTAAGAGAAAGACCCGGAGAAAAATTATTACCGTGGACAAATGGAGAAGCCTCAAAAGTTGCTGAGAAAATTCAATTACATAGTTGGAAAATTATTTTTAAGAGTTTAGTTAAAGTATTTTTTTTACCGGTCAGTTTTATGATGGGCATAGCTGCTTTCAGCTTTTCAGTGGGCCGAGGTTTAATTGATACTCTGTTGCCTGTTTTTACCGTACAGGAACTAGGATGGGCGGACACACATTATTCACAAATTTTTGCAATGGCTAATATGATTTCCGGAATATTCGGAATGCTTGTCGGCGGTTTCCTGGTTGATTATTTCGGTAAAATCAGGATGATGACGATTTATTTAGCTCTGTTGCTCTCATTAATGGTGGGGATGTTCTTTCTTAAAATCTATTGGCAAAATGAAGTATTAATGACGGGATTTATAATTAGTTTTTACATTTTACTAACATCTACTACTATTGCAATCTTTGCTGCAGCAATGCAGCTATGCTGGAAAAGAATTTCGGCAACACAGTTTACGCTTTATATGGCAATTTCAAATTTAGGTTTAGCTGCCGGTGCTGCTCTCATGGGACAATTAAAAAATATGTTCGATTGGGAATATATATTCTTAGCTTATATTCTTTTTGCAGCAATCATGTTAGTGCTTATTAGATTTGTAAAATTTGATAAGCATCAGAAACGTGTAGATGAATTGGAACTTAAGTTTGAAAACAAACTAAAAAATACTTAATAAAAGACTGAAGCATTTCAACCATTAGTAAGATTGGGAAGATAATTATTATTGCACTCTCTGAAAATGTTTAATCACATGAATAATTAATTAAAAGATTTATCTTCCTTTTGAATACAACAAATTTATTATTGACTAAATGATTTTTAAGCCGCATAACATATTAAGTATAGCAATTTTAGCCCTGATCTGTTTTACACTTACATTCAGCCAAACTGGAACTACTGCCTATACAGAAACTGGGGTGCCACTTATGAAATATTACAGCCCAAAAGAATATAAATTAAATTCATCCAATTGGTGTATACTCCAGGATAAAAGAGGCATGATGTACTTTGGTAATGAACAGGGTATTTTGGAATATGATGGCAATAAATGGCATAAAATAGAAACTCCTTATTCTTTATTGGTGCGATCATTGGCAATGGATGATAACGGAACAATTTACGTTTGCGCTTCTTCAGATTTTGGTTACCTCGAACCGGATTCTTTGGGCACATTAAAATATAAATCGCTTATTGACTATCTCGATAAAAAATACAGAAAGTCTGTAGAAATCTGGGATGTAATTGCTAATTCAAGGGGAGTTTATTTCAAAACTGATAGCAAAATATTCAGATGGAATGGGAAAGAATTTAATGTAATAGATTCTGTTTACTCGTTTAGGTTTTATAAAATAGGCGACGATATTTATACTAGAAATGATGGAACCGGTTTGATGAAAATTGAAGGGGATTCTGTTTTTGTTATGCCCGGCGGCGAATACTTTATAAAAACGGGCGTCTTCGATATGCTGCCATATAAAGACCCGCATTCAAATCAGTCCGAAAATGGTGAAAATAAAATCCTGGTTACTACAAATTATAAAGGACTTCATCTGCACGACGGAAAAAGTTTTTCGCCTTTCAAAACTGAAGCTGATTCATTCTTTATTAATAACCAAATCTATAATGCATGCATCACTGCCGATGGTAATTTCGCTTTTGCAACTCAGCGCGGTGGTGCAGCCATTCTCGATCCTAATGGACACCTGCTGAAAATTATTAATGAAGAATCAGGGCTTCCAACAAACATAGTGTACGATGTTTATTCTGATAAGCAGGGCGGCTTGTGGTTAGCAACAGCCAATGGCATTGTACATTGCGAATACCCATCTCCCTTTTCGATAATTCCTAATCAAGGTTTGATTAAAGATCGTGTATCCGCAATGCTGCGATTTAAAAACATTTTTTATGCTGTTAACAGTTTGGGTATTCTTTATTTTGATGATAAGAATTCCTCCTTTAAGCTCGTTAATGGCAGCAATAAACCGGGAATGTATCTCTTAAATGTTGATGGAGTACTATTAGCGGCAACAAATTGGGGAGTGGGAATGGTTGAAAATGACAATTTGAAAGAAATGTTAACTGATAATTCATCAAATATATTATTGCATTCAAAATTTTATCCTGATAGAGTTTATGTTGGACACAGAACCGGGCTTACGATTCTACATCAACAAGAAAACAAAAGTAAATTTGATGTTTATCCAACAGTCATTGATGAACAAGAAATATCCTCAATCGTTGAAGAATCAAATAACAGTCTTTGGCTCTTAAGTGATTTTGGAAGTTTAATTCATATTACAGATGATCTGAAAAATTTATCTTTTGAACCAAAAGAAAAAATAAAATTTGATCGCTTTACAGTTGAAAATGGATTACCAAGTAATTGCCGGAGTCTTTTTAATATCAATGGTAAGATGATACTTGTTACGGATAAATGTGTTTTCAGGTTTAATACAGATTCAAAAAGCTTTGTCCCGGATGAAATTCTTGGAGGTAGTTTTACCAATTCAACTCAAACAATCTCCATAATTGAAAAAAGTAAAAATGGTGATTTATGGATTTTGGCAGAAGTTAATGGCCAATATGAATTTGGCAAAGCAGCCATGCAAAAAAATGGTAAATATAATTGGAATCCGTCACCGGAATTTAAAAGAATTGATCTTAGTACAGTCAGTTCAGTTTATGTTGATTATAATTCTAATTCAAAAAAAGAAGTTTTGTGGTTCAGTAACGATGAGGGACTCGT
>DAIMIJ010000185.1:0-4352 GCA_036722835.1 Ignavibacteriaceae bacterium | reverse complement strand
ATTCATTCTACCAAATTTGGAATGAGTCCCTGTTCGTTTCATTTGCTCTTCAGAAAGATTGATGATGAGATTGACAATTTCTGCTCTCTTTTCTTTTTGATGAACTAACAATTCCTCAACGGACATTGAAAGAAGTTTTGGAAACTCAGGATCATCTTCTGGAATATAAGCAGGAAAAGAAGGATTATCTTCCTGCAATATTTTATTTGTTCTTTCAATTACTCTTGGCTGATAACAAGTCAGATGTGCAATGTTTTCCTTTACCGACCATTTGTCAAGAATAGGACGATGTGTTAACTCCGATTCATTCAATCCAGAAATTAAAACTCCAATCACTTCGTGCTGAATTTCAAGTCGATCTAAGGTTGGTCTTGTTAATGACATACTGTCTCTTTCTCTTAATCCGCTAAAGGCGTAAAGGTCTTTATCTTCATCTTAATCTTGAATTTATTCTCCAAACTTCTTCAACAAATCCCCCACAGCATCTTTATGAACCATGAAGTCAATTATTTTAAGCTTTAGATAATCTTCGCTGTAAAAGTAGTATCCCTTATCTCCAACATTGAATGAGCCAGAACCGGAATCTTTAATCAAATACCAATCTTTTCCATCTTTGTTCTTATAGCCGATTAAATGAATTCCATGATCATCGCCGGTTGTACCATTGCTGAATCGGAATTGCCGAGCATTTTCATCAATATACTCCGAAGGAATATCAAAGGTCGGAACCATAGCAACTTTAAAGTGGGAGTCTATTCCTGCTTCTGAAACATCGCCGCCGATTGCCATTGTAAATCCTTTACGGATCGCATTTTTAATTAAGCTCATATATTCATCAAGAGGAACATTGTAGTAGTTATTATCCCGCCACCAATTATCGGGAACATCATAAATAATTTTTGTGTAGTACGGCTCCTGCATGAGAGAAATGATTTCTACGTAATCATCAAGATTTAAGTCAACGACCTTTGTTAAAAATTCCTTTGGAGTATATTCTTTTCCCTCATAAGTAAATTTAGCTGGCGGCGCACCAAGGTAATAATTCAGAATTGATTTAATTGTTGGCAAAACCTCCTCTTCATTCCAGGCGTTTCTTTCCTTAACTGACTTGAGGTAATCATTCATTTCATCAAACAGCTTACTGTGGTCATGAAATTTTTGTCCAGGCAGTTTAGATGTATAAACTTCTTCGGGAACAACTCCATATTCTTTCCACATTCTTATAACTGCATTCGATTCAGATCCTTCACCAAAACTGGAGTTCCCCCTTTCCCTTATAAACCTTCTTGCCTTTTCAACATACTCCCAATAAACCGTGTAGTTTTCTGACAGCTTAACTTTTCTATTGTTGATACGATAAATTTCGGATTCAAAGAATGATGTTGTGGAGAATGACCAGCATGTTCCGGTCAAACCTTGTGAGAGAGGATCATTATGCCAGAAATATGTGAACTCATCTTTAGATTTAGGAAGATCAAGTCCGGTGAAATCAACTTTGAAAACTTTTTTCGATTCTTTCTTTTTATCAAAAAACTCTTTTGATGCTTTTTCTATCTCCTCAAAAAATTCGTTTTTGTAAACTTGTAATTTTCCTTTGTTTTTTATTTCTTGCGCTTGTAATTGAAGATTTGCAAGAAAGAATAGAATTGCCAATAAAAATAAAGATTTGTTTTTCATCCCTTCACCTAAAGTTTAAAACAAAATATTAATTGCTGCCGCTAAAATATAAAGGATAAATTTAAATGACACCAAAGAAATTATATCATATCTCTCCATTTAATTTACCGTTAAAACCGCATCCGAATTTATTACAACTGTTTAAACAAAACGACTCTTGATCGCCATATCCAATTGCTGTCCCAAATTTAGAATAATCTTATTTTAGCTCGAAAAGACACAATTGAAACCATAAAAGATTTGCTAAATAAAAATTTCATTGGATTAATTGTTGAAGTGAGTTTTGGGATTGTTAATAGGACAGCGATATTTTATTTTGATATAGCTCAAAATAATTTTTTTAGTTAAGAGAAAAAGATGAATAGAAGCTTATTGAAATTTATTGTTTTCATCATTGCAATATCGAAACTGGCATTAGGTCAATCACCAGAGGATATGAATAACGTATTTCAATCAAATGCAGTTATGTTCAATATTCCGGCAGATATCTTAAAATCTATTGCTTACACTGAGTCGCGATTCAGTCATGTAATTCCAGACGATAGTCGAGCAGCTTGTGCTGGTATTCCTCATTCATACGGAATAATGGGATTAAGAAACGATGATTGGTTTGGTCATTCGCTTTTGGATGCCGCAAATCTAATCAGTGCAACACCTCAAATGCTTATCTACAATTATGAATTAAATATACGCGGTGCGGCTGCGTTATTATCTAAGTATGCCTCTGAAATTAATATCAATAGAAAAAATTTTAATGAATGGAAACCTGTTTTGGAAAAATATTCTGGAATTCCACAGGAAGATGTGAAAGAATTTTATTCGTTCGATGCATTCAAGGTACTTTCTGAAGGAACAAATACAAACGGTGTCACAATCAAATCACATGCGGAACTTGACATGCGGCAATTTAGCAAAGAAATTAACCCTGATAATAAGTTAATAAATATTCAATCAGATGATTATCCGCCTGCTGTTTGGGATCCAAGTCCTAATTTCACATCGCTAAGCATCAACCAAATATTTGCAGTTGTTCATGATACTGAAGGAAGCTTTGCTGGAGCTGTTTCGTGGTTAAAAAACCCCGCTGCTCAAGCCAGTTCACATTATATTATTAGAAGCTCGGATGGTTACATCATTCAATTAGTTAGAGAACAAGATAAGGCATGGCATGTACGATGTTGGAATGGTTACATGCTTGGAGTTGAACACGAAGGTTATGTAAGCAATCCCGCATATTTCACTGAAGCAATGTATCAATCCTCTGCCGCATTGTTCAGACATTTCGTAACTAAATTCGGTATTCCTGTGGATAGAAATCATATCATCGGTCATAACGAATGGCAAAACTCACAATGGGTAAGCTGGATGCAAACAAATTATCCTGCGGTCGACCCTACTTGCAATACTCATACAGATCCGGGTCAATATTGGGATTGGAATTATTACATGGGATTGATTGCTCAAGATACAACTCCACCAGTGGTTATTTCACACATACCTGAAAGCAGCGTAGATAGTGTAATGCCGAATACACCAATTAAAATCAAGTTCAATAAAACGATGAACAAAACAGTTACGCAAAATGCTTTCTCCATCAATCCAACTATTAATGGTTATTTTACCTGGGAAGATTTAGGACAAACATTAGTATTTACCCCGACGGCTTTATATGCTTTAGCCACAGAATATAATGTGGAAATATCTGCAACGGCGGCAAGTCTTTTCAATGTTCCTCTCGATAGCACATATTCATTCAGCTTTATAACTAAATCGTACGCTCCATTGAACATTGAAACATCTTACCCGGTTGACACTCAACAAGACATAAGTACGACTGTTAAAATGATGATAAATTTCGATACTCCTTTGCTCCAAAGCTCTTTGTCGGGAAATATTTTTTTTCAAACAGAAGCAGGTTCTTCAGTGTCAATGAAGAATGCAATTTATACTGAGGTAAATGGAAGGGGAGTGATTTCTTTCTCTCCATTGAATAAGCTAAATGAAGAATCGAATTATAAGGTGATACTTAAAAGCCCTCTAAAAAATTTGGTTGGTGGTGAGCTTGGAAACGATTGGGTAATTAATTTCAAAACAGAAAAAAATAATTTTGTGCTTGGCAGCGTCTTTGACAATTTTGAAGCGATAAAAAACTGGCAGGATCCTGATTGGAGCGGCAGTACAGTTGGAACTGATCCAAACTTAACTTCATTTATGCTAAGCACTATGGAAAAAGTTGACGGATCAAGCTCTGGTAAGATTACTTATGTGTTCACCGGACAAGATGGAGTTTGCCGAACATTTGATGGTGACAAACCAAACATCGGTTCAAATCCAGATTATAAAGTCGGTCTTTGGATTTATGGAGATTGGAGCTTTAACTATTTAGAATATTGGTTTTACTATAATACCAGCACCAACGTAATCGTAAGAGTTGATACATTAGATTGGACAGGCTGGAAGTTTGTTGAAATTCCTATCAGTTCAATTGCCGGAAGCGGCGACAGATTATTCCATAGTATTGTAATCAGACAAGCCCCAAACGGCGCTACTTCAAGTTACATTTACATTGATGGTGCACAATACCGCGATACTTCAGCAACATCCATTGATGATGAGTTGACAACAAGTCCTGGCGAGTTTTATCTTGCTCAAAATTATCCAAATCCTTTTAATCC
>DAIMIJ010000184.1:3021-4366 GCA_036722835.1 Ignavibacteriaceae bacterium | reverse complement strand
GTTCAAGTAATTGGCAATCTATCGGTTTTGTAAGAGGAAACGGTACGACAACCGCTGCGAATAATTATACTTTCACTGATAAAAATATTTTATCACAAACAGCTTACTCTTACCGCCTAAAACAGATAGACTTTAATGGTTCATACTCATATTCAAAAGTTGTACAGGTAAGCACAAATTTAATCAGCACATTTGAGCTGAAACAGAATTATCCGAATCCATTCAATCCTTCGACGCAAATTTCTTTTTCATTAGCACAGAACGGATTTGTAACATTATCTGTATTCAATCTGATTGGGCAAGAAGTTAAAACGTTGATTAACCGGAACATGGAAGCAGGTTCGCACAGCATTACTTTTGATGCTTCAGGCTTACCGACCGGTGTTTACATCTATAAGTTAACTGCACCTGGTTTTACTCAAACTAAAAAGATGATCCTCCTTCGTTAACACTTCGGCGGACAAGTGTTTGTAAGATAATTCGAATTGATAGTTTAGAATTCAAGAACGCTCCTTTATGGAGCGTTTTTTTTATATGTTTAGATAAAAGATTACTTTGTCACAACTGATGTTTTGGAAATGACCTTGTTACTTCACTCGTTCACCAGGCATCTCACGGTTGTTCTGATACAAAATCATTTTATTGAAGTCGCCATTTTCATTCGCAACAAATTCAATTTGTGCATTAACAACTTTGTAATAAAATTTTGTCTCTGATGACGGAAAGATTTCAAACTCAGCTTGTCCGGTTGCTTGGGCAAATATTTTATCTCCATCAACCCGAATAATGATTATGAAGTTTGGAACCAACTGGTAATTGCCAACATACCTTGATAAGATTTTGTTCTCTACCGTCAGTTCCTTTTTATATTCTACTCCCAGTTCTTTCAGCTTTTCAATTCCGTTTGTGTTTCCAGGATTGATATCTATTGATTTCTTATAATTTTCTATTGCTCCTTCTTTATCACCCTTTTTCATCAGAGCTTCGGCATAGCTGTCGTAAGGATTGGAAGCCAGCGGGTATGCTTCAATATTAAGTTTGAAAATTGCAAGCGCTTCATCTATTCTTCCATTTCGCAAATAATAATATCCTAATTGATTTAACTGCTGTTCCGAAAAATCATAAGAATCAAATTCTTCTTTCTTGACTTTTCTATAAGTATTAATTGCTGCTTCAATACCTTCTGTTTCAAGTATTCCGGCAACATAATCCTGGATCGGTCTTTTAGGATACTTAAACTCTTGATCATATAGAATTTGTATAATTTGACCAGCCATTTCCTGAAGCGGAGCAGGTCCCGTATTGTTAAAGATTGCGATCATTATTTTTTTCTCAAGAACTCGGA
>DAIMIJ010000184.1:0-2921 GCA_036722835.1 Ignavibacteriaceae bacterium | reverse complement strand
TTTCGTAAAGAGTCGCTCCAAACTCCCGGTAAGCTGGTGTATGGTGTAATTCCCGATGTATGATTAAGAAGATGATGTATTGTAACCTTATCGCCCGTATCTTTTCTATAGTTGGGAAGATAATCCGTAATCTTTGCATCGAGCTTAATTTTTCCTTCTTCTACAAGCTGCATAATGATGGTTGCTGTGAACTGCTTGGAGATTGAACCGATTCTAAATTTTGTATCCGGGGTGTTCGATACACTCCATTCCATGTTGGCAAAACCAAATCCTTTTTCGAAGATAACCGCTCCATTTTCAGCGACTAAGGCAGAACCGTTTAATAATCCATAATCATAGTAACGCTGAAGCAAATCTTCAATTTTTGATGCCTTGCTTTGTGCATAAATTGATGTTGAAACAAGTATAATGAATAGAATTGCAAAAAATGGTTTGGTAAGTTTCATGATAGAACCTCGTAAGAAATTAGGAGTGGATTAAATTAACTTTAACAATTTACTTAAACAGGTTATTGGATAAAATAAGAATTGCTTTAGGGTAAAAATTTCTATGCGAGCGGTATATTTTAATGATAATTCCATATTTATTTTGGAATATATTGAATAAGCAAACACTTTGGGTTTATTACCAAATAAATTTATAATTTTATGATGGAATTATTCTAACACGTACTTATTATGCAATTAAAACTTTTTGAACCTGGCGATTTTTTAACAATTAGGGAAGCAAGTGATTGGGCTTCGCAGCATCTTGGGAAAAATGTGACCGCTTCGAACATTTCTTATTTAGTTAATTATGGCAGAATCCATAAATACGGCGAAAATGGAGATTCGTTTGTATCTAAGAACGAGTTAATAAATTATTATAAATCTTTTAATGGAAAGAGAGAGGTTCATTATAAAAGCAAAATAGGTGATGATTTAAATTGGGCTTTATCGTTTGACCAATATAAAGAAGCAGAAACAACAAAGCATGTTCACAGATTACATCCGTACAAGGGGAAATTCATTCCTCAATTAGTCGAATATTTCCTCGATGACCATATAGATGATTTTAAGAAGGAAGTTTACTTTAACAAAGGGGATATAATACTTGATCCATTCTGTGGAAGCGGAACAACATTAGTGCAAGCTAATGAATTAGGAATGCATGCTATTGGTATAGACATCTCATACTTCAATTCGTTTATATCAAATTGCAAAATAGATGAGTACGATCTCGAAAAGATTGCCGAACATACAAATAGAATTACAGTTGCACTAAAAAGATTTTTACAGCAGCACGCTACTTTGGAATTTGAAGAAGCATTATTAAAAGAGCTAAACATTTTTAATAATAAATACTTTCCAAGCCCTGAATACAGATACAAATTGGGTAGGGGACAAATTGATGAGGGAAAATATGCTAAGGAAAAAGAGAAACAGTTTTTACCGATTTTTAATGAATTGGTAAAAAAGTATGATATTGTATTAGAGATTGAAAAAGCAGACACATTTCTTGATAAATGGTATTCTAAGAATGTTAGGGATGAAATCGAATTTGTTTATTCTAAAATCAAAACTCTAAGGAACACTAATACAAAAGATATTCTTAAACTGATTCTTAGTAGAACAATTCGTTCGTGTCGGGCAACTACACATGCCGATTTAGCTACACTTGTTGAACCGATAAGTACAACCTATTACTGCCACAAGCATGGCAAAATTTGTAAACCTCTTTTTTCAATCTTGAGATGGTGGGAAACGTATACCAAAGATACTATTGAGCGAATTTCAGAGTTTGATCAACTGCGAACAGAAACAAAACAAATTTGTTTAACTGGCGATAGTAGGGAAATTGATTTGGTCGAAGAATTAAAGAAGGTTGATAAAAAATTTGCGAACCATGTAAAGAAACAAAAAATAAAAGGAATATTTTCAAGTCCGCCGTATGTTGGATTAATTGACTACCACGAACAGCATGCTTATGCTTACGATTTATTTGGATTCAAAAGAAGAGACGATTTG
This sequence comes from Ignavibacteriaceae bacterium, assembly GCA_036722835.1. Taxonomy (GTDB): domain Bacteria; phylum Bacteroidota; class Ignavibacteria; order Ignavibacteriales; family Ignavibacteriaceae; genus XYD12-FULL-36-8. Next base: position 915 of record DAIMIJ010000184.1, on the reverse strand, counting down.
GAAATAGGTTCTTTATATAAAGGAAGAGGCAAAGATGCAAGAGATTCTTATGTTGAAGGAATCTCCAAGGTTTTGCTGAATATGAAAAAATATTTTGTTGAGGACTATGATGTTTTTCTTGTTGCCAATGACAAAAATAATTTATATCCAGCTATTGCAGAGAAAGTTGGAATGAAAATAATTCGACAATTCAAACGTCCCGTGCTTAATAGAACAGAAAAAGATAAGGGAGCTTATTCGGAAATTATATTTCATTTACGAGAGACTATATGAAAGCCAATACAAAAGCCAATACAAAAGAAATTAGTGATGCGATAAAAAACCTTATAATAACTTTGATGGACAGAGTGATGGATCGTGTTCTAATTGAAGATCCTTTTTTAAAAGATGAGCATCGTGCTAAAAAACCGTTATATGCTGCTTTAGTTCCAGATGAGATATTTAAGGGATCACATTTTGAAAGAAGGTTCGTCACTCCGTTCGGTAAGGTTTGGGAAAATTTAGCAAAAGTTGCAGGTGAAAAAGGGATGGGATATGCTCGTACTGACCATCATATACTCGGTAATATTAGAGTTGAAAGGTTGCGTCGAATAACGGAAGTCTTAAATAGGCTGGAGCATCCAAAAGAAGGACAAAAAAGAATCAAACCTGATTGGGATGATGAAATAAAATATATTTTGGAGGGCAAAGGAAAAAAAATTCCTGTTACTGTGGTCTGTGATGTTTATACCGAAGATAAAATTCTCAATAAAAAATATGCTTTTGAAATAAAATCTCCTTTACCTAATAGCGACATTACAAAAGTAAGTAAAGAAAAAATTCTAAAACTTTATAGCATGGAACCAAAAAATATTGACGATGCATTTTTTGCACTTCCATATAATCCATATGGCAAAAGAGAAGATTATGCATGGG
>DAIMIJ010000183.1:0-4443 GCA_036722835.1 Ignavibacteriaceae bacterium | reverse complement strand
CGGATTCAACTACAGATGTTAGCGACCCCGATAGATTAAATTATTCATTTAAGCTTGATGGGAATTATCCAAATCCATTTAATCCGAACACAGTAATTAGATTCGAACTTCCTCAAAATCAAAATGTCTCTATAAAAATTTATAATGTTTTGGGAGAAAATGTTAGAGAATTATTTAATGGTGAATTGACTGCGGGAATAAATGAACTAATTTGGAACGGAAATAATGATTATGGTAATTCTGTTCCAAGCGGTGTTTACATTTATAGAATGGAATCAAATGGAAATTTGCTGAGCAGTAAGATGATTCTTCAAAAATAATTATAACCATGAAGTCACTTAGATTTGAAATAAAAATCTTAAATTCAAAGGAAACATTATTTCTTTTCATTTTTAGTCTGATTTTAACCTTAAGCTTATCATGCAGCGAATCAAGCAAAGAAACTGTGATTGATTTCTGGGGATTAGGATCAGAAGGTGAATTTGTTAAACAGCTTCTACCAAAATTTGAGGCAGAAAATCCTGGTATAAAAGTTAAAGTGCAAATGGTACCATGGACGGCTGCACAAGAAAAATTGATTTCCGCTTTTGCGAGCAATAATCTTCCTGACGCGTTTCAGCTTGGCAACACATGGGTTCCTCAATTTGCACAGTTGGAAGCTATCACCGATTTAACTGAGTGGTTACTAAAGAGTGATGTAATAAAAAAAGAAAAATATTTTGAAGGAATTTGGGATACAAATGTTCTTGATAGTATGGTTTATGGTATTCCCTGGTACATTGATACAAGAATTTTATACTATCGAACAGATGTTTTGCAAAAAGCCGGTTTTAGTTTACCTCCTAAAACTTGGGATGAATTATATTTGCTGTCAAAGAAAATAAAAGAAGCAAATAAAAATGTTGAACGATATGCCATTTACATTCCAACCAATGAATGGGCAAACTTTATAATCTTTGGACTTCAAAACGGAGCAGATATTTTAAAGGATAATAATACTTACGGAAATTTCAGCAGCAAAAAATTTACAGAAGCTTTTTCTTATCTGACTAATTTTTACAAGGGGAATTTAACTCCTCTTGGTGTTTCTCAGGTTACAAATGTTTATCAAGCGTTCGCCGAAGAATATTTTGCAATGTACATCTCAGGACCCTGGAATATTTCTGAATTTAAAAAATGGATGACTGGAGATTTGAAAGATAAATGGATGACTTCATCATTACCCGGACCCAATGAAAATACAAAAGGAGTTTCGCTCGCCGGTGGTTCAAGTCTTGTTATTTCTAAAAGATCAAAACATAAAGAAGAAACCTGGAAGCTGATAGAATTTCTCTCAAAACCTGAAATTCAAATTGAGTTTTATCATCTTGTCAATGATTTGCCTGCTGTTAAAGAGGCATGGGAAGACTCTTCGCTAAGCAGCAACCCTTATATGAAAGCTTTTTATGAACAGTTCAATTACGTTGTTGCAACTCCAAAAATTCCAGAGTGGGAACAAATAGTATTTTCAAAACTTCAGCAGTATGTTGAGCTGGCAGCAAGAAATGTTTTAACTGTTAAAGAAGCACTGAAAAAATTAGATGATGATGTTAATGTTATCCTTGAAAAAAGAAGATGGATGCTAAATAAATCCAAATGAGTAAAGAAAACAATCATATTGAAAAAAAATATTTTAGGTCGGGAATTTCCGCAGCATATTTTTTTCTTGCCCCGGCAATGATTTCAATTTTTGTTTTCTTTTTCATTCCTGTTATTGCGGCATTCATAATCAGCTTTACAGATTTTGATATTTATTCCTTAGGAAATTATAGTAATCTCAGGTTCATCGGATTAAAAAACTATTCTGATCTTTTGGGCAATGAACTATTTTGGACCTCTCTGAGAAACACATTCTATTTTGTAGTTGCAGCAAGTCCTCTATCAATTGCTGTTTCGTTGGGTGCAGCATTAATCCTAAATTCAAAGCTTGTGAAACTTAAAGCGGTTTTCCGGTTAGCATATTTTATTCCTGTAGTAACCACATTAGTAGCTGTCGCAATAGTCTGGAGATTCATTTACCATCCTCGTTTTGGCATGTTGAATTATCTATTAAGCTTTATTGGTATAAATCCCATTGATTGGCTTGGTGATCCGTTTTGGGCAATGCCTTCGATCATACTCATGTCAATTTGGAAAAATTTTGGTTATAACATGATAATTTTTATTGCAGGGCTTCAAAATATTCCCGAGCAATTATATGAAGCAGCTATTTTAGAAGGCGCAAATGCCTTGCAGCAATTCAAAAAAATTACTTTGCCAATGTTAGCGCCGACAACAATCTTTATTAGTATTATAACAATGATCGGCAACTTCCAGCTTTTTGCTGAACCGTATGTAATGACTCAGGGTGGGCCATTAAATAAAACGCTAAGTGTTGTTCAATATATGTACCAGGAAGGTTTTCGCTGGTGGAATATGGGTTACTCAGCATCAATTGCATTTGTTCTCTTTATAATAATCTTTGCCGGAACAATACTTCAGCTTAAAATACAAAAGCAAACAGCTTAACAGCTATGATTAAAAAAATAGCACTCTATTTATTTTTAAGTGTGACTGGTTTAGCAACACTTATTCCATTCATCTGGATGGTTTCAGCATCGTTGATGTATGATGGGCATGCTAGCACTTATCCTCCACGATTTATACCGGATGAATTTACCTTATATCAGTTTCAAAGTTTATTCTCACGTTTAAATGTTGCAAGAAATCTTTTTAACAGTTTAGTACTATCAATTCTTGTTACAATTATTTCTCTATTCTTCAATTCGATGGCAGGATATGTCTTTGCAAAATATCGTTTTGCCGGTAGAGATAAGTTGTTCAGCTTACTACTAAGTTCAATGATAATCCCTGCTCAAGTTACAATGCCTCCTCTTTTTTTAATGTTGAAAGAAATGGGATTCATTAACACTTATATGGCGATTATTATTCCCGGTTTGGCGAATATTTTTGGAATATTTCTTATCCGACAATATGCATTATCAATTCCGGATAGTTTAATTGAATCTGCAAGAATGGATGGCGCTACGGATTTTCAAATTTATAAATCTATTATTCTTCCACTTTGTTTGCCGATACTAATTACACTTGCAATATTTACATTCATGGGGACATGGAACGATTTTCTTTGGCCTCTAATTGCATTAACAGATAACTCAATGTACACATTACCGGTTGCACTTGCTAACTTAATGGGGGAGCACACGAAAGACCCTGAACTTATGATGGCAGGATCTGTCATCACAATCATACCAATTTTGATTGTCTTTTTAGTTCTTCAAAAGTATTATATAAAAGGTATAATGTTAGGCGGTGTGAAAGAGTAGCCAAATTCGAAAAAAAATAATTAATTGAGTATTTACTTGACAAAACTGAAAGTAATTGTTAGATTTTTTATGAAAATGAAAACGTTTTCATTAATTCTTTAAAACTAGGATTATCCTTAAGTCATTTTACACAATGAAAACCAATATTAACGTTGTTGCAGAGAGAGCCGGTGTTTCGATCGCTACTGTTTCTAGAACATTTAATGAGCAGGGGTTAGTAAAAGAAAAAACTCGTGACCGTATTATTAAGATAGCCCATGAGCTGAATTATAAACCAAGCCCTATTGCAAGAGGTTTATCAAAAAAAACTACTGATACAATAGGTGTTATTCTTCCTGATCTTGTTGGTGAATTTTTTATGGATATAATCCATGGAATTGATGAAGAAGCATACAAAGCAAATAAATATGTAATGGTTTCCAGCTCACACAGCCAACGTAATATGGTTGAAACACTTATCGAATTTATGGCAAGTGGAAGAGTTGATGGGGTAATTCTTATGGTCCCTCAAATGCACAAAGAGGTGGATGACTTTCTTAAAAAATCAAAAAGACCAATAGTATTAATAAATAGTTGCTCCGATTTAACTGATGCAGTGAATTTTCAAATAGATAATTATCATGGTGCAGTGACATGTGTTGAACATTTGATTTGGCACGGTTATAAAAAAATTGCAATAGTTAAAGGTCCTGCTGAAAATTGTGATGCCCAAGAACGATATGCCGGTTTTTTGGATGCTTTACATAAAAATAATTTAAGTTCAAAAAGTTCTTTTGAAGTTATCGGTGATTTTCAAATTAAAACCGGCTACTATGCTTTTATGGAACTGATGAGCCAAAGTGATAAACCTGATGCAATATTTATATCAAATGATATGATGGCAATAGGTGCATATGAAGCGGCAAAGGTATCTAATATTAAAATTCCCAAGGATGTAGCAGTTATTGGATTTGATGATATTTATTTATCTAAGCTGCTTAATCCCCGGTTGACGACAGTTCACGTTCCCATTTCTGAACTTGGAGCTAAAGCTGTTAATTATTTACTAAGAATGATCACCAGTGAAGTAAATGCCCAA
>DAIMIJ010000182.1:0-4449 GCA_036722835.1 Ignavibacteriaceae bacterium | reverse complement strand
GGTCAAAATTTTGTTAAGATGGGTCCTGAACTTTATGCCGCATTATCATCTGCCGGAATAGCTGTAAAAGATTTTATTATTAATGGCAAAGGATTAAATCCACAGTTATTGAACTTCTGGATGCAGATACATCCACCGATCTTATTTACAGGATTTTCGATGGCTACTGTTCCATTTGCTTTTGCAATGGCAGCAATGATGAAAAATGATTACACTCAATGGGTTAAACAAGCTTTACCATGGGTTTTAGCCGGTGCAGGTATTTTAGGATTGGGAGTAATGATGGGCGGCTACTGGGCTTATGAAATGCTTGGATGGGGTGGTTATTGGGCTTGGGATCCTGTTGAAAACTCAAGTTTAATTCCATGGCTTGTAGGTGTTGCATCAATTCATACCTTACTCGTTCAAAGAAAAAGTCAAGCTAAGGGTGGGATAGGAAAATATGCTAAGACAAATCTTATTCTTGGTATAATGACTTATGTTCTTGTTTTGTACAGCACATTCCTAACACGCAGCGGAGTTTTGGGAGATGCATCTGTGCATTCTTTCGTTGATCCTGGAATGATTATTTATCTATTCCTGGTAATTTTTATCGGGACATTTATTGTCCTGGGATTTGGAATGTTGGTTTATCGCTGGAAATTTTTAAGCGATAAAGTTGAAACTGATGAAGTATTACTTTCCCGCGACCTTGCATTATTTACTGCTGCAGTAGTTTTATGCGCTTCAGCAATAATTGTTTTAGTTGGAACTTCTGCCCCACTTTTTGGTAACTCAGTTGACACTTTCTTCTACAACGAAATGCATGTTCCGCTTGCAATCATAATAGGATTGTTAAACGGATTAAGCCTGCTTCTTAAATGGAAACAATCGAACGGACAGGATCTGCTTAAAAAATCTCTCCTCTCAATCGTTTCTGCAATTATTTTTACATCACTGGTAATAATAATCGGTGGTGTAACAGATATAATGATGATCTTGCTTGCATTGTCAGCATCATTCTCTCTGTTTGTAAATCTTGAAATTGCAATAAAGATTATCCGCGGTAATATGAAAATGCTTGGAGCTTATGTTTCACACATCGGAATAGCATTGTTTATTCTTGGAGTGATTGGATCCACGGCATACAGCAAGAACGTTGATATTGACTTAATAAAGAATGAACCTAAAGAAGCATTTGGTTATCAATTAATTTTTACCGGATACAATCCGATTGAAAACAATACGAAGTATGCGTTCAACATTGATTTAAAGAAGGGTGATAAAAGCTATACTGTTTCACCAATAATGTACATCAGTGAATTTAATAACGGACTAATGCGTGAACCGGCAATTCTTAACTTATGGACAAAAGATTTTTATGTCTCTCCTGTTGGTTATGATGAAGGAAATAATGCTGATCGCAGCCATGGTCAAGTAATTGATCTCGAAAAAGGAAATACCTCCGATTTTAATGGATCAAAAATTACCTTTGATAGATTTGATTTGTCTTTGGAAACAATGCAGGCAATGCAGGAAGGAAAAAACTTTCAGATGGGTGCTGTTTTAACTCTGGAGTTTCAAGGCAAGAAAGAATCTTTTGAACTTTTCAGAAAAAGTGTTTCAGGACAAATTCAATTTACGGATTACACTTCTGAAAATGCAGGACTAAAAATTCAATTGATAAATCTAACTGCCGAAAAAATTCAAATTTCGGCATCAAAACTTAATGAACCTTCTCAGGAAAATGTACAACAAACCCCGAGGGAAGTTTTATCAATTTCTGCCAGTGTTAAACCCTATATTAATTTAGTCTGGGCTGGTGTTCTAATTATGTTTGTAGGATTTTTCGTTTCGGTTTCAAGAAGATTGAAGGAATCTTTGGTTAAATAGAATTGATGGAAATCGTTAATAAAAATGTCCGTGATATTGCGGGCATTTTTGTTTTAAAACTGATTTTTCCAATTGTTTAATCAAAATGAAAAGTAACTGACGCAGTTATACTTCTTGGCAAGCCGGGTTCCAAATAAACGGGTTGGCCTCTCACTAAATCTGGATTTATAAATGCTGACGCAGCATATTCTTCATCCGTAAGATTATTGATGTTGACAAAGAATCTCAAACCAAAATAATCGGTTACTCTAATAATGTTGGTAAGTCCAAAGGACAGGTTAAGTAAATTGTAGGAGGGGACTTCAATTTTATTTGCATCATCAACAAAATATTTACCAACGCCGTTAAGTTCTAAGCTTACAAAAATTTCCTTAAGAAAATCAGGTGAATAAATAAATCCGGTTCCGTAAAAAAGGTTAGGAATTCCGGCAGCTTTATTGTTCGAATAATCTGCAAACTTGCCGGGTTTTCCGTAATGAACAGAATCAACGACATAATCAATGTATTTATTATCCGAGTAAGTCAGAGAACCTCGTAAGCTTAAGCCATGTTTTAGCTGAATGGATGCTCCAAACTCCACGCCTGTTCTTTTAGTTTTGCCGGCAGTAAAATAAAATCGTCCGCCTCGATAGGGGATTATATCATTCGATGTTTGAATATTATATAATGCTAATTCATAGTTTAATGATTTTACTATATCAGAATCAAAAACTAATATCTGCTTCGTTCCAGCTTCAAATGTTGTGGAACGAATTGCATCGAGAAGCGGATTGATCAGATAAACTGTATCTTGTCCAAAAGTACTTGCAGGATCGGTTTCATTTCCGGCAGGCACCTCGATTCCTCCGCTCACATTAGCATAGATGCTGTGAGTGGGTGTGAATCTATACGATAACGCTATCTTCGGTGTAAATTTTTCGTATGATTTTTTCTGAAGTCCAAACTTTGGCAGCAGAAAATCTTCGCTGAAATAGCTGATATTGTCGTACCTTCCTCCAATTAAAATACTTATCCTGTCGCCGATAATAATTTCGTCATGTAAAAATGCGCCGAAATTATTTGCACCTTCACGTTTATCTGTTGAAAGAGTATTTCCTCTAGAATTTGTCGAGGATAAAGAGTAAAATAAAATTGCTCCATCTTGATAAGCTTCGTCAATTCCCGAAATTACTAAATTGGTAATATCTTCACTTAGAGTAGTTATATTTTGGTAAATAAAATTTCCGCCAAAATGATAACGGGTAAAATCTCTGAAGGTTCCGCGTTCGGACCGCTGCAAGTATTTGGGATTAAGATAAACCATGCTTTGCAGTGAATTCGATTCGTCGAAGTTGTGCTCCAGACTTATACCGATTTTGCCTAATCGGTTGTACCTGCGTTCATCCCGCTGAACATAAGTTGGATTTCCCATTTTTGGATTTGCTGTGAACTGTGAATCAGTTAAAGGGCCCGGAATATGAAAAAGATTGCTTGCACCGCTGAGTAGGACCTTGAGTCGTGTATCTAAAGAAAGATTTGAAAGTAATCCAAGATTTATGATTCCGCGCTTTGAAGAAGAATGTTCACGCCATCCGTCAAAATAACTTTGAGTTACTGAACCAAATATATGCCCGTTACCTAAATCAGCACCTGCTTTAGCGGCAAATTTCTGAAAGCCAAAACTTCCAGTAAAAAAATCTGTCTCAAAGAAGTTGTTAGTGAATTGAGGAATCGAGGAGATATTAATTATTCCTCCAGATGCATTTCCCCAGACAGCAGAAACGTTCGAACGAAGAACTTCAATATTTTGTGCGAGGGTTAAATCAATTAGATCAAAAGTAGTTCTGCCGTCGGGTTCTGTTTCCGGAATGCCATCAACAAGAATTCTAATTCCTCTTGAAGTTCCAGAGTTGGATCTATCACCCGAACCTCTTGCGCCAAATCCTCTTATTACTATTCTTACATCCTGATTTCCGTTTCGAGATTGCGCTAGAACACCTGGTACACTTGATAAAACTTCATCAAAACCATATCCTTTTATGTTATTGAAGTCGGCTTTGGTTTTGATAGTGACTGCATAAGGAACTTCCATTATGGATTCAGCATATCTTGTAGCAGTAACTGTAACCTGATTCATTTCATAAAAGAGAGAATCTTTTTTTGTCACTTCATCATCAGTCTGTGCTAATAAAATAATATTGAAAGAATAAATAAGGACAAGTAAAGAGAATAACTTTGTGAGCATATTCAAGAAAATATATGGTGATTTAATGTTTGTAAATAAAATATAATTCAATGAGCTAAAACATAAAAACTAAAATAACGAATGTTAAATTACTTGATAAAAAGTAAGAAAGTGTATATGTTAGCTCACGATTTTTTGAACCAATACTCCGTGATAGCTTCCGCCAAATTTATCAGCCCCACCAAAGGCGGACAGATCTGGCTGAGGCGGATGGAGTATCCGGCTATTATTCCGATAAAATTAGGATGCAAGTTCGATTAAGAAAGTAAAATATAAATTCCGCGATAGCTCAATGGTGGAGCATCCGGCTGTTAACCGGAGGGTTGCAAGTTCGAGTCTTGCTCGCGGAGCAA
>DAIMIJ010000181.1:0-4465 GCA_036722835.1 Ignavibacteriaceae bacterium | reverse complement strand
ATCACTCCGGAAATCAAAGGCAGATATGGTTTTCCAAATCTTTTCATTGAAAAGGAGTTTGGTGTAAAATCAACTACGCGCAATTGGAACACCATAATTTAAGTCTTCAATCTAATGCAATAAGCAATTACAAGTTCAATTTTTTCTATGAATTAACTTATAATTCCTCTATATTTAAATAGTAAACAATTCTACCTTAGCATCTTTATTGCAGCGTTTGTTATTCTCTTCGTAATCTTAATGATAACCAACAGCCCGGAAGTATTAAGGTTCGTTAGCATTATTAGAAAACAAAAAAAATATTAAGGGACATTAATGGAAGTTATTATTTCAAAAATCGACACTGATGAAAATAATTTATCAAGTAAAGTCGAAGTTCTGAATCATCTTGAAGAAAAAGTAAAAGCGTGGATGAATGATCATATATCCAAAAGGAGATTATGGTTTTCGAGCGATTATCTTCCGGCAGATGAAAAAATGGACGATAATAAAGAAAGTGTAATTAAAAAATTACGCGAACGTGCTCGTGGAATAAAAGATTCGGTTCGAGTTGCTGTCGCAATTAATCTCTTGACCGAGGAAGGGCTTCCACATTTTCATAGAATAATTGCAAAACATCTTGGCGATGAAAACTTTTGGTCTAAATGGAACAATATGTGGACAGCTGAAGAAGATCGGCATGGCGGGGTTTTGCGCGATTATGCTCGTGATGCACGCTTGTTTAGTTTCCGTGAGATTGAATTGATGCAATTTCATTATCAGGAATCAGGTTTTAATCCTGATTGGGATAAAGATCCGTATAAAGTTTTTGTTTATACAACTCTGCAGGAGCGGGCTACACAAATTTCACATAAAAATACCGGTACTAGCGCAGGGGCAGATGAACCTTTACTTGAAGGTATTCTTAGCAGTATTGCCGCAGATGAAGCAAAACATTTTACTTTTTATCGTAATGTATTTAAAGCCATTCTTGAAATTGATCCAACACGTGCTCTTCAATCAGCAGCAGCGATTATGCCTGCGATTGATATGCCTGGTTTATCAATGCCAAACTTTCGCGAAATGGCTGATGTTGTTAGAAGAGTCGGCATTTATGGTCCATGGGATTATAAAAAAATTGTGGAGGAAGCAATTAAGTTTTGGAACATAGAATTGTTGACCGGGCTTAATGAAGCGGCAGCTAAAGCGCAGGAAAAAATTCTTTCTATTCCTAAAAGATTGGGAAAAGTTGCAGAGTATATTGAGCAAAGAACTACGAAAAAAACTTTTTCATTCGATTTTATTTACAACCGCATTTTAGTATTTGAATAAATTTAATTAAGGACAATAATTTAATGGTTAATAATGGTTTTAAAGAGTTCGGTTTTTCGGAGGAGTTGCTTCATGCAATTAAATTAAAAGGATTCGAAGAGCCGACAGAGATTCAGAAAAAAGTGATTCCGCTTATCCTTGAAAATAAAATTGATATAATAGGTCAGGCGCAAACCGGCACGGGAAAGACGGCTGCATTTGCTCTTCCAATAATTGAGCAATTACAAACAAAAGCGGGACATCTTCAAGCCCTTGTTATTGTACCTACTCGTGAGCTTGCCATTCAAGTTTCTGAAGAATTTAATTCTTTGCGCGGCGAGAAAAATATTCACGTTGCACCAATTTACGGCGGGCAATCTTACGACACTCAATTCCGTCATCTAAAAAAAGGCGTTGATGTAATCATTGGAACTCCGGGCAGAGTGCTCGATCATCTTAATCGTAAAAGTTTTACAATAGATAAAATTTCTTTTGCTGTACTCGATGAAGCCGATGAAATGCTTAATATGGGATTCATTGACGACATGGAAGATATTTTATCGAGAACACCGGCAGAAAGACGTACACTTTTATTTTCGGCTACTATGCCCGAAAGAATTATGACCCTTGCAAAAAAATATATGGGTAAAAGGGAGATCATTCGTACAAAGAAATCAGGACAAACAACAGAGCTTACCGACCAAATTTATTATGAGGTTAAGGAATCAGACAAGCTCGATGCCCTTTGCAGAATCATTGATACAACTCAAGAATTTTTTGGTTTGATTTTTTGCAGAACAAAAAATGATGTTGATTTTGTCTCATCGAAATTATCCGATCGTGATTATGACGTTGAAGGATTACACGGCGACATAACTCAAAATATTCGAGAAAAAATACTGAACAAGTTCAGGAATAAAAAAATAAATATTCTTATTGCTACCGATGTTGCAGCCCGCGGACTTGATATTGAAGAGCTTACACACGTAATAAATTATGCTTTACCGCAGGATGCGGAATCATATCTTCACCGAATCGGCAGAACAGGCCGTGCTGGAAAAGAAGGGACAGCGATTACTTTTATTACTCCCGAAGAGCATCGCAAGCTCATGTACATAAAAAATTTCACTCAAACCGATATTCGTAAGCAAAGGATTCCAAATGTAAAAGATGTTATTAGTTTTAAAAGAGAAAAAATTGTTGAGGAGTTGAAAGGCTTGGTTGAAATGGTTGTTCCAGAAACTTATATGCAGATTGCAAAAGATTTGCTTGATGATAATGATTCCGAAAAAATAATCGCTGCACTTATTAAGAATTCTTACCAGAATGAGCTTGAAGAAAAGAATTATGCTGAGATACGTGATTATTTCGAATCTCAGAAATTTGGCAGAGAACTCAGATTGACAGGTGATAGGCAGGACCAGCAAAGAAATAAGAGGCAGTTTGAGCGAAGAGGGAATAGATTTAATGGGAAGAATAGATTCGATTCTAATCGCGGTAAATCTAGAATGTTTCTTGCCCTCGGAAAAAAAGATGATCTTACTCCGCATGCATTATTAGATTTATTGAAGCAAAAAGCCAAAATTCCTGGAGAGAAAGTTACCGGAATTCACATTAACGATTCCTATTCGTTTTTTAATGTCACTCCAAGTGAAGCAGATGTAATTCTTGACAAGCTGAATAGCAAGGATAAAAAGAAAAGACCATTAGTTGAGCGCGCGAAACCTATAAAATAACAATTCGTTTTGCCATCAGAATCATTAAGTAAAATTTTGTAATTTGGAACAGAATAGATTTATGATCTAAAGAATTACATAATTAAAAATGACAAACAGAATCAAAGGGAACATTCCTTTTTACCTATCAATTGCTGCAGCTATCTTTTTATTCTTTATTGTTGAGTCCAGTTTATTAAGCAAAAATTTTTTTGCATTATCTGCGGATGAATCTGGGCACACATTGGAAGCCTACGAATGGTACAAAGGAGAAGGGCAATTGTTTTCGATATGGCTGCCTTTTTTTAAGCTTGTAAATGGATTAGCTCTAAAAATACATTATGATCTTTTTGTAACACCACGAATAATGAGCTGGCTATTTGGTTTACTCACTCTGCTTTCACTTATAATTTTGACTCACCAGCTTTTTGAAAATAAAATTGTCGCTATTCTCACTGGTTTTCTTGCAACACTCTTTCTTCCTATTGCTGTGTTTAGCGCTCTGCCTCTTATTGAAATATACTTTTTCTTTTTCATGACAGCTTCAATTGCGTTTTTTCTTTTATGGTTGAGGAATGGTAAGAACAAGTTTTTATGGCTGACCGCTATTTTTTTAAGTGTTGGAACGACAACTAGGTATGAAGCATGGGTATTTGCTCTTTTCCTTTTTCTAATTATTGCCTATCAGCTTTTCAAATCGTGCAAAACTCCTTCCCAGAAAGTAATATTAATCTTTTCTTTTGCACTCATTATAACGGCATTTCCGGTGTATTGGATTTACCTTTCGACAATTGCTAACGAAAGTGCTCACGGGTTTGTCTCTTCCGTAACTAACAGATATAATGAAGGTAGAATCTTTAGTGAAATAAAAAATAATGCATTGTATCAATTTCTAATTATTAATATTACTTCTTTGAACATTATTGGGCTAGCATCTTTGTTCTATCTGGTCAAAATAAATCCGAACGTAAAAAAATATTCCATAATTCTTTTCGGAACATTGCTTACATTTTCTGTACTGTCATTCATAATCAAAGCAATGCCAACCCATAACTATTGGCGAATTGCTATGATCTGGAGTCTGCTTCTTCTTCCATTCACAGCTTATTGGCTTTATCATTTACTCGATACTTCTAATTCTTCTCCGGTAAACAAATATGGTTTCATCATATTCTTCATTTTGCTCATCTATTTTTTTAATTCTCAGATGACACAAAATACTTCTCTAAGCTACCTTACAAGGGATGATATTAACATTGGCAATTTTTTAAATAAAATTACAACTGAAGATCAATCTTCTAAAATATATATTATGAAAGATGGGTCTGATAAATGGAGGTATTCAAATATTTTGGTTGCATCTCAGAAACCAGAACAATTTGTATTAGAGCTTCATAATTTTGATTATGTTTCCTCTGATACTATATCGGTTGATCAGCAGTTAATTTCAGAAATGGTGA
>DAIMIJ010000180.1:1108-4511 GCA_036722835.1 Ignavibacteriaceae bacterium | reverse complement strand
GTGCCTTTTATATTATTTCCCAAACTGTAAATCTGATTATAGCTTTCGAGAAAAAAGTCTATAGATAGAGACCTGAACGCTATTTGCAAATTTTTATTCCCGATTGTCCATAGCATTATCACAAAAAAAGGTATGGAAGCAATAATCAAAGACCAGTAACCCCCATGAGGAATTTTACTAAATACGGCATACAAGAAAAACGAATCAACTACAAGAACAAAAATTGCAGCATAAAATTTAATTTTGATTCTACTCAGCTTGAAAATCCAAATCATAAATATGGCACTTATTGTCATAGTAGCTGTAACGGCTAATCCATATGCAGCGGCAAGATTCTCAGATTTCTTGAATAGAAATATTATTGCAATCACAGCGGCTAAGAGCATCCAATTAACTGCACCAATGTAAATCTGGGATTTCAGATGAGTTGATGTGTATTTAATTTTCATAAGTGGAAAAATTCTTGTTGTAATGCCTTGATAAATTAAAGACATTACAGCGCTTATCATTGCTTGAGAAGCTATGATCGTAGCAAACAAAGCAAGAAAAATGAATGGTATATAAAGAACATCCGAAAATTTATGCACCATTTCAAAAAGTACAAAATTTGATTTACCATATTGTGCAAGGTAAGCGCCTTGACCAAAGTAATTAATTACTAACGCCACAAAAACAAAATACCAAGCATGCCTGATTGGTTTAGCTCCGAGATGACCCATATCGGCATATAAAGCTTCACCTCCAGTAGCACAAAGTATTACTTCACTTAAGATAAAAAACCCGGGTAGTCCGTTATGCAGCAGGAAATCAATCGCATAATACGGGCTGATTGCCATTAGAACATTTGGGATTTTAAAAATATAAAACATTCCTGAAATGAATAGCGACAAAAACCATAATATCATTATTGGACCAAACGATGATGAAACTTTATCCGATCCTTTATGCTGAAATGCAAAAAGTATTATCGTGATAGCACAAGTAATTAATAAAATTGTCTCTAAGGTAATTTTTTCAAGACCGGGAAAAAGCTTCAATCCTTCAACTGCCGAAAGGATACTTATTGCGGGAGTTATCACTCCATCACCCATCAAAAGCGAGACACCAAGATATCCGAGATAAACTACAAACAAGCCCCTTCGTCCTTTTTTAACTTTTGAACCGAGAATTTCTTTAAGAACAATTATTCCACCTTCGCCTTTAGTACTTAAGCTCATTGCAAGCCATGAGTATTCAACTGTCACCAGGACAATTAATGCCCAGAAGATGAGAGACAACACTCCCATAACATTTTCAATTGTTGGAGTAGTAAGGGTGAAAATAACGGTTAAAGTGTAAATAGGACTTGTACCGATGTCTCCAAACACAAGTCCCATCGCTTTTATATTCTCGAATATTGATGAAGTGCTATGTTTCTTAGACATTAAATCAAAACCGAATAGCTTGGTTGCAGGTTTTTTTTATCCTTCCAAATTTATTCAACATAAAAATTATGGAAACACTAACAATATTTTTAGAGTACTTTTTTCTTATTCTTATCCCAAGCCAACTTTATTAAGAAGAAAAGTGAAAGCATAAGAACAATCATTAAAACTCTTGCGCCCCAAATGTAAGAAACATTTTCCGGGTTTACATTCTTTAACAATAAGATTGGTATTGCATCATTCACAAACCACCAGATCATAATAATGAATAGAACAACCGGTGTAATGAACTTCATGATGTAGTAAAAAATTTTTGGGATTGCAATATCTCCGCCTTCATTCATTTCCTTCCATGCTTTGTCTGCACCAAATACCCACATGAAAAGTATTGTTTCCACCAAAGCAAAAACCGCCAAACCAAAAGTGCCAGCCCAATAATCCATCTCATCTAAGAATCCGTACTTTAAGAAAAAAACAACAAATTGTACGCTGATTAAAACTACCACGGCAAGAATTGCCGTAGCTTTTTGTCTGCTAACTTTAAATTCATCTTCTAAGAAAGCAATAATAGGTTGACCCATTGCAACTGATGAAGTTATTCCTGCAAAAAACAAAAGCAGGAACCAAATGAATCCGAAGAAGGAACCGAATGGAATTTGTTCAAAGATCAGAGGCATTGAAACAAAACCAAGATCAAAAGCTCCGCCTTTTGCAATTTGTGTTGTCATAGCAATTCCAAAGAAAGCAACAGCCGCCGGTATTGCAATTGATCCACCAAGAACTACTTCAGCAAACTCGTTAGTTGCAGAAGTGCTGAGACCCGAGAGAGCAATATCATCTTTTGGCTTAAGATAACTTGAATAAGCTTGTATTGTTCCCATTCCAACTGATAGTGTGAAGAAGATTTGCCCGGCAGCAGCTAACCAAACAGAAGCATTACCAAGCTGGGAGAAATCGGGGTTCCAAATGAAAGCTAAACCATTTATAACATTCCAATCCGGATGATTTGCATCTGGTGCTCCTAAAGTTAAAACTCGAATTGCCAATATGATTGCAAAAAGAAAAAGCAAAGGCATTGCTATCTTCGCAAGCTTTTCTATTCCTTTAGATATACCTCTGAATATTATCCAAAAATTTATTGCGAATGTAGCAAGCATAAATGCATAAGATGGCCAGATGCTTGAGAAATGTGCACTGGTTTCCCTTCCCTGGAAACTGTAAAGGAAGTTTCTCATTGCATCGAATGAGTGTAAATCAAAATAGGTTTGCGTGATTGAAAAAAAACTAAATGCGAGCGTCCACGATTCGATGTAAGTGTAGTAGATCATTATGACGAGTGAAATGATTAGGCCTAAAGAACCGAAATATTTTGCAACTCGATTTTTCCAAATTACATCAAACATACCCGGAGCGCTCCCATGACCGAATTTTCCGCCATAACGTCCTATTCCCCATTCTATCCACATCAGTGGAATACCGAGAATTAAGAAGAAAATAAAGTAAGGAATCATGAAAGCACCGCCGCCATTTTGTGCAGCTTGAACTGGAAACCTTAAAAAATTTCCTAATCCAACTGCATTACCGGCAACGGCTAAAATTAACCCGATTCTGCTTCCCCATTGTTCACGTTCACCTGTTTGGCTCATTCTCTCTCCAAATTAATTATTTAATAAATTTCTTAATAATGGTTTGTAAAGTCAGTCAGTTTTTGATTCAAGCTATTCAACACTAAACGATAATAAGCTAATAAGGTTAAAACATTAGTGGGTATCCTAATTACTAAGGTTTACTCTATGAATAATACTGCATGTATTTTTTTAAGCAAAGTAATATTATTTTTTAAGTCACTATCATGATTTGATAGATTTTATTAAACCTTATCTGCCTTTTAGCTAACCTTAGTAACAATCTAAAAAGGGACAACAAAACCTTATTAACTTATCAGTTATAATGTGATTTTAATAATCAATTTTTCTCGT
>DAIMIJ010000180.1:0-1090 GCA_036722835.1 Ignavibacteriaceae bacterium | reverse complement strand
AATATGTGTGAAAAATATCTTCTTTCACTAAGAAGCACTGGTGAACATTGAGATACACTATGTAAATATAAAATTATTTTTTAATACTAAGCATTTTTCAAATCAGGATGAAGAATTTCTCCTTCGGAAGAAGCAACAGCGACGGCAATTGCAGCATCTCCGGTAATATTGGTTATTGTTCTGCACATATCGAGAATTCTATCTATACCTAAAATTAATCCAATTCCTTCTTCAGGAATACCCACTGATTTTAAAACTATGATCAGCATAATTATTCCAACTCCCGGCACAGGAGCAGTTCCAATCGAAGCAAGAGTTGCAGTTAATACGATTGTAAGCTGCTGCATCAAATTCAAATCCATTCCAAAAACTTGAGCGATAAAAACTGCCGCTACTCCCTGGTACAGGGCGGTTCCATCCATGTTTATTGTTGCGCCTAAAGGAAGCACAAAGCTTGTAATAGATTTTGAAACACCGAGATTTTCCTGACAGCATTCCATATTAACCGGTAATGTCGCTGCACTCGAACTCGTGCTGAAAGCAATTGTCTGTGCTTTCCGCATTCCTTTATAAAAGGTGGAGACTTTTAGTTTACTGAATAACTTAACTATCAAAGTATAAACACCCAGTGTGTGAATCATTAATCCGAGAATAACAGTAGCTGCATACCAAAAAAGTGTTTGAAGAATATCAAAACCAAATTCACCAACAGTTGCTGAAATAAGAGCAAAAACTCCAATCGGTGCAATGAGCATAATGAGATCAACCAACTTGATCATTGCTTCACTTAATCCATCAAAGAATTTAATTACCGGCTCACCTTTTGATTTTGGGATAAGACTGAGAACTAAACCAAACATCAAAGCAAATAAAACTATTTGAAGCATTTCAGCATTAGCAATTGCAGCAAATGGATTTTTAGGAATTAGTTTTACAATTTCCTGCATGAAATCAAAACCCTCTGCACTTTCTACTCGAGTTTCAACATCCTTACTATAAACCGAAAGTAATCTTTCCTTAGTTTCGACATTCATTCTCTCGCCGGGTTGAATAAGATTAGCAGCAACTAAACCAATGCTGATTGCAATTG
>DAIMIJ010000179.1:2800-4520 GCA_036722835.1 Ignavibacteriaceae bacterium | reverse complement strand
GGCAAGCATTGCCCCGAAGATGAAACCACGAGATTCAATTCCAACGACTTTGTCAATCTTCAATCCTTTAGTTAATTCATAAAGCTGCTGAATCGCCTCTTTAAGTGCTATCGGATTCTTTAGTAAAGTTGTTATATCTCGGAAGACAATTCCCTTCTTAGGAAAGTCTGGAACGTTTCGAATATATTTCCTTAAATCACTATCCATCTTTATTTATTGTTTGTTGAGAAATTTTTTAATTCCATTCTTAAAATCTTCAGTTGATCTGCTAATTACATTTAGTTGAACGCAGAAATTTACTGCTTCCTCAATTCTCAAGTTACTGATGTCATTAAGCATCTGTTTTGTATAGGAAAAGCTTGTTCGAGAATTTTTCGATAATTTTTTAGCTAATGCTATTGCATCTTCTAAGACATTATTTGATATGTAGTCCGCTAAACCTAAATCTTTCGCATCTTCAGAGGCAATAATCTCCGAAGTTAATAGTATTCTCTTTGCTTTGTTGAATCCAATCTTTTTAATTAAAAATATAGCGACTATAGCTGGAGAAAAACCAATACTAACTTCAGAGAAACCAAACTTAGCACTTTTTGAATCCGCTATGATGAAATCACACACCGAAGCTAAACCACATCCGCCAGCGATAGCTGGTCCATTGACAGCAGCAATTGTTGGAATTGACATTTTGTAAATTCCAAAAAACATTTCTGCAAGTGATTCTGAATCCTTCTCATTTTCAATTGTTGAATGATTTAACAGGTCACGCAAATTCTTAAGATCAGCACCAGCACAAAAAGAACTTCCCTTGCCCGTTATAATTAAGGAATTAGTCTCTTTGTCAACGGATATTTCCTTAATTGCACTTTTAATTTGAGATACCATTGTCGGATGAAGTGCATTTCTTTTCTCCGGCCTGTTTAATGTTAGAATTGCAATACCATTTTCTTTTGATACTTTTATCATTTATAGTCCTAAGGAAAAATAATCAGTTGTTTGATTTCACTTTACATTTTAATCTATTTCAAGAAGACACTTAATTGAAAGTAAACAGAAGTAAATCCAAAGACCGCACCAACAACAACCTCCGTAAGTGAATGACATTTTAACTTTATCCTTGACCATCCTACTGCAATTAAAATTGGTAGAAACAACAATACTATAAACCCAAGTATGAAACTAAATAATGCTAAAGGACCTGAAACACCCATAGCATGTATGCTAATCTTTAAATATCTATTGATGAAGATTACTAAAAATGTATTAGAAATATAGCAAAACCAGAAAGCGATTGAAATATTGCTTGCACTACAAATTAGCAACAAAATAAAACCGATTATAAAAATCACAATTGAAAGTAAATACGGAAGAGTTCTCTCTTCTCTAGTTTTGGCATCAATATCACTTATTAATTTTTTTTTATAAAAATAAATGAACGAAGCTATCTGCAAGATGAATGCAAACACCATTGCAATTAGAATCACATAGATTTTTTGGTTGGTATTGGCTTCAAACCTTAGTGCAAGAAATATGAATGATACCATTGAGAAGGTCGGCGGTATAAAAATAGTAGAAATTATTCGTGCAATTTTTTGCAAGGATTTATCATTCAAGATGCATGTACTGCGGTGTGAGAAAGCAATTCTTCAAGATACTTTGATAAAATATCTTCGATTGAGCTCAGTTCAGTTTTCAGCATAAGCTCTGAACGAACTTTAGATGC
>DAIMIJ010000179.1:0-2700 GCA_036722835.1 Ignavibacteriaceae bacterium | reverse complement strand
TTGAGCAGTTAAAACATTTCCGTTAAGAATAACCGGAATGCTTACTATATTTTTTACTTTAGGAATCCACGACCAATCAACATCTCCCCTATTTCCCATGCTTCGAGTTCTACAGTGAACTGTAATTGCTTTTGCCCCGGCATCTTCAATTCGTTTTGCCACTTCTAAAATCTGGATATTATTTTCATCCCAGCCCAACCGGGTTTTAACTGTCACTGGAATTGAAACTGCATCAACAACTTCTTTAACAAGTTTTTGTAGATATGGAGGATCTTTTAATAATGCGGAGCCAGCTCCACAATTAACAACATCTTTAACCCAGCATC
This sequence comes from Ignavibacteriaceae bacterium, assembly GCA_036722835.1. Taxonomy (GTDB): domain Bacteria; phylum Bacteroidota; class Ignavibacteria; order Ignavibacteriales; family Ignavibacteriaceae; genus XYD12-FULL-36-8. The sequence goes on along the minus strand of DAIMIJ010000179.1, from coordinate 2,374 downwards.
CAGCATTAATATCGATCAATTCAGGATTCTCTGCCTCAGCAATTTTTGCTCCGCCAATCATGGATTCAATATTACCGCCATAAATTTGAATACCAACAGGTCTTTCGTCATTACTTATCTTAAGCTTAGCATGAGTTTTCTCGGACGATCTCACCAATCCTTCTGAATTAACAAACTCAGTGTAAACCATATCTGCGCCGAGCTTTTTGCATATCAGTCGAAATGAAAGATCAGTAACATCTTCCATTGGTGCAAGAAGAACAGCGTTTTTAATATTTATATTTCCAACAGAAAACATTTACTTATTTGACATGTTTAAATTGCTTTATTAACTCACATTACCCGCAATGACTATATTAGAATTCATAAACAAACCCAGTTTCTAAACGAACGACTCAAGCCCCGCCTTAGGCGGGGCTGAGAAACTGGGTTTGTAAACTTAATAAAAATAAATTTACTTGATTGAACTCTGTCTTAACTTCAAAACTTTGGGCAAATAAACTACACTTAATATTAAAATAACTAAACTGAAAAAAGAGCCTGTAAGAAATGGAAAAGGATAACCTAAGAATTCAAATGTAAAACCTCCCCAAAGCGGACCGAGCACTCTTGCAAAAGCAGAAAGCGATTGATTAAAACCAAGTGTAATTCCCTGTTCAGCTTCTGATGTAACCTCTGATATCAAGCTCAGCAAAGTCGGTTGTAAAGTTCCTGTTCCTAAAGAAAGAATGATTCCAATTATCGCTAAACCTAAAAAACTTCCGCCGTAAGGAATTAATCCTAATCCTATCATCATACAAAATGCACCGATTGAAATAAGCTTGCCCTTCGAAAAGTACTTTGAAATTTGTGCCAATAAACCACCCTGGACAATTGCAGATGAAAGTCCAAGAATACCATACATATAACCATTTTGCATATCCGTAAAGTGATAAATTTTAAATCCTAATAACGCAAACGTTCCATAAATATTAGCTACTGAAAATGTAAGAATAAAAAATATACCCATCAGTAAAGATAAATCGGATTTTTTGAAAATTATTTTTATTGAAGATGTATCAAACAATTTTCTTGATCTTACTAAGCTTTTTGATTTATCGCGTTTTGGTTCTGGAAGAAATATTATTGTCAGCACAAAGGCAAAAATTGAAAAGAAAGCGCTTCCCATTCCCGTTACAAAATAGCCATACTTTGATAGCATTCCACCAATCATTGGACCAAAAACAAATCCTAATCCAAAAGCAGCGCCGATCATTCCCATCCCTTTAGAACGATTTTCCGGTGTAGTGACATCAGCAATGTATGCCTGCGCAACTCCAATGCTGCTGCCTCCGATCCCTGCAATAACTCTTGAAAATAAAAGCATGAAATAGCTATGAGTATAGGCAAACAAAACATATCCAATCGCATTCAGGAATAAACAAATAACTATTATTTTTTTTCGCCCATGTTTATCTGATAATTTTCCAAAAATCGGATTGAAGAAAAATTGCGTGAGTGAATATATTGCAATTGCAATTCCTATTGCAGTCTCATCAACAAGCAGCTCTTTTTTGGCAAATGTCGGAAGAATCGGAATTAGTATTCCGAAACCTAGAAGATCGACAAACACTGTCAGAAAGATAAGTGAAAGAGCAGACGCATTCTTTAATTTCATCTAATTTATTATAGTCAGTCTATTTTGATGAGTATTGTTAAGGAAGAAAAATTATTATCAAGAAAAACTTTACAAAGTTACAGGTTTTTGAAGAAATTAGTGTTTTCAATTTAGATATGCCAGATTAGCGGCTACTTACATCGTACCGAAAATCTGGCATATCTGAGTTATTTAAAAGTTATCTGATTTGAATACTTCGCTATTACTTCTTTTGAATCGTTGATTGATTCTTTAATCTTATTATTCTGACTTTTATCTAGATAATTTATTGAAGAGTCATTCATCGAAGGAATAGATGGCAGAATCACATATTCATTTTTATTTCCCGTGTTCCCCTTAAAAACCCACGTTGGAATGAATTCTATTTCCGATATCCTAATAGATTTATCATACATGTTCTTACTGATGCTTAAAGTTAGAATACCTCCCGCATCCGCATATCTCTTTCTCTGGTTTGAAATAAAGTTACCAAGAGAATATGCAACAAAAACAGAATCAAAAACACTGTTGTTGGATTTTATGAACTGAACTGGTTGAAGCACATGAGGATGACCGCCAATTATAATATCTGCTCCCATTTCAATTGTTCTCTGAACAACTTCTTTTTGAAATACGTTCGGCTCTCTTTGATATTCTTCCCCAAAATGATAGTGAACTAAAATTAAATCAGGTTTTAGTAATTTAGCTTTTTCAATATCTTTTCTAATTAAGTCAAAA
>DAIMIJ010000178.1:0-4524 GCA_036722835.1 Ignavibacteriaceae bacterium | reverse complement strand
GTTACACGAATGTTAAATAAAAAATCACCTGAGCTTCATTCTAAGTTTGAAATCTCAAGGTGAAAAAATTTTTGTTCTTTGAATAATTGTTTAATTGATTGAGGGACTCTATCAGCTTTTCACCGGTTTCGTTACTAACAAACTTAACTGGATAGCAATAGATCGTACAAATCCGATGGAAGCAGCAAGCCAGGCAGCTAAAGCAATATAAATGAAGTATCTTGGAACTTGATCAAGGAAATTTAAATTCATTGCATCAGCCATCCTAAAAGTGCATGCAGTATACATTCCTAATGGGAATACAGCTCCCCAGTAGAGCGGATCATATTTCAATGGGAATCGTTTATAAACGTGTCTCCATATAGCAAGGATGAAAAGCATAGGAATCCACCAGGTTCCAGTAACCCAAAAAAACACTGTGAAGCCTTTCAAGAAAGGCAGTAGCGATAATAAAAACGGTGCATCATTTGTGTTCTTGATTAATAAAGAACCTGCTAAGGTAGATATCGCCATCGCTCCCATGTTTATCCAGTATGGCGGAGATAAATCTCCCGGGGAAAATCTGAAGAATGTATAACGGTAGAAGATGAGAGAGATCATCCAGATATATAACATACCACCCCATAACCACATGCACAGTGCTAAAAAGTTCATATGTAACCTATGTGGTTGTTCCAGATGTACTGAGATCAAAGCACTAAGAACTGCAATAGCCTGGGTAGCAACAATAGCCAAGAGCCAAGCACCGGAAATTCCTACATCTAAAGTTGGTTTGTTTTCTTTTATTGTAAAACCGGTGAAGATTGTGTAGGTGAGTAATACCCAAAGCGTTAGTCCAAGAATCCATAATATGAATGCTGCAGAATAATTTTGAAAAATGATTACAAACTGACTACCAAGAATACATGAACCGGCAACTACAGTAAAGAATCCTGGACCTTTTTGATGATCTAACATATCACTAAAAAATTCTTTGCGATAGATGATAATTCTAAGCAAGCTGAATAACCACAAAGACACGTAAACCCATAAGTTTAGCCAGAATAACACATGTGCGATAAAATCCATTCCCAGCAAGTAGCATGAAATGGAAATAATACCGGTTGACATCACCATTGCGAAATATGCAGGGGATAAGTTTTTTACGAAGTCTTTCACTCCCGTGAAAAAGAGATTAGTTGTTGAGTTATGTAGGATGTTGTGTTTGCTCATTTACAGTTATAAATTAGCGAATAAAATAGGAATGTTCAAAAACAAATATTAATTCATGAAATAAAAAAGAAAGTATTATGCAAAATAGAATTAACAATAAAACTATTGGAAAAATAGTCAGAGATGACTATCGAACCGCCGAAGTATTTAAGAAATTCAATATAGATTTTTGCTGTGGCGGAAAGAAGACGATTGAAGAAGTTTGTTCGACCAATAATATTTCCGTTGAGCAACTTACAAACGCACTGAGTGAAATAGAAAAAAAATTCAATTCTGATAAAGAACAAAATTTCAAGGATTGGGAGCCGGATTTTTTGGCGAACTATATTGTAAATGTTCATCATAAATATGTTGCTGAAAATATTCCACTGCTTTCGGAGTTCACACAGAAAATTGCACGTGTACACGGAGAACGTCATCCTGAACTTCAACATATAGCAGACTTATTTACTGATGTTGCGGCAGAATTACAGCAACACATGATGAAAGAAGAGAAAATTTTATTTCCATACATAATCAAACTTCAAACTGCTTATAAGAATAAATCTGAAATTGGTCCATCTCCATTCGGAACCGTTCGCAATCCAATTGCAATGATGGAAATGGAACATGATAACGCCGGCTCACTTCTGAAACAAATGCGTGAGATTAGCAGCAATTACAAATTACCGGATGATGCGTGTGAAACTTATCTTGTGACTTATCAAAAATTAGATGAGTTCGAAAATGATTTGCATCAGCATATTCATTTGGAAAATAATATATTGTTTCCTAAAGCAATTGAGCTTGAAGAAAAGTTAAGTTGATAATAAGGACGATAAATCAAACCGAAAAATAAAAATTTGTTTTTGCTGTTTTTTTTAGTTGATACATTACAAATAAATATTCTTAAAAAATAATCTAATGAGATGTAAAAATGGATAAACCTTATATTCCTCTCGATTCACTTTATCGTTTGCCATGGACTATGCCCGATAACGGTATTACCTGGCTTGAACCTACTTCACAATGCAACTTAAGCTGTTATGGCTGTTACAGGAAGAACATCAAAAACTCTCATAAGACATTGGAGGAAGTAAAACATGAATTAGATTTTTTCCAATCGCAGAGAAAATCTGACTGCATATCAATTGCCGGAGGCGACCCATTGGTGTATCCAAACATAATTGAATTAGTCGCTGATATAAAAGCAAGAGGACTTAAACCAATAATCAATACAAACGGTATTGCACTTACTAAAGAACTTCTACGTGAGCTTAAGAAAGTCGGAGTATTTGGATTTACTTTTCATATTGACAGCAAACAAGGAAGAGGCAGAGATCCAAAATGGTTAGGTAAAAATGAAATAGAGCTAAATGAACTGCGGCTTTATTTTGCTGAAATGATTGCAGCCGAAGGCGGAATTGCCTGCTCATTTATGGTGATACGCTTCAGTACGTTCCTAAATTAGTTGAATGGGCGCATAAACATATTGATATAGTTGATACAATGGTCTTTATTATTTTCAGATACATAACACCAAATACTCCTTTTGATTTTTACGCTGGAGGTAAAAAGATTACCTGGGATGATATCCACTATCATTCTGACCATAATGAAATAGTTGATTTGATGGCACCGGATGTTGTTAAAAAAATTATAGAAAAATATCCAGACTTTTCACCAGCCGCATATTTAAATGGAACATATAAAGCAGATCATTATAAATGGCTGCTCACTGAAAGAATAGGGAACAAAGATAGAATATTCGGTTATGCGGGTAAAAAATTCTTTGAAATGGTTATGTCGGTTTATCATTTTATCAATGATAAATACTTATCATATGCTTCACCAAAAACTTTGGGCTTAGGTAGATTGACAATGTTTACTACATGGATATTAGATAAAGGTATTAGAAACGCGCTTAAAAATTATTTAAAGTATATAATTACTAATCCCTTTAGAATTTTTAAGAAAGCTCACTTGCAATCCATATTAATAATACAGCCGCCAGATCTTTTGGCAAACGGTGATCAAAGCATGTGCGATGGCTGCCCGGATGTGACTTACTGGAAAGATAACAACGGCACTGAAAAACTTGTTTGGTCATGCAGATTAGAAGAGCCAATGAAGTACGGTGACTTTTTAAGATTGGTGCCTAAGAATGAAGCTGAAAGAGATAAAGAAAAAGAATTACACTATAGTTATAATGTAAAACAAGATTAACAATCGTAGCAAATTTATATGCTATTTTTAGCCAAAGGCTAAAATTCAATCTTATTGGAGAAATTGTAAATAAAAATAAAACAGACTAAGATTATGGAATTAAAAAATCTGAATTCTACTGATCAAGTTAAAAGATTTGTTGAAAAAGAAAGCTCTGAGGAACTCTCGCCGATGGATCCGCCAGATGCGTATTATCCGCCAAATATTACCACTGTTTCTTATGATAAACTGCATCCTTTTTTGCAAGAATTGGTTGATGAGCATAAAACCTTCGCAAAAGCATTACATGTATTTGAAGAATCGCTGATAAACTGGCGAAGTAACGGATGGATTTTCAATCATGAGATTAATGCCGGTTTAAAACAGTTTTTCAATTTCTTTGATGAAAAAATTCCGACACACAATCAAAAGGAAGAAAAAATATTGTTTCCGCTTCTGCACCAAAAATTTATTGAAACCGGCGAGCGTAATTCAAAAGACCCATCTTATACTGGAATTAGTTTAATGGAGGACGAGCATCTCAAAGTTGCTCAAGCAGCAGCAATTGTTTTTAATTTCTTAGGGATAGGATCTCGCTTGCCTGATAATCGTTCGCAAGAAATTACATTTGAAGCCGCTTTTGAACAAGGTATTGCAATTGTTGAAACCATGAAACTGCATATTTTTAGAGAAGAGAATATACTTTTTTCACAGGCAATGCAATTGTTTACTACTTTTGAATTTGAAAAATTGACTTTACGAGAATAATTTTTTTATTCTAAGAAATTTTAAAGTAGAATAGTTCTTTAAAATATTTTCTCCGAGTTGTTGAGTCTAAGCCTTCCAAATGAAGATATGATTCCTCAACCGATAGGGTAAGTTTGGAAACGAACTTGTCCCGCATTTTGCGGGATAAACCTGCCGACTTTGCGAAGGAGAGTTTTTAAAATTGATTTGACAAAATCATATCTATTTTATTTAAACCCCGCCAACGCAAAGCGGGGTTTTTTTTGTTTTTGATCTGCGATGATCCTCTAAATCAGCGTCATCTGCGTGCTATTAAAAAAATGAAGGAATAAAATATGTCACAAATGCCAAAACGATTTCAGAAATTCACGGAAGATTATC
>DAIMIJ010000177.1:0-4555 GCA_036722835.1 Ignavibacteriaceae bacterium | reverse complement strand
TACGAAGGCATTTTGACATTCCTCAAAACTTTTCAAGCTTCTTTAACGGACTTGATGGAGAGAAATACACTCACTTACTGAGAAAAGTTATTTTAGCTGATAAAGATCCAAAGAATGTAATTTTGCTTGAGATTAATCCGCCTCTGCAAAAAACCAGAGTAGATTTTGCCTGCACCGAAGAATTAACAGGAATTAAAACTGTGAATCTCTCGGATGTTGTTAGGAACGGCAAAAAACTTTTCTACAAAAATAATGACAAGGAAATTCCCGTTGAAAGAATTTATAACCGTGTAATTTATGATGAACTGCAAAGGAAAAATTTCAAGTTTAATTTTAGTTTTAGTGATGATCTCGATGTTGAATGGGCCGGGCATCCCAATTGGTTTTTCAAAATCAGTAAATATTCGCTTCCTCTGCTAATAGGCAAATACGTTCCACATTGTTATTTCTTAAATACGCTCGATAAATATCCGGATGATCTCAGCAGATTCGTACTGAAACCGTTATTCTCATTTGCTGGTCTTGGAGTTGAAGTGAATGTAACAAAAAATAAACTGGATAAAGTTATTGACAGATCAAATTACATTCTTCAAGAAAAAGTTGAATATGCTCCGGTAATCGAAACACCCGGTGGTTATGCAAGAGTAGAAGTGAGATTGATGCTTCTTTGGGATAAAGAACCAATCCTTGCTACCAACCTCGTCCGGACAAGTAAAGGTAAGATGATGGGAGTTGATTTCAACAAAAACAAAACATGGGTTGGGTCGAACTTAGCTTATCATCCTTAAAGCCCCCTGATCCCCTATAGGGTGATTAAAAAGATATGCCAGGTTTACGCTTTCTGGAGTCGTGGTGAGAAATCTGGCATATCTAAGAAGGAATTTTATACACAAACCCAGTTTCTCTGATAAATTTTTCGTACGCTTAGAAATTGCGTTTGTTTTAATAGTAGTAACGATACGGAGCATGACTGCGTCCTAAATCCTTTCCAGATTTCGAAATTGTCTATTGAGATTTATTTGTTCCGCCTAAGGCGGATTGGATTTTAAGGTTTGGAATTTCTTATTCGTTCTCCTTTTTGCTTTTAGTTTTATTATATTTCCCTCGTATAGTCCACGAATTCAGATAAAACAATTTCACTTCGAGGAAAAAATTATGGGATCGCTTCCCTTTTACAAATTGTATCCGGTAAACACCGCATATGAATTTCATGTAGCAAAGAGTCTTCGCTTAAAATACCAATTCGATAAATCCTTATTCTCAATCAACGGCGATCTGATAGTAGCAAACTTTCGATTAGCCCGTGAACTTACAAGTAAAATAAATGATAAAAGAAAAAGCGAGGGCAAAACCGATCAGCAAATAACCGCTGGACTAATTAATGCCGTCGGCTTAATGCATGAAATATTTCATTTCCTTATTCGATGGTATGAAGAAAAGGAAAATCCAGGTGTTCTCAAACGAACTTTAAATTCTTTATATCAGCATCTTGGTGAAAAAGAATTAGACCAGGTTTTTCTGAAATATGTTGAGGAATTTCCACCTCTCGATGTTCATCTTGGAAAAATCACTGCCGAAGATTATTTATTTTCTTCAACAAATGGTAAACCGAATACAGAAATTATACTTGAAGAACTTATACTCCTTCAGCTTGAAAATATTAATCCTGCCGGAAAATTACTCGAAGAATTTTACAGTGATAAAACTATTTCAGAAAAAACAAAGTACATTGAGCTGATTGACAAAACAGAAAATTATCTAACCACAGAAAAAACTTTTGGACCGGAAAAATTACCGCTGATTCAATTTCTTAGAAAACCAATCATAACCAATCCGCACAATTTAGAAGGACAGCTCGATTACATCCTTACAAAATGGGGAGTTTATGTTCATGATACATTCCACAAAAGAATATTATCCGGAAAAGATTTAATTCAAGAAGATATCAAACTTTTCATTCAGCATGGCGGCGGTGAAAAAGGAACGCCTCCTGTTCCGGATTTCAAGCAGCTTAAAGATTACTATGAATATCTAAAATCAAAACTAAGATCCGGGGCAGAACTTTCTGAAGACGAAAAAGCTTTTTATCATTCCGAGTTTGAAAAGTTTACTGAAGATACGGATTGGATGCCTAAAGTTGTAATGATTGCAAAAAATACTTACGTGTGGCTCGATCAACTTTCAAAAAAATATAGAAGACATATCCACAGACTTGATCAGATTCCCGATGAAGAGCTAGATCGCTTGGCAGCATGGAATTTTACCGCACTTTGGTTTATTGGAATTTGGGAACGAAGCAGCGCATCAAAAAAAATCAAGCACATTAACGGAAACATCGAAGCCATTTCTTCTGCGTATTCTTTATATGATTATGTTATCGCAAATGAACTCGGCGGTGAAGAAGCTTTTCAAAATTTAAAAGATCGAGCATGGCAGCGTGGAATTAGAGTTGCGAGCGACATGGTTCCCAATCATACCGGCATCTACTCAAAATGGGTTGTCGAGAAACCGGATTACTTCATCCAAACAAGCTATCCACCTTTTCCTGGTTACAGCTTTACAGGTCCAAATTTTTCTGATGATGATAGAGTTGAAGTGCGAATTGAAGATAAATATTATTCACGACAAGATGCCGCAGTTGTATTTCAAAGAAGAGATAGGTACACCGGAGATGTTCGATACATTTATCATGGTAACGACGGAACCCACATGCCGTGGAATGATACTGCCCAGTTAAATCTTTTAATCCCCGAAGTTCGCGAATCATTAATTCAAACAATTATGCATGTCGCAAGAAAATTCCCGATCATCCGTTTTGATGCGGCGATGACTCTTGCCAAAAAACATTATCAGCGACTTTGGTTTCCTGTTCCGGGAACAGGCGGGGCAATTCCTTCCCGCTCCGATTTTGCAATGTCACATCAAGATTTCGATAATGCAATACCAAATGAGTTTTGGCGTGAATTGGTTGATAGAATAAATGCGGAGTTGCCCAACACTCTCCTTCTTGCTGAAGCGTTTTGGCTGATGGAAGGTTATTTCGTTAGAACTTTAGGAATGCATAGAGTCTACAATTCGGCTTTTATGCACATGCTCATGAAAGAAGAAAATGATAAGTACCATGATTTGATTAAAAATACTTTAGACTTTAATCCGGAAATTTTGAAGAGATATGTAAACTTCATGAGTAATCCAGATGAAGAAACTGCAGTTAATCAATTTGGTAAAGGTGATAAATATTTTGGAATCGCCATGTTAATGGTTACTCTTCCTGGATTGCCAATGTTTGGTCATGGACAAATTGAAGGATTCGCTGAGAAGTATGGAATGGAGTACAAACGTGCATACTATGATGAAAGCGTTGATGAATATTTAGTTCACAGGCATGAGCATGAAATTTTTCCGCTTATGAAAAAAAGATATTTATTTGCTCAGGTTGCCGACTTTGAATTTTTTGAATTCATAGATGAATTCGGAAACATTAATTTCAATGTGTTTGCTTTTACAAACAGATTCGGTAATGAAAAAGTATTTGTGATTTATAATAACGCCTACCAAGAATGCAAGGGAACAATTAATTATTCTGTTCCAAAATCTGTAACAGCAAATGATGGATCAAAATATCTTGCAAAAACCAAATTAGGAGATGCTCTTCAGCTAAAGTACGATCATAAGTTTTTCTTTATCTGCCGGGATCATAAAACAAACCTGGAACACCTTTTTTCCGGTAAAGATATCCTTGATCATGGATTTTTCTTTCATCTACAAGGTTATCAATACAAAGTGTTTTTGGATTTCAGAGAAGTTTACGACACGAACAGCATTTATGAAAAGCTGTATCATTGGCTGCAAGGAAGAGGCGTTCCTTCAATCGAGAATGCGATTAAGGAACACACACTAATTCCCGTTCACAAAGTTTTCGACGAATTATTCAGCGAGAAGATTTTTGAAGAAGTAAATTCATTTTGTTTTAATGATGATAAAAGTACTAAGAAAACATCGAAGCCGGAAAAAACATTAGTAAAAACTGAACAGCTAATCGCTGAAATAAATTATATTGAAAACATCCCGCTTAGCAAAGAAGAAATTATTAAAAAACTTAAAGATGATTTAACTGGCGTAAAATATTTTTCTGAGAGCTGGAACCGCGCTCTGCAAGAAACCAAAGCCAAGAAATCATATATAGAAATAAATAACTCATTGACTATTTTCAATTCGAGTGCAGCACAAAATCGCCAAGTACTTTTCATGTTAAATGTTATCAAGAACTTGAATGGCGCAAATTCACATAAACATGACCATGAAAATATGTTCGATCGGTTGTGGATTGGGAAGAAACTGTCTGAACTTTTTGATACATTTCATTTTAACCACGATGCTAAAGAAAAAAATATTGCATTGATAAAATGCTTGAGTTTTCATTCGGAATTACTAAATCTTGAATTTAATATTAAGAAGAATAAAATTGTCAAAAGTCAAAAGTCTCTGCCAAAGGCAGATCCGCCTTTGGCGGAAAGAAAGAAAATTGAGGCGATTCTTCTAAATCAAATATTCG
>DAIMIJ010000176.1:0-4686 GCA_036722835.1 Ignavibacteriaceae bacterium | reverse complement strand
ATAAAGACTTTTTTTCTGTACCAAGCATAACCATCGTACTCACGGAAACCTTGTGACTCCCAAAAACCCGGAACAATAATGTTCGACCAGTTTCTATCATCTAAATCATCTTTAGCCCAACTTAAATTATCTCCGTTAGAAAATTTCCATTCACCCTCAAGATTAACTTCCATCTGAAGAGAATAGAAATGGGTAAATAAACCAATATCGCCATGTGTAATTCCTCCCTCAAGTTCAGAATCATATACTCTTACTGAGATAACATTATCGCCTTCAAAATTTAGAAAAGATTTCGGGACAGGATAGCTTCGAGGAACATTATAAGCTGTTTCATAATAAGGTGGAAAAGAACCTGAGAAGCCAATTAGCTTACCATTAATAAATACTTCATCCACATCATCAATATTGCCAAGACGAAGATAAATTGAAGAGTTTTTATATCTCTGCGAAATACTGAAATGCTTTCTGTACCAAGCATAACCATTGTAGCCATGAAATCCTTCATTTTCCCAGGAAGAAGGCACGAAAATTTCATCCCAGAATTCATCATTAAATTTAGTACTGCTCCAAACCGAATCGTCACCAATCGAAAACCTCCAGTCACCTTCTAAATTAATTATCTTATCCCATTCGTCTGAAGTTGGAGAATTGAAATTAATATCGCATCCATAAATTAAATATATAAGCACAAAGCAAATTGTGATAACTAATATTCTCATAATTTAAATTATAAAACTTGAAAATGAATTATTATTTATTCTCATTGTAAAAACTGTCCGCATGTTTGATAAACTAATTGATTTATCTTTAATCATCGCTTTATGTCGGTTCATACTTAATTTCCAACTCAAATCTAAAGTACGAAAACCTCATGATTGTCATTTTTAGGTAAAGGATTGTAAATAATTGTCACAGAAGGTGAGGAGAAGATGATATTCGTTCAAGAAAAAAGCCTAATCAGTAAATGTTCTTAATCAACAAGTTTGTAACCGATACCATGAACAGTTAAAATAATCTGCGGATGATTGGGATCTTTTTCCAATTTCTGTCTAAGCTTTAAAATAAAATTATCAACAGTTCTTGTTGTCGGATTTTCTTCATAGCCCCAAATTTCAGTAAGAAGCTCATCTCGGCTGACTGTACGATTTCTTCTTTTCCATAAATAATATAGAACATCAAATTCTTTGTGGGACATTTGCACCGATTCTTTGCCTTCATTTGCAGTATATGATGCAAAATTTATTTGCAGCTTTCCCAAAGAAATTATTTTGTCTCTGATATCACTGCCGGAAAAATTTTCTCCTCTTCTTAATACGGCTTTAATTCTTGCAAGCAGCTCCCTTAAGCTGAATGGTTTAGTAACATAATCATCAGCACCAAGTTCTAATCCTAAAACTTTATCGATTTCCTCTCCCTTAGCAGTTAGTAAAATTATTGGCGTAGTAACTCCCTTCTTCCTTGCTGTTTTACAAACATCAAAACCGGACATCTGAGGAAGCATTACATCCAGAAGGACAAGGTTATAATCATTCTCTAAGATTTTTTTTAATCCTTCTTCACCATTTGTTGCAATATCCACATCATAGCTCTCAAATTCCAGGTTATCCTTTAAGCCAAGCCGCATGCTTGGTTCATCTTCTACAATTAAAATTTTTGCCATTTATGCTCCATAAAAAATAAAGCTGCCAAATAATAATTTTCAGTACTCACTTTTTGAACTTCAGACTGAAAGTGCTGCCCTTTCCAAGCTCACTTGAAAGAGATATCTCACCTTTGTGAGCATCCATGATATGCTTAACAAGAGACAATCCTAAACCCGTACCTTTAGTATTGTGAACAAGCACGTTAGACACTCTATAAAACTTTTCAAATATTCTTTTTTGATCCTCCGTTCCAATACCTATTCCCGAATCTTTGACTTTAAAGAAAATATATTCCCTTTCCTCACCTGTTATCATTTCAACATATTTTTTGTCTTTGCTATACTTCACAGCATTATCAAGAAGATTAATGATTGCTTCGGATAATGCCTCAGAATCAGCTTTTATTTTTAGAGGTGAACCGTGTCTATGAAATATGAATTCAAATCCATTGTTTTGTAGATGGAAGCTATACGAATCATATATCTGTTCTACAACCTCGTTCAAATCGATTTCCTCAAAACAATAGCTTCTTTTTCCCGCCTCCATTTTAGAAAAACTAAGAATTTTATTAACAATATTGCTCAGCCTCGATGCCTCTTGACTGATAATTGAGTAGTACTCTCTCTTTTTTTCATCCGACTTAACCCGCCCCATTTCAAGTGTTTCTGCAAACATACTTATAAGAGAAAGTGGTGTTCTTAGTTCATGAGATACATTTGAAACAAATTCGGATTTTACTTGTGCAAGCTCAACTTCTCGTTTAGTGTTGCGAAAAACAAACCATGCGCCGGCAATTAATATTATTGTTAAAGCTACTATTAAAATAAGATTTGTTTTAGCTCTTTGGCTGACGAGATCTTCTATTGTTTCGCCCTTTAACTTAATCGCCAAACTGAAGCTTGGGAGAAGCCATAATTTTCTCTGCTGATTAAGTAATTGTGGATTCGTATTTCCGACAGAGTTAAAATCGTAAACTTTTTCCTTGTTGAAAACGTAAATCGAAAATTCATTCTGAGCAATTGATAAAATTTTAGGAGATAAAATATCACGAATGAATCTATCTGATTCTATCATTACCCCGCAAAGATTTTGGATTTTAGGATTATCAAGCACAAAAAATAATATTGTGTTGTTTTTATGCTCTATTGGTTCAATACGATTATATTTTTCTTTTTTAAATGAATAAAGTTTTTTGATTTTTTGTTGATTTAATTTTAACAGGTCATTAATCATTTGATCAGAGGAATTAAACGTACTGTCAGTAAAAACAATTTCTTTTATAGATGGATTTTCCTCAATGAAATTTGTCAATTGTTTGTTAAGGGAAAAAGGATCGTCCTGCTCGGTGACTAAGTTTAGCTTATGCTGAAATCTTCCAGCAACATCCTCAGAATATTGGTTCACTGAAAAGAGAAGTGCGTCAAGCTGGTTATTGTAAATTTTATCAATCATTTTTTCCGATTCATTCAATGTGTTTATTTCATAAACTGAAAATATTAATGCGGGAAGCAAGATTATGAAAAGGAGAATGATTCCGATTTTTCGTGTTGTGGTGTTCAATGTAATAGTAGAAATTTTACATAGCAATTTAGTGATTTTAAGCTTTTGCTCGAAGGGAAAATTAGAAGGAGGATGTTATGAGTGATTTAAAATAAAAAACGACAGATTTTTATCTGCCGTTTTTAAAACTTGTTGAAACTTTTTACCAATAACAACCTAAACGATTGGGATCAACAAGTCGAATTTGCACCTTTCCAGATTTCAATTTTGTTTTAGGACTAAGCTTTTTATTTGCGTTTTGCAAAATGTTTTTAAGTCCTTTTATTCCTTTCATAAAATCCTTTTGAAAGTTGTATAAATAAGTCAATTATTTTTCAGACACCACAGCTATAATAATTATTGACTATCATAGATGCAAGAGAAATGATGCGTTGCTTGGACAGCTGTGATTTGGAGCAAATCTTTAAGTAATTTTGAAGAGTGTTGTAAAATTAAAATTCCATATTTCTGCACTCAGTTGAATTACGTGCTCATTATGCTTTTCAAAAAGCCTTCTCGATCTCTCAAACAATTCCTGACCTGTTTTGTAAATTAATTTCAACCTATCTTGAGTTAAAATGTGATTGATGTTTTCATCCGTAATTTCGGCCTTAGTACTAAAAGTTTTATAAAAATCTTTCATCACAAGAGTTTCATAACCATTTGAAAGATCTTGTTTTGCATCGGCTAAATCATCAATTAGCTGAATTGCTGCAGACACATATATTAAAGAATCTATTAAGTCTTTGATTTTGTGAGAATCATACCCGGCATATCGAAATAAAGATGTATAAACAGTATAAATTGGAGCACCTTTATTTCCTAGCAATTCAGCTTCGTTCCAGGTGAATGGACACTCCTTCCATCTATTTTTTTTCTCAAACAATTCGGTTTCGAAATACAGAGAAAAATATTTTGTAATTGCCTCATGTGTGTTATCGTGTCCTAAAACTTCCGCTAATAATTTTTCTGCTAATCGAATCGAATAGAAACCAACAAGACTTACTTCAGAATTAGTGTTTTTGTTATCCAAGCTGAAGTCAATCATTTTATAACCAAATGTGCCAAGAAAAAGAGAATCAATAAATTTCTGAAGTGATTTTTCAGAGAGGTCCAGCTTCTTTTTCCAAATCCACATCAAAAAAGAAAGTGTTCTCAGAGATATATTCTTTTCGTAGTAAGTTACTTCATTAAGCTTTAAAAATTTCTTTAGTTCATCTTTGAAAAAAGGGAGGTAATTATCTATTGTTGCTTGAATATCATTAATGTAAGATTCTCTCAACTTATTGAATCCAACTTTCTCATCTAGAGAAGCAAATACTGTATCATAATCTTTTGAATAACTGCCTAACAATTTTCTAAAATTTGTTGATTCGAAAGTATCATACACTTTTCTGGCAGCATCGAGATAATTCATAAAGTTTCGATTTGGTTCTTAACTCTTAATCAACATCAATTTTTTCTGGGGTTTGGAAAGGAATTTACATCCATCTTTTGTAAGAAC
>DAIMIJ010000175.1:0-4727 GCA_036722835.1 Ignavibacteriaceae bacterium | reverse complement strand
TAATAATTATACCGGTTTTTTTATCCTCAACAAATTCCGATAAACCGCCGACATTAGTAACAATTGCCGGCTTTGAGAATCCGTAGGCAACATTTAATATTCCGCTTTGCGTAGCACTGCGATAGGGGAGCATCACCAAATCACAAACTTTATAATATTTACCAACATCTTCATTCGGAACAAACTTGTTGACTATAACTGTATCTTTTTCAATACCAAGCTTTTTTATTTTATCTGTATATACTTCTGGTGAATCATAAAACTCACCAACGATTAAGAGCTTTGCATTTGGTATTGACGTTTTGATTTTAGGAAATGCATCTATGAGTAAATCGAGTCCTTTGTATTTTCTGACGTATCCAAAAAATAAAAGAACTTTATCTTGTTCAGAAAATCCAAATTCCTTCCGCAAATTTAAAACCGATATAGTTTCATCAGTTTCATAACAGTCATAAATCGGTAATTCTGATTTATAAACTTTTCTGCCATTTGCAATTAATTTAACTTCTTTTTCAACTATGCCGGATAAAACCATAAAAGACGAAGCGTTCTTCAATCCGATATCCGTTAATCTTTTATCAATAAAATTTCCTTCATGTGAAATAAAGTTCTCAGTAATAAATAAAATTTTATTTTTGAATTTCTTTTTTATTAGTTCACTAATTGTAAAGTGACAGAATGCAAAAAATGGATGCCACCAATCAAACACTACCAAATCCGGATTTTCTTTGATAATTCTGTCGGCAACTTTAAACCAACTGATTGGAGAGACGGAGTTAACCAATCTTTCATTCGGCGCTTTTTTAATTAACGTTGCGCTTTCATCAAACTGAGTTTTGCCGGGGAACAAAATGGAAGGGTACAGCAATTTGTAGTTGAAGATTTTAACTTCAAAATCTTCTTTTAGTGCATCATAAACATGAGAAACAAAAAGTGAATTGCCGCCGCGGTAAGGATATGCCGGACCTATAATAATTATCTTTTTTTTGTTTGAGTTCATTAAATTTTAGAGTAAGTGAATAAGCAGTTAACCGAGTATTCGATAAATATTTAGCGAAATATAAAGAAATTGGACTGGTGAGAAAAACACTTTAACTCATAATTTCCTTATAGTTTTTTTCAATTTCATTTACATCCTCGACCGATAATTCTACAAACTCTGTTTCTTTTGCTCTATTTGATAACTTCCCGTTATTTTGTTCAAGGAAACGAATCAGAAAAGCAACAGTTTTATCCGGCATTTGAAAACGATCATCTAACCAGTTCTTCATGGCATCATATTTTTGCAAATAAGATACTTCTTCGGGTATTATTTTTCTGATGGTGTAATCCACACAATCAAAGAGAAATTCTGCCAGCCTCGTAGCATCAAAGTAGCGGTAATAATCGATGGTCTCATTAAGTACTCTAACATTATTATCGGATGTTTTTTCCCATTGAATGAAATCAAGCAAAGAATGAGAATAACTTTCTAAAACTTTTCTATACTCATCCAATTTTTCCAGCATTGAAGCTGAAACAGGAAAAATGATTCCCTGTGGAGTAAATTTCATGGCTGCCAATAAATGATGAATCAGGTAGCGATGCAGCCTTCCATTTCCATCAACAAATGGATGAATAAAAACAAATCCGAATGCTATGCAAGCTGCAGTTAATACCGGATGAAAGTTATTATTTTCTAACTTCTTGGCTGTTTCCAATAGACCGGCTATCAAAGTGTCAATGTCCTGCCATCTGGCAGAAATATGATCTGGTATGGGTTCTCCTGACGTTCTATCATGCATGCCGATAAATCCACCTTCAGTTCTGAATCCCATTTTTACAAACTTACTGTTCTCAATTACAATTTGCTGCAATCGTACTAGTTCTTCTTTGCTTAAAGATTTATTACCTGCTTCTCCAATTGCTCTGCCCCAGCGAACAGCTCTGCTTTGAGTGGGAGTTTCCCCTTCGATTGTAAAAGATGCTTTTGAATCCTTTAATAAAAGAAATGCTGACGTACGCAGTAATATATCTTTATGAATACTGTTAATGAGCTTATTTGTTTTGTCAGCTAGATTTTCCGATAGATATTTTTCAAGTTTTTCTGTTTTATAAACAAGTGGACAGAAATTCAATGTTCCTGGCAAATTGTTTTTGATACGATGCCTTATTGAATTTAAACTAACTTGGGAGGCATATTGTAATTTTTCATCAATAAGGGGAATATAATTTCCTTCCTTTAAATCAGATACGGATAATTTTCTCTGCATTAACCATTCATATAAGAACCATATCTTACGACTGTATATACTAAGCGGTTCACTTTTAATCCATTCTTCAATAGCAGATGGCGGCAATTGCTCAAACAATTTTTTAAAGAACAGCAGATTTATCCCTTCGTATTTTAATGCAAAAACCAGATGATTATAAAGAGTATCTTGCGGTTGATGTTTTATGGTAAATACTTGCCAGCCCGGCTTAGTATATCGCTTATGTTTTTGACTTATTAAGGAAAGCCATTCCGGTATTGGTATTGGTAATTTCATTAAATCAATGATTGCACCATAACCCACCAAGTTTCCCTGTTCCGGGGCTACTCTTTCATGAAAAACGTTTATGGTCTGTGAAAAACCTTTATTATTCATATGATATTCTGAAAAATGTTTACTGCAAATATATAAGAAAAACGCTTAAAGTCCATGAAAAACATTTATTTATGGTATCCTAGTGTTAAAAGCATTTACAAGGTTATGAAAAATAGGTAGGAAATACGAAAAAGGAATACAAACATTTAATAATTGTGAAAAATGGGTATTATAGACTAAAAATAAACGAGCTTACAAATGAAAAACAAAAAGTGAATTGCCGCCGCGGTAAGGATAAGCCGGACCAATGATGATAATCATTTTTTTAGGAGCTTGCATTAATATTAAAAACGCCGTGTGTTGATGCGAAAGTCGAGTGATTGATAAATGTTTAATGAAATATAAATAAAATGGGTTTGATGAAAAAGAGAAGATGTATGTTTTCGAATAGGCGATCGTACAATAATTAATTTGTTATGCGGGAATCAAATTCAAAATACAATAAAACCTTGAAGTGATTATCCTTTCCAAAATATTTTACATTGGTTATTTTGTAATAACTACTGTTTGATTACATTCCAATTAACCATTGTACAAATAGCGTCAAAACGGTGCCAACGATTGAGCCAATTAGGATCAAAAGAATTTGATCCACATTTCTCTTAAGGAAACCAGTTTCGTGTTTTCGAGTTAACTTAATGCCAAAATGCATTCTTCGAAATATCATACATATAAAAAATATGAAGAATAGGAATAATGATGACCAGAAAAACCAAGTGGAAATGTTACCCCCTTCTAAAGTTTTAATCTGTGACAGCCAGGACACTTGCAAGCATAAGTAAGCTAGAATAGCCCAGATCCATGGATTGAAAACTTTGTAACTCCATGGTATTTTACCTTTCAGAAAATCTTTCAGCTCATATGAAAAAATGTACAATTCTTTAGATCCGAATGCATAAAGCCATGCGCTGCTACCTTTAAAATTTATTCCAATCGAACCATAAGAATCCTTTATTGATCCAACCAAGTTTAGCTTTGATGGATTACTACCGATGTATTGTATAAGTTCGTCCAAAGAATCATAAAGGTTTTTAGCATCAGAAATTTCAAGAGAGAGAGTTTTACTCTTAAATTTGGACATAATTTCTTCTATGTCTTCACGAAAAAGCCTTACTCCATCAATACTTTCATTAACATCATTGACCTCAATATTTTTCAAATTCTTATCTCTGTTAAAATTAGAAAAAGTTAATCTTCTATTATATTAATTTTAAAACGAATATTCGTTAAATAACTTTTAGAAAATTTTCTATGTTATATACAATTTAGTTAATCGCCACCATTACAATAAATTCCTTCCGCACACTCGTTTAAAACTTATGTAATCTTGTGGAGAAGGTCAAGCGGAACCAAATTAAAGTTCTATCGTCTTATGGCATTTAAAAAATATATGGGAGAGACTCAATCCGAAATCTTGGCGCAGTCTTTGGTGGAGGGGAAATCGTTAGTTCTGATTAGATTTCTCAGTCACTTCGTTCCTTCGAAATGACATGTAACGATTTTACAGAAGTGTCTATCTATAAAGTTCGGAGTTATCATTCAAATCTTCATCCTCATCTGAGGATAAGCTGAACATAGAGCTAAGCATATCCTTAAATTGAATTGAAGTATCGAGACGATATTTACTTAGCATAGAGAATTCAGCTAATCCGTGAAGTACAAATTCCATCAAAACTAATTGCGCATTACCATTATCATGAGGAAAATATTTTTTAGTTAAATCAGCTAAACCGGGAATTAGTTTCAGCAGTTTTTCATATTCTGCGTCAGAAATATCCTTCACCAAATCCAAAGAATTATCTTTACCGAACCAACTAATTATTGATTGATATGGATTTGTATTTTGGTTTTTCTTAACTTTTTCGGGAGAAGGAAAATAATTTTCAAAAACAGTTTTAATTGCTTTTCCTATTAGGATATTTGCAACCTTGGAAGGACCTTCTTGCTCACCCTCATAAACAAGTTCAACTTTACCTGTAATTGATGGTATAACTCCGTACAAATCAAGTATTCGTGCATGAGTTTTTGATTCACCATTTAAGAGTAATCTTCTCTCTGCAGTGCTTATAAGATTTTCGTAGGACGAAATCGTAAGTCTTG
>DAIMIJ010000174.1:0-4807 GCA_036722835.1 Ignavibacteriaceae bacterium | reverse complement strand
GAATCAACAGTAAATGTCTTCCTCTCATTGTGATAGTTTAATAGAAATAAATAAGAGTATTTCTTTCCTTTGCGAAGAACAAATTGAATATCGGGATCTGAAACCTTTATCTGTCTTTTTATTTTGTCTAAAGAGACTATTTTTTCAACAAGATGTAAATGTTCGTCAGATGTATAACCGAAGGCGAATCCAAGTACTGTTACAAAGCCATTCCCAAACTGTTTTCTTATTCCACAAGGTTCACTATTTTCCGTCTTGGCAACAATCTCCTTTTCTTCAGATTTAAGGATTAACTTTTCCCTAAAAACTGTGAATAAGTCTTCAACACCAAATGCGTCAACTTTATTCGGGCTTACTGATTTAGATAACTGGAGATCAAATCCATCTTTTAAGATTGTACAACTATTAAGATATAAATCTAAGGTTGGAATGGTTGGATAGATTATCAGGTGACCACCTGCTTTAACATAATCAACAAGTAACTTTTGAGTTTTACCATCCATAAATTCAGTTGTTGTAACCCACAACTGCTTGTAAATCAACAGTTCTTTAACTGATACGTTTTCTAAATCTTTTACATCATAATTAAAATTCAAAGTCTGAAGTCCTCTTAATAGTCCATTAAAAAATAATTCTTCACGCACAAAACGCGGATCGAAAGTCAATCCAAGTTTCGCGACATCGAGTCTCTTCTCTCTCATCATTTGAGAGGTCGTTAACTCTGTATAGAAATATGGTTTGTAAAGTCCTACACAAATCTCTGCCTTAGTTTCGCTTAACAGTAATTCTTCTTTTTCTTGATTGATGAAACGATCTATTTTTTTAATGGCATCATATAATGGAGATTTTAATCCCTTTGCATCTACTGCTGTTTGAAAATAAAATGTTTTTCCAAAAAAGCCCTTGCCTTTGGGGTTTATACCCTGCGAGAACATATAGTAATTAAAACTTTTCAAACCGTGAGCTAGTGATGCATAGTAAAATGTTTCTAAGTCATTTGCATCACTTTTAACATGATGCTCTCGTGTACCGGCTTGAAATTCAGCTGCCCAAACTGGACCATTGGACTGCATCGCTTCAAGAATTTTGTTACACGCTAAATCTGAATGTGCATTTCGGAATGAGAAAAACTCGGGAATATGATCTAAACCAAACACAATGTCTGTTCGCGTTCTCATTATTTCTTCGTAGGTGCTGATAAGCATTGGCAACTCAGCAGCATTACCATAAATCCAGCCAGGAATATTATGTGTAAGCTGCAAATCAATACCAAAGCTTCTAATTTTCTTTATCAGTGTGTCAAAATAGAATGCATAGTAATGCCTGTAAAAAAGATGAAAGTCATAATACGCGCAGTAATCTTGCTTGTTCTCAATCTTCCCGCTTGGGGCAATTACTTCATCAAATGAAGAATATCTTGTTCCATAAGTACTGTTCATGGTTTTAATTGATTTATACTTCTCATTTAAAAAAGTCTTGTATAACTTGATAACCGATTCATTGTAATCAATTTTGCCGGAAAGCCATTGAAACACACCAACTTCATTACAAACTTGCATCATCGTAATCGGACCACCGTTACGTTCCTGATACTGTGAAATGATTGGTAAGATCTTATCATACCATAAGAATGAGTAATGTAAATAATTATCTGACATATAAGACATCAAATCATTTGAAATTACATTTCCATTCTCATCCAAAGCGTGTGCATTCTTGCTGCCTTTATTAACAAACCATTCCGGTAAGCCCTGGTATTTATATTCGGCAAGAATGTACGGACCTGGTTTTACAATTAAGTCTAAACCGATTTTTTTACAAAGTTTTATATATTTAATTAGATTCCTTGCTGAGTGAGTTTTGCCAGTAAAATCAATTTTGTTTTCTTCATACTCGTGCCAATCCCAGGGAATATATGTTGATGTTGTATTTGCTCCAGCTTGTTTCAATAATCTTAAATGCTTCTCCCAAAGCTTAGGATCGATTCTGAAGTAGTGGATCTCTCCGGAAATTAGAAAAAAAGGTTTTCCATTTTTTAAAAAATGATCTTTTGCTGCGTGTAAGCTCATTAAGTTTTGTCCTGTTTCTCTAAAGCGAATTAAGAATAAGTGAAATCATCAATGACTTTTTTGATCTATCAATTAAAAATAATTAAAACTTACCCTATATAAACTTTCACAATAGAGGATTCCCTGCCTGTTGGTTTTATTATGTTTGTTACCTGTGCAACACCATCAACTTCAATTTTTTTAACGCCGTTAGAGACATGATTATCATTTACGACAGAAATGGTATAGTCAGTATTTCTAAATTTTCTTTTAACAGTAAAACCTTTCCATTCTTTGGGAATGCATGGATCAATAATCAATCCTTCCTCTGATGCTCTTATTCCCAAAATCCAATCAACAATTACTTTTTGAAGCCACGCAGCAGAACCTGTGTACCATGTCCAGCCGCCTCTTCCATATTGAGGTGATTCCGGACCTTCAATATTACCTGGAGTTACATATGGTTCCGCAACATATTCACCCGGTTTCATTCCATTGTTGATGGGCGATAGCTTCTGATAGACATCGTAAGCATTCTTCGCGTCTTTCAATTTGGCAAATGCCCATATTGCCCAGGTTGCTGCATGCATGTAAACACCGCCATTTTCTCTTCTTCCGGCAGCATATCGGGACAGATACCCAATAAATTTGTCCGGCTTTTTGTAAGCAGGAAATAACAGTAGCGGCCCATTTTTCTTAATAAGATTTTTCTTAACAGCATTCATTGCCTGAGTTTGCTTTGCTTCGTTTGCGATATCACTAATAACTGACCATGTCTGCGCATTCAAATAAATTTTGCCATCTTTATTTTCTTTTGAACCAAATTTTTCTCCGCTGTCTTTTGTTCCACGGAAAAACCATTCGCCATCCCATGCATGTTTTTCAAAGGAAAGTTTCAAGTCATTTGCTGCTTTTTTTAATTTGCCGGCTTTTTCAAAATCATTTTTATGCAAGGATAGTTTTTGAAATTCAGTTAAGATGTAGAATAAAAACTCCGCAAGCCAGATTGATTCTCCTTTCCAATCCAAACCAACAGCGCTCAATCCATCATTCCAATCTCCGGCTCCAATCAGAGGTAATCCTCGTTCACTCATTCTTGATAAAACTTTGTCGATTGCCCGGATGCAATGATCGTAGAGAGATGTTTTCAAATCTTTGTTATCGTAAAATTCAACTTTTTCATCGAACAGCGACAAATCGCCTGTTTCTAAATAATGATGAATCATTAAAAAGGGAAGCCACAAAAGATCGTCAGTCATTTTAGTTGGCAAACCCGTATCGGTAATCGGATGCCACCAATGCAAAACTGTTCCGTCTTCAAATTGATGCTTCGCATGAAGTCGGATTTGCTTTTCAGTTATCTTGGGATCTATTGGCAAGAATACTAAACTATCCTGCAGTTGATCTCTAAAACCAAAAGCCCCGCTTTGCTGATAGTAAGCTGTTCTTCCCCACATTCTGCCAGAGATTGCTTGATATCTTAACCATTTATTAACAAGCAGATTCATGCTTTCATCTGGAGTATCAATTTCTAATGTTCCTAAGATATCATTCCATTTCTTCTTTACCTTTTCCAAAGCAGAATCAATCTGAGCCGATGTTTTATACTTCTGTATAACTTTCTTTGCATCAGCTTTTTCATCAACAAGTCCTAAGTAAAATGTAACATCTTCTGATTTGTTCTTTTTAATTTTAAGATCAACCTTAATACATCCGATTGGATCAATCCATTTACCTGTTTGCTTGGAAAGTTTTTTCTTCGACAATGCAGCGGGATTAATTAAATCGCCATACTGTCCAACAAAAAACTCCTTATCGGCTTCATAGTCTTTTATTTTTTTGTTGCAGCTTAAAAATCCATAGTACTGATAATCTATATTCCAGTGACCTCTGTCGCCAAGAGGAATTTCCCATAATCTTTTGGTGGCGAACATGGTGTTTTCATTTTCATTAAATTCTGTTTCCAAAAATGAACGATGGAATTCTCGATGATGATCCGCTGAAGAACCTAAACACCACTCAAAGTAAGTGAAGAGAGAAAGGTCTGCATCTTTACCGGAGTGGTTTGAAACTTTCAAATCCCAAATTTCCAGATTGGCATCGGTTGGAACGAAAATCGTTAATTCAGTTTTAATTCTTTTATACTCAGATTCAAAGACCGTGTATCCAATTCCATGTCTGCATTTAAAATTATCAAGCCTCTTCTTTACTGGTAAAAATGTGGGGCTCCAGAACTTGCCGGTTTTGTTATTTCTGATGTAAATATATTTTCCCCAATTATCCTGAATAAGATCCTGATGCCATCTACTTATTCGATTGAATTCGGAATGAGTCTGCCAGCTAAATCCTCCACCTGTTTGAGAAATGACTAATCCGTAATCTCCGTTTGAAATAACATTAACCCAGGGTTTGGGAGTATGAAATGATTTGATTACATATTCATTTCCTTCGTTGGAGAAATAACCAAATTTAGTTTCAAATTTCTTTTTCAAGATATCACCCGGTCTTTACAAACGAAGTAATTGATTCGGCAAGTGCTCTGTACTTATGAGAACTAACGACAATAGCATAGTAACCATGTTTGAATGTAATCTCATCTACACCTTGAATAATTTCTTTAAAGAACTCATCTGTGATATCTGGAAGAATTAGCTCCAATGGGTTTGATTTTCTTTTAACAAAATTTCTGGCAAGAATATTCGTTTCATAATGAAGTTCTTTAGAAACCGCTAAAAATCCTTTTCGTGTTTCATTTGTAA
>DAIMIJ010000173.1:0-4872 GCA_036722835.1 Ignavibacteriaceae bacterium | reverse complement strand
GCCTGTAGCAGGCGGGTTTGTGGATAGATGAACCCCTCCAAATGTTGAGGTTTGAAATAAAAATATTACGTAAATTAAGTCAAAAGAATTTGTTATTAGTTATTTATGAAAAAGACTTTAGAAAAAATTAATGAATTAATCGAACGCGGTATCATTAAAGCATACGCTATTGGTGGTGGTATGGGGCAGTTTTATTACATAGAACCTTCCGTTACTTATGATTTAGATATTATTATTAATTTCACTTCTGAGGAAAACAGATTAGCACGGCTGCATTCCATTTATAAATGGGCCGAAGAAAATAATTATGAAACGCTTGAAGAGCATATAATTATGGAAGGTATCCCCTGTACAATTTTTACCGGCTTATAATAATTTGGCAGAAGAAGCTCTGGAAAATGCTAAGGAAATAAAGCTTTATGATTTGAAAACTTTTATTTTAGAACCGGAATATTTAATGGCAATTATGCTTCAAATAAATAGACCAAAAGATAGAGAGCGATTATTAAAATTTTTTGAAGAAGCTGAATTTTCGGAAGAAAAATTTAATACAATAATCAAAAAGTTTAATCTGATTAAAGAATATAAAATTTTTAGAAAGAAGTATTATGATTGAGGCGAAACTAAAAAGTACATTTTTTAATTTTCAACTCAAATAATGAATTAAAATCAAAGCTCTTGTATTTATTATTAAACATTTTAGTGTAGACTCATGAATAGAAACTTTATTAATCAGATTGCTGAATCTAAAAGACGTTTCCACAAAAAAAGAGCAAAAATGTCTTTTGAAGAGAAAATAAAAATTATCGTAGAGCTGCAGAAAATTAATGCGGAAATGAAAAAGGGAAATCAAAGACAAGAAAAAAATACTATCCACAAAGTATGGCAGTTACAAAATTGATTTCCCGCCTTGTCCAGGTGTAACGCAGTGCAGCCGGACCTGTCCCGTTCTTGTCGGGTTTACATGGCAGTCGCGATCCACATCGTGACTGGACCTAAATTGTTTATACTCGAAACCCAAATGTTTTGTCGCGGAATAGTACGTGATAATCAAACCCTGGAGTTATGCAACATACTTTGAAGTACTTAGTTAATCAATTTAATATTTTGCGTAATGTAAGATCATAATTAATTATAACAAATCATGATCTATTAGCTAACGGATCAGCGTTCTAACTAAAATTAAATTATCACTTATACAATGAAAATCACAGAATCAAAGTTTAAAGGTGTTTTTATAATTGAGCTTGATATCTTCAACGACAGCAGAGGATATTTTTCGGAAACATTCAATGCAAAGCGGTATAAAGATTTAGGAATCAATTTAAATTTTGTTCAAGACAATATTTCAGTTTCAAAAAAAGGAACCTTAAGAGGACTTCATTATCAAGTTCCACCCAAAGCTCAGGGAAAACTTTGTCATGTAATTAAAGGAAGCGTTCTCGATGCTGCCGTTGATTTAAGATTTGGATCAACGACTTTCGGGCAGCATTTCATAATTGAACTCTCCGAGAAAAATCATACTCAAATATTTATTCCGGCAGGATTTGCACACGGTTTTGCAGTTTTATCCGATGAAGCAATTTTCCAGTATAAATGTTCTGAGTTTTACAGCAAGGAACATGAAAGAGCCATACGGTTTGATGATCCCGATTTAAACATAAATTGGAGAATTGAGAATCCTATCGTTTCTGACAAAGATAGAAACGGGAAGTTCTTTAAAGATATTGAGAAGGATTTTAATATTTAAGGTGACTTCTAATTACTACGAAAATGATCAGCGGAAATCTGCTTGACCTGTCCGCCTATGGAGGATCTGCGTTTATCAGCGTTCTATTAAATAATAAAAATAGTTTTTAGAAGTACTGTTAGGTTAATCTATCGGTATTGTTTAGCGTAACCCCGTTAGGGATTAAATATTTATAGCACAAAGCAGTACGATATAGTTAGAATCCCTTTAGGGATGATATAGAAGAATCAAATGAGTTAGAGAAAAATTAGTTAATAGTGAACAAAAGTTAAAATAAATTCCTAGTTATACCTTTTTGCTTCTGAGCTAGATTAGAATCATAACAATATAGATGCATCGTGAATGTAAATTCTTTTTTCCATACATAATCTTTAAGTTTGATAAACAAAAAAAGAAAGACTCAAATGAAAGTTCCCTTATTAGATTTAAAACCCCAGTATAAATCCCTAAAGAAAGAAATTGATGAAACTTTAATTCGAGTTGCTGAATCGCAGCATTTCATTCTCGGTCCTGAAGTTGATAAAATGGAGAAATCATTTTGCGATTACCTTGAAAGCAAATATGCTTTTGGGATTTCCTCCGGAACAGATGCACTGCTGATTGCACTAATGGCAATTGATATCAAACCGGGTGATGAAGTTATTGTTCCTACTTTTTCTTTTTTCGCAACCGCAGGAGTTGTAGCACGGATGAATGCCATTCCTGTGCTTGTAGATTCTGATCCTGTTACTTTTAATATTAATCCTGCTGAAGTTGAAAAAAAGATTACTCCTAAAACAAAAGCAATTATTCCGGTTCACCTTTTCGGACAAAGTTGTGAGATGGATCAGATAATGGCTATTGCACGAAAAAATAATATTAAAGTGATTGAAGATGCCGCTCAGGCAATCGGCGTTCAATATAAAGACGGAAGATGTGTTGGAACAATTGGCGATATTGGATGCTTTTCATTTTTCCCAAGCAAAAATCTTGGATGCTTTGGTGACGGCGGACTTGTAACCACTAATGATGATTATCTTGGAGAAAGATTAAGAGTGCTCAGAGTTCATGGCGGTGAACCGAAATATTATCATAAAATTATTGGCGGGAATTTTAGGTTGGATGCTCTTCAAGCCGCAATAATTAGTGTTAAGCTGCCTCATCTTAATTCGTGGTCTGAAAAACGAAGAAAGAATGCCGAGACTTACACTAAGCTTTTTGTAGATAGAGGATTAACCGCCGAAGTAGGCAAAACTAATTTCGATGATAAGAATAAAGTTCTTTTACCAAAGGCAATTTATAAAGAGAGGGCTGCTGCTGTTAAGAATTATCACATCTATAACCAGTATATCATTAGAGTTGAAAAAAGAGATGAACTGAGAAGATATCTTGCAGCGAAAGAAATCAGTACGGAAATTTATTATCCTGTTCCGTTCCATAAACAGGAATGTTTCTCCTATTTGGGTTATAAGCCGGGAGATTTCCCGATGGCTGAACAAGCAGCAGATACCTCAATTGCTCTTCCAATCTATCCTGAGTTGACAGTTGAACAACTTACGTATGTTGTTGATACGATTAAAGAATTTGTGGCGAATGAATAAAGAACAGAAGAAGTGAATGGTTGTCCGAGGACTCCTACGGAGAATGAAGGAAGGACAGAATGAATGAATGGTTGAATGATTTTTAAAAACTTTTAATAATATATATACAATGAATTCAAAAGTTAAATCCTATCTCGAAAGGAATAAAAATATTAATCGAGGATACAGAAAGCTTGAAGTTTGGCAGGAAGCTGTAGAACTATTTTCATTTGTAAATGATAAATTATCTACTAAAGCAGACTTGTCATTCAAAATTAAAGGGCAAATAGAAGACTCAATGCTATCGGTTTCTTCAAATATCGCCGAAGGATATTGCAGAAGATTTCTTAAAGAAAATATTCAGTTTAATACCTATGCTTTAGCTTCATTGGGGGAAAATTATTCGCAGATTTTTACTCTTTTTAATTCGAGTAGTATTGATGAAGAATGGTTTAATGAATATGATCAAAAACATTATTCTTTAGAGAACAAACTTATACAGTTAAATAAAACGAGTATTGAGTATTTAAAAAATAATTATGACTGGAAAAATGATTATCAAATCAAAGACATTGTTGAAAAGTATTCAGTTAATGAATAATCATTCATTCATTCAACCATTCATCCAACCATTTGGCTTTAAAAAACACAATGAAGAATATTAATAAAGACGCTAAGATATACATCGCCGGACACACTGGGATGGTTGGCTCTGCAATCAAAAGATGTCTTGAGAAAAATGGATATGATAATATTCTGTTTAGATCTAAAGATCAGCTTGATTTGATAAGACAGGAAAAAGTTGAGAAATTTTTTAAAGATGAGAAACCGGAGATTGTTATAATAGCTGCTGCACGCGTCGGCGGCATTCTTGCGAATAATACTTACCGTGCTCAGTTTATATATGATAACTTGATGATTGAGACCAACTTGATTCACTCATCTTATCTTAGTAACGTTAAAAAATTAATATTTCTAGGAAGTTCTTGTATTTATCCCAAGCTTGCACCGCAGCCGTTAAAAGAAGAATATTTACTTTCAGACTATTTAGAGTACACAAATGAACCTTATGCTGTTGCTAAAATTGCCGGAATAAAACTTTGCGAAAATTATTATAAACAGTATGGGTGTAATTATTATTCCATTATGCCGACAAATCTTTATGGACCAAATGATAATTTTGATCTTAACACTTCACATGTTTTACCTGCATTGCTTCGTAAGTTTCATGAAGCTAAGACAAATAACAAATCATCGGTGACAATTTGGGGAACTGGAAAACCTTTACGAGAATTCATGTATGTTGATGATTTAGCT
The DNA here is from genome assembly GCA_036722835.1 of Ignavibacteriaceae bacterium. Lineage (GTDB taxonomy): Bacteria > Bacteroidota > Ignavibacteria > Ignavibacteriales > Ignavibacteriaceae > XYD12-FULL-36-8. The sequence continues at coordinate 246 of DAIMIJ010000173.1, read as the reverse complement.
GAGGGTCTTTGCTACCTGATGGAAAATGTTGAAGCAAAAGATTTGTATGAACAAAAATTGTCTTTTCTTAACATCGGCACAGGAAAAGATTTGACAATTGCAGATCTCGCAAAAATGATTTCCGAAATTGTCGGGTTTAATGGTGAAATAGTTTATGATCAATCAAAGCCGGATGGTACTCCAAGAAAGTTACTGGATGTTACAAGAATTAATTCACTTGGATGGAAAGCCAAAACTGAGCTGCGG
>DAIMIJ010000172.1:0-4912 GCA_036722835.1 Ignavibacteriaceae bacterium | reverse complement strand
ATATGTTTACTAAGCAATGTTCATACCGGTGCTGTAGATAAAATTGAAAATCATCCGTTCGGTTTATTGTTTAAGGAAAAATATCGCGTCACTCTTAACACCGACGATAGACTGATGAGTGATACAACTATGAGCAAGGAATTCCTTGTGGCAATTGACGTCTTTAATTTAAATTTAGAAGATTTGGAAAAGATTACACTCAACTCGATGAAATCGGCATTCATTCAGTACAAGGAAAGACTTCATTTTATTTACAATGTTATCAAACCTGGTTATCAAAAAATGAAAGATAAACTACTCTCATTCAAATCATATCCGGAGAATCATGAAAAAACTGTTCACAAATTATAATTTTGATTTTGATAAAAATGAGAAGAAGCTCCTCGCAACTTTTTGTAAGCAAACTCTAAAGCAAACTGAAGGTGATTCAAAATTCTTCGCTGAATCAAAAGCTTTCAATTCAATTTTAGTAAAACTAAAAAGCGATTCCGATTCTGTCAAGCTTACAAAGGATGAAAGAATTCGGTTAGAACATCAGCTAACGGAAAATGTTAAGTTCCTTAAAAAAGAATCGGGCAAAAGCTGGTTCATAAAAAAATTCCTTTACAAATCCATGATTAAGCAATACGAAAATATTATTAACAAACATTTTAAAGATTAAATGATATCCCAAAGTGAAAAAATAGAAATCAAAGCACCGCATGGAACCGACCTATCCTGCAAAGGATGGATTCAAGAAGCTGCCATGCGAATGCTAATGAATAACCTTGATCCGGAAGTAGCCGAAAATCCTGCAGAACTTATTGTCTATGGCGGTAAAGGGAAAGCCGCAAGAAACTGGGAATGTTTCGAGGCAATAGTCAAATCACTCAAAGAATTGGAGAACGACGAAACTTTACTTGTTCAATCAGGTAAACCTGTTGCAGTTTTCAAAACGTATGAAAATGCTCCACGGGTAATTATTTCCAATTCAATGTTAGTGCCTGACTGGGCAAATTGGGATGAGTTCAGGCGGCTTGAAGCGCTTGGGCTTACGATGTATGGACAAATGACCGCAGGCAGTTGGATTTACATCGGTACACAAGGAATTTTGCAAGGCACTTATGAAACATTTGCAGAATGTGCGAGAAAATATTTTGATGGAACACTCAATGGAAAATTTCTTCTAACTGCAGGATTAGGAGGAATGGGAGGCGCTCAACCACTCGCTGCAACAATGAATGGTGCCGCATTTCTAGGTGTTGAAGTAGATAGAAGCCACTTAGAAAAAAGAATTAAAACCGGTTATCTCGATGTGATGACAGATAATCTTGACGATGCTCTTAAACTTGTTCTTGATGCAAAGAAAAATAAAACTCCCCTATCCGTTGGACTTTTAGGAAATGCCGGCGATGTTCTTCCAGAAATCCTTAAAAGAAATATTGTTCCAGATGTTCTTACAGATCAAACTTCAGCTCATGACACCCTGAACGGTTACGTTCCAATGGGAATGACTTTTGAACAAGCCAAGGAATTACGAAAAACAAATCCAACCGAATATATTCGTCTTTCCAAAAAGACAATTGTAAAACACGTTGAAGCAATGCTCGAATTTCAAAGGCGTGGTTCAATAACATTTGATTATGGTAACAACATTCGTGGAGAAGCAAAAGAAAATGGTGTGAAGAATGCATTCGATATTCCTGGATTTGTTCCTGAATTTATTCGCCCTCTTTTCTGTGATGGTAAAGGACCTTTTCGCTGGGCTGCTCTTTCAGGAGATCCTAACGATATTTTTGTAACAGATAACGCAATCAAAGAAACATTTCCCGAAAATAAATCTTTATGTAATTGGATTGATTTAGCTCAGAAGAAAGTTCGCTTCCAAGGATTGCCGGCGCGTATATGCTGGTTAGGTTATGGTGAGAGAGCTAAAATGGGAAAAATATTTAATCAGCTTGTTGCAGAGAAAAAAGTAAAAGCTCCAATTGTAATCGGAAGAGATCATCTTGATTGCGGTTCAGTTGCCTCACCAAATCGTGAAACTGAAGCGATGAAAGACGGCAGCGATGCAATCGCAGATTGGCCAATCCTCAATGCTTTATTAAATGCAATTGGTGGTGCAAGCTGGGTTTCTGTTCATCACGGCGGTGGAGTCGGAATTGGAAAATCAATCCATGCCGGAATGGTTGTAGTTGCTGATGGAACCAAAGAGGCAGAAAAAAGAATTGAACGAGTGCTTACTTATGATCCGGGAATGGGGATTGCCCGTCATGCAGATGCCGGTTATGAACAAGCAATTACAAATGCAAAAAAATGGAATGTAAAAATTCCGATGCTAAAGTAATACAAATGAAATTAAACCTATTGCACATTTATAAAAATAGATAGAGGTGAGATATGGATTATAACAATAAAGGAAGAAGCCCATTTTATCCGGGACAACCTGTTCCCATAGATTTTTTTACGGGTAGATCAAAACAAATAAATAGAATATCTCGTTCATTATATCAGACTGAAAATGGAAAACCTCAAGCAATATTCTTAAGTGGGGAGTATGGTATTGGAAAAAGCTCTTTGGCCGGATTCACTAAGTTTATTGCAGAAAAAAATAATAATCTGATTGGTATTCACGTATTATTGGGGGGTATAAATAAACTGGAAGATTTAGCATCAAAAACAGTTGAAGCAATTTTAAGAGAACAAATCATTAAAGAAAAAACTGGTGAAAAAATTAAAAATGCCTTGTCAAAATATTTAGGTAAACAAGAACTATTTGGATTTTCTATAAATTTTGAGGCACTCAAATCTGACTCATTAAATATATCCAAAGGATTTTTACCATTTCTCATCAACTTATTCGAAAAAGTTAAGGAAGATAATATCAAAGGTATTTATCTAATCTTTGATGAAGTAAATGGAATTACAAAAAATCCGGACTTCGCACATTTCATAAAAAGTCTAGTGGACGAAAATGCTCTCTCAAGAAATCCGCTGCCTCTAATGCTTATGATTTGTGGTATTGAAGAACGTCGAAGAGAAATGATTCAAGATCATCCACCAATCGAACGAATTTTCGACATAATTGACATTGAACCAATGTCAGATGCAGAAATGAGAGAATTTTTTCAGAAAGCATTTAAAAGCGTTAATATAGAAATAGATAAAGATGCCCTCGATATGATTTGTCATTATGCCTCTGGATTTCCAAAAATAATGCATATCATAGGTGACATTTTATTTTGGAATGATGATGACAATAGAATAACTGAACTGGAAGCTTCTCTTGGAATTCTTCAAGCAGCGGAAGAAATTGGGAGAAAATTTGTTGATGGACAAGTTTTGACAGCATTACATAGTAAGGATTATAAATCTATTCTTGGGAGAGTTGTTGAGACTTCAAGTTTGAAATTCAAGAAAATAGAGATTGAAAAGAAATTGTCTACTGCAGAAAAGAAAAAATTTCATAATTTTTTACAACGAATGAAGAAACTTAACGCAATTAAATCCATTGAACGTGGTGAATATGTGTTTAACAATAGAATGGTTCCATTGTATTTGTACCTAAATCAAATAAAATCACAAAAGTCTTAAGAATAAATGGGAGTAATTATGAAACTTAAAGTATTAGTTGCAGACAAATTTCCGGATAAGTACATCCAGCAAATGAAAGACCTTGATCTGGCAGTTAGCTATCAACCAAAACTAGGGGAGAAAGATCTTCCTGAAGCTGCAAAAGATGTTGATATTTTGATTGTCCGTTCAACAGTTGTTAATGAAGATACTATTAACAACAGCCAGAAACTAAATCTAATCGTACGTGCCGGTTCGGGAGTAAACAACATTGCAATTCCTGCCGCCAACAAAAAAGGAGTGTACGTTACCAATTGTCCGGGAATGAATGCCGTAGCAGTAGCTGAACTTGCATTTGGATTAATGATTGCATTAGATCGTTTCATTCCTGATAATGTTTCTGACTTTAAAAATAGTATTTGGAATAAAGATAAATATTCTAAAGGAAAAGGCCTTAAAGGAAAAACCCTTGGAGTAATTGGTGTCGGTAACATTGGTAAGGAAGTTGCAAAGCGAGCGCTCGCCTTTGAAATGAATGTTTATGGAAAAGATATAACTCGAATCGAGGGAGTTCAGATAAAAGATTTCAGCGAGATGGATCAGCTCTTACCATTGTGTGATATAATTTCAATTCACCTTCCGGCAACACCACAGACAAAAGGATTATTCAATAAGCAAATGTTCAGCTATATGAAGAACGGCGCTTACCTTATTAATACTTCACGGCAGGATGTAATTAATGAAGATGATCTTCTCGAAGCAATTAAAGAAAAAAATCTTCGTGTAGCTGTGGACGTTTTCAAAGGTGAACCTGAAGGAAAATCCGGAGAAGTCAAATCCAAGCTTCAGGACAATCCAAATGTTTATGTAACACATCACATTGGCGCATCAACTGAACAAGCACAGGATGCAGTTGCAGAAGAAACCGTAAGAATAATCAACCATTATGTGCACAGCGGTGTGATTGATCATTGGGTTAACAGAGCGAAAATCACAGATGCAAAATATCAGCTTGTGGTTAAGCATTATGACAAACCGGGAGTGCTCGCAGGTGTTCTCGATGTTATAAGAAGTGGAAGCATTAATATAGAAGAAATTGAAAATATAATTTTTGAAGGCGGAATTGCAGCTTGCTGTACCTTGAAATTACAAAATACCGCTACCGCAGATATGCTCAAGAAGATAAGCGAAAATCAAAATGTGATTAGCGTTAGTCACGTGGAGATTTAGTATCAATTACCAAAACTTCGGAGGTTTCCACGTAAAGTGAACCAAAACCTCGGAGGTTTCATAATTTAGATATGCCAGATTTAGCAGATTCTCTTTCGCAGCGAAATCTGGCATATCTTTTTAACCGCGT
>DAIMIJ010000171.1:3362-4950 GCA_036722835.1 Ignavibacteriaceae bacterium | reverse complement strand
GTTTTTATAATCGGATTACTAATCTTCTCTGTAGTTTACTTTGGATTTGCATCTCTAAACAGTTTTGCATTCATCTGGATTTTGTTCGCTTTGTATGGAGTCTATGCCTCATCAACCGAAGGAGTTTTGAAAGCATGGGTAAGCGATTTGGTTCCGGATCAAAACAGAGGTTCTGCAATCGGCTTGATTACAATGTCGTCCAGCATTGCTATGATGATAGGATCTATAGCTGCGGGATTTTTATGGGATAGTTTCGGATCGCAAGTCCCTTTTTATCTTTCTTTCTCTGTTAGCTTAATTGTTGCAGGGTCGCTTTATTGGTTCAGTTTAAATAAACCCAGTTCCTCAAGCACAAGAAAGCGACATTAAGGAACTGGGTTTATAGCAATTCCTTTAGTTTATTTTGAATCAACTTCCATGCATCAATAACATGCCTTTCTTCTGTTCTTAATCCTGAGATAGAAACTCTTAAAACAAACTTTTCGTTTAGTTTTGTGTGTGATATGAACAGCTTCCCCGTTTCATTTATTTTTTGCAAAAGCTGCTCATTCAACCATTCAATCATTCCTTCATCATTCATTCGCGTTGGATGCGCTCGAAAACAAATTGTACTGAAGGGCGTTGGTGCCATTCTTTCAAAATCTGGATGTTTGTCTATCCACGATGCAAACATTTGACCAAGACGAATGTGTTCTCGCAGCCGTTCGATTATTCCATTCACACCAAAATATCTTATTATAAACCAAAGCTTCAGAGCACGAAATCTTCTGCCAAGCTGAATTCCATAGTCCATTAAATTTTCTACTGAGCTGTCTTCGGCAGTTTTGAGATATTCTGGAACAAGACTGAAAGCACGCTTAAGTACATCGGGCTTACGAGTATAAAACAAGCTGAGGTCAATTGGCGTGAACATCCATTTATGAGGATTAACGACCAGTGAATCAGCACGTTCAACTCCGTTAAAAATATATTTCATCTCAGGAAGCATTGCTGTAACTCCGGCATGTGCAGCATCAACATGAAGCCATAGTTTTTCTTGTTCGCAAATTTCAGCAATCTCAGTAACAGGATCAATACTTGTGGTTGATGTTGTTCCAACCGTAGCAACAACACAAAATGGCCGCCAGCCGTTTGCTTTATCTTCGCTAATTGCCTTGGATAATTTTTCGGGAATCATTCTAAACTCATTATCAACAGGAATTTTCCTAACTCCATCAATACCAATCCCGAGTAAGATTGCCCCTTTCTCAATTGAAGAATGACCTTGTTCAGAAGTATACAATCTAAGCTTGGGAATTTTCTCTCCGCCTGTTAATCCATTTTGCCTAAAGTTGTATTCATTAACTTCTTCTCTTGCTGCCGCGATTGCGTGCATAGAACTTACAGAGGCAGTATCATAAATAATTCCCCAAAACGAATCCGGAAGACAAAGCATTTGCCTCATCCAATCCACCACCACTCTTTCAAGTTCTGTTGTGGATGGAGAGGTTTTCCAAAGCATTCCATTTGTGTTTAGTGCCGCACTCAGCAGCTCGGCCAATATACCAGGTCCGCTTGATGTCGAATTGAAATACGCCATAAAATTAGG
>DAIMIJ010000171.1:0-3262 GCA_036722835.1 Ignavibacteriaceae bacterium | reverse complement strand
GCGGTAGTCAATTCTTGTTTTTTCATTTCTCTTTCACTCTTAATTTCTCAGTCCTAAAATAATTAGTTTTACCACATAAAAATTAAAACATTTAACATCTTTTACAGCAGAAATTCTACTATGGATCAAGCCATCAAAAATTTTTTCTATCCAAAATCAATTTGTGTTGTTGGTGCATCAACAAAAGAAAAGAGCATTGGCTACGAACTCTTAAGATCAATCAAGCTTTACGGCTACAAGGGAACACTTTTCCCCGTTAATCCAAAAGCGGCTTCTGTCTTAGGTTACAAATGCTATCATACAATCGGTGAGATAGGCGATCAAATTGATCTTGCAATAGTAATGGTTCCAAAAGCTTTTGCGGAACAAACTATTGACGAGCTTCTTTCCAAAAATGTAAGTTCAATTATTCTAATCACCGCGGGATTTAAGGAAGTTGGAAAGGAGGGCGAAGAGATAGAAAAAAGAATTTTGCAAAAGGTTAAGCATGCAGGCGCAAGATTGGTTGGACCAAACTGTATGGGAGTGATTTGCACATTTGCTGATGTCAGCCTCAACGCAACATTTGTCGCCGAGAAACCCGGAATTGGTCAAACAGGTTTCTGCTCGCAAAGCGGAGCAATTGCCGCTGCAATTTTAAATTCGCTTAGAGAAACAGATATACGATTTGGTCACATGATCAGCATTGGAAACAAAGCCGACATTTCTGAAAATGATATTCTGAAATTCTGGAATGAAGATTCTAAAATTAAAACAATTACGTTCTATCTTGAAAGTTTTTCTAATGGAGAAACATTCATCCAATCATTCATTCAAGGAAAAGGAATTGGCAAACCAGTTATCATTCTTAAGGGCGGAAGAACTCAGGCAGGAATGAAAGCCGCCTCTTCACACACTGGAGCAATGGCTGCAAATGATAAGGTGGTTGATGCAATTCTCAAACAGTTGGGGATAATTCGGGTTGATGATTTAAACGAACTGTTCAACACCGCAAAAGGATTTGAAAATTTTCCTTCTCCAAAAGGGAATAAGGTTGCTGTAATTACAAATGCCGGGGGACCTGCTATTCTTGCCGTTGATTCTTTGGAAAAAGAGGGGCTTGTGCTTGCAGAATTAAGTCAAGAAACAAAAAACAAATTAAAAGAAATTGTTCATCCTGAAGGAAGCGTTCTAAATCCGATTGATCTTCTTCCCGGCGGAACTGCCGAACAATTTAAGGAAGTAAATGAAATCGCCGCCTCAGATGAAAATGTTGATGTGGTTGTTTCAATTTTTGTCGAGCCGATTATGGTTCCTGCTTTCCAGGTTATTGAAGGCATCAACGGCATCATTTCTGATAAGCCCATTTTTCAAGTCGTAATGCCGCTGCCGGAATCATGGGAAAAATATCGAAGAGACTCGTTAACCAGGAAACCTTTATTCAGAAATCCTGAAGATCCTGCAAAAGTTATTTACAACATGCTTTTTTATTCGAAAAGGAAAAGTCAAAGGAAATATTTATCAAGCGGATCACCCAAAATAGATTTGGGTAATTCATCGGGATTTCTTGATCAATCGAAAATAGAAAAGATTTGCAATGCTTACGATATTCCATTAGTCAAATCTCTCGTCGTTATGAAAAACATAGTAAACAAAATTGAGTTGCCGAATTATCCTTTGGTTCTTAAAGGATTGTCGAAGAAGGTTATTCACAAATCTGAATTAAATGCAGTAAAGCTTAATCTTAAAAATAAAGACAAGTTAATGCAAGCTGAACTAGAAATACTTGACAGCTTTAAAGAAAACAATATTGAGCTTGAAGAATTTTTAATTCAGCCTTTTGTTGATACAAAGCACGAGTTGCTGCTCGGCGGATTTCGTGATAGTTCATTTGGACCAATGATAATGTTCGGATCGGGTGGAAAATATGTCGAGGTTTTTCAAGACACCTGTATGAAATCTGCATACATTACTGATGAAGATGTTGACGAGATGATTGGTCAAACAAAAATTGGAATAATTTTAAAGGGCGTTCGCGGCGAAAAATCGGTTGATTTAAATCAGTTAAAGAAAATTATTTTATCCTCTGCTCAAATGATGCTTGATAATCCTAACATTATAGAATTTGATTTTAATCCGCTTATTGTTGCAAAGGACAATTCAATTCATGCGGTGGATGTGAGAATACGCATCACCCCGACCCTCTCCACCTGTGGCTAAGGCTTCGTTTTGTGGCAGGCCAAAGGAGAAGGGGAAATCTAAGCATCTTTATTTATCTTATTGTTTATTACAAATTTTAAACCTAAAATAAAGTATCAATCATCAAGAGGGTTTTATGAAAGAGAAATCTGCGATGACAATTCTCTGCATGTCAAGTTATGAAAAGGGGCAGGAATTCATGCGGCAATGCAACCGCGAGGGCTGCAGAGTAATTTTACTAACTTCTAAAAGTCTTGAAAATGCAGATTGGCCGAGAGAAAGCATTGACGAAATATTTTACATTCCCGATGTAAATAAAGAATGGAATATGCACGATGTAATTTACGGTGTCAGTTTTTTAGCACGAACAGAAAATATTGACAGAATTGTTGCACTAGATGATTATGATGTTGAAAAAGCCGCTGCGCTTAGAGAACATCTTCGATGTCCTGGAATGGGCGATACAACTGCAAGATATTTCAGAGACAAGCTTGCCATGCGAACCCGGACTTATGAGATGGGAATACCTGTGCCAGAATTTATTCACGTTCTTAACTATCAGAGAATAAAAGATTTCTTAAAGCGAGTTCCTTTTCCTTACGTAGTAAAACCAAGACTTCAAGCCGGTGCTCATGGAATAAAAAAAATTCATAACGAAGGTGAACTTTGGAAACGATTGGATGAGCTTGGAGACGAACAGTCGTTTTATTTAATGGAGCGTTTTGTGCCGGGAACTATTTTTCATGTTGATACTATCATTTCCGAAAATGAAGTCGTGTTTGCAATCGCAAGTCAATATGGTAAACCGCCAATGGAAGTTGCCCACGAAGGAAGAGTTTTTACAAGTTTAACTGTTAAATACGGTTCAACTGACGAAAAAGCATTACTCGATCTGAACAAAAAAATTCTTCATGCGTTGGGACTTTTACGCGGCGTCTCTCATACCGAATTCATTAAAGCAGATTCGGATGGAAAATTTTATTTTATAGAAACCTCTGCAAGAGTCGGTGGCGCAAATTTAGCCGAGCTTGTTGAAGTTGCCTCAGGAATTCCGCTTTCAGTGCCGGCATCCAGGACATAATAA
>DAIMIJ010000170.1:0-4974 GCA_036722835.1 Ignavibacteriaceae bacterium | reverse complement strand
TTTGCAGAAATAATGATTCCGGTTTTAAGTCATGTAAATGAATTAAAGCATCAATTCAAAATCATTGAAAAAGTTCATGCAGAAACTTGCAGTAAGTTTGGTCTGAAAAAAATTCCTCATCTTACCGGAACAATGATCGAAATTCCTCGTGCTTGTTTAACCGCAGATAAAATCGCTGAATATGCACAGTTCTTCTCATTCGGTACTAATGATCTCACACAAATGGGGTTTGGTTTTTCACGGGATGATATGGGCGCTTTCTTATCAGATTATCTTGAGAAGAAAATTCTTCCCATTGATCCTTTCCAATCAATTGATGTTGAGGGTATCGGACAGTTGATGATTATTGCCGTTCAAAAAGGAAGAGCAACTCGTCCAGATTTGAAAATTGGAATTTGCGGTGAACATGGTGGTGAGCCAGACTCTGTTGAATTCTGTCATCAAATCGGGTTGGATTATGTTAGCTGTTCTCCATTCAGAGTTCCAATTGCAAGATTAGCTGCTGCAAGAGCGACAGTTAAAGATTTGAGCAACAAAAAAACAGTTAAAAAATTCAGAACGGCTAAAAGAAAAAAATAATAAATAGTTTGTGAGAGGGACTAAAAAAGTCCCTCTCCATAATTCTTAAATTAATTAAATAGAGGTATTTTTGCGAATGAAATTATCAGACTTCAAATACAATTTGCCCAAGAACTTAATCGCTAAATATCCTGCTTCTCCTCGCGATAAGGCAAAATTGATGGTAGTAAATAGGCAAACAGAAGAAATCGAATCAAAAAAATTTTCTGATGTTGTTGATTACATGCAAAAAGGCGATGTAATGGTTGTGAATGAAACCCGTGTGTTTCAAGCTAGACTTTTTGGGAAAAAGGAAAAGACCAATGCAAAGATTGAAGTCTTTCTCCTGCGTGAATTAAATGCCGATGAATTTATATGGGATGTTATTGTTGATCCGGCAAGAAAGGTGCGCATTGGTAATAAAATTTATTTTAACGATAAGCTTTGGTGTGAAGTAATTGATAATACAACGTCGCGCGGAAGAACTGTAAGATTTAATCAACCTGGGAATATTTACAGAGCTGTTGAGAAAATCGGCGTAACTCCTCTTCCGCCATACATCAAGAGAGAACCGGAAAAATCCGATAAAGAAAATTATCAAACTGTTTACGCTAAAGTTGATGGCGCTGTTGCAGCACCAACTGCAGGACTTCATTTCACAACAAAACTTCTGAGTAAGATTGAGAAAAAGGGAATTCATCTTGTTCCTGTTGTTCTTCATATCGGATTAGGTTCATTCAGGCCTGTTGAAGTTGAGGACTTAACAAAACATAAAATGGATTCCGAGTTTTTTGAGATTACTCTCAAATCAGTCGAACAGATTAACAAAGCAATCTTAAACAAACATAATGTATTTGTGGTTGGAACAAGCGCCGCAAGAGCATTAGAGACAAGTGTTACGGCTGATGGATTAGTGAAACCAAATCGTGGTTGGACAGATAAGTTTATTTATCCACCTTATGACTTTAAAGTGGTTGATAAGCTGATAACAAATTTTCATTATCCCGAATCAACGCTGCTTATGCTTGTTACTGCATTTGCCGGTTTAGATCTTACTATGAGAGCTTATAAGCGTGCACTAAAAGAAAATTATAAGCTGTTAAGTTACGGCGATGCAATGCTTATTCTATGAAAACCTTTGCAATAATTCCCGCAGCGGGAAAAAGCAGGCGCAGCGGTCAATTAACGCCCAAGCAATATATTAAGTTCGCCGGCAAAGAGCTTATCGTTTACACTTTAGAAGTATTCCAGAAGAATAAATCAGTTAACGAGATAATTGTTGCTGTGCATCCTGATTATTTCGCGCTGTTGGAAAAAGTCAGGAAAAAATATAAGCTGACTAAAATCAGCAAGATTGTTAAGGGCGGGAAAGAAAGACAAGACTCAGTTTATAATGCATTGCTTTCTATTGATGCAGACCAGAATGATTTAGTCGCTGTACATGATGCGGCACGACCGCTTCTTCCGCAAAAAGTACTTACCAATGCAATTTTAACTGCCAACAAAAAAGGCAATGCACTTGTTTGTATTAAAGCAAAAGACACTTTGGTAAAGGGCACAGATATTGTTGATTCTTATGTTGACCGTGAAGAGGTGTTTTATGTTCAAACTCCTCAGGTTTTTAGATACAAGGATTTAATGAGAGCTATGGAAGCAGGTTACGCAGCAGATTTTTATGCAACTGATGAATCAATGTTAATTAAGAATTTGGGATTGAAAATAAATATTGTTAATGGTTCGATCAGTAATTTTAAGATTACAACTGAAGATGACCTAGAATTCTTACAAAAACACTTAAAATCCAAATGACCGGAATCTCTTACTTTAATTTTGTATCTAATAAGTTGATTATTCTTCCATTATGGAACGAAAATAAACTCAAATAAGTTTTTCATTGTGTTTTTTAGCTAATATGATTACCTTTTAGCAACAAATTTTAAGGCTTGGTAGTAAATGTTTCTTTTAACGACAATAATAATTCTTTCTTACCTAATCGGTTCTATACCGACAAGCATAATTATAAGCAAAGCTGCAAAAGGTATTGATATTCGTGAACACGGAAGCGGTAATGCAGGTGGAACAAATGTTATGCGTGTTCTCGGCTGGAAGCATGGCGTTTTAGTAATACTCCTTGATGCTTTTAAAGGTGTTCTTGCGGTGGTAGTGGTTGCACGACTTCATTACGGTTCTATCCCTTTTGAGAACGCAACACCGTTTGATGATTTCACTCTCGTTCAAATTATTGCTGGAATTTCTGCTGTCATCGGACATATATGGACAGTATTTGCCGGTTTTAAGGGCGGAAAAGGTATTGCTACTGCTCTCGGTATGCTTTTAATGATTGTTACAGTTGATATGCTTATCGCAATTGGTGTTTTTATACTTGTCGTTACTTTCTCACGATATATTTCCTTAGGATCACTTGCTGGAGCTGTTGCTGTTCCATTAGCATTAATTGTTCGTGAGAATGTTTTCAACGTAGATATTCCAAATTATAATACACTTCTACCGTTTTTAATTTTTGTGGCTCTGCTTGTAATCTTCACACATAGAAAAAATGTAGTCCGTTTATTAAACGGGAACGAAAATAAAATCAATTTTTCTAAGAAGAAATAAAACTTTTGTCTAATGAACATTTCGGTGCTTGGTGCCGGCGGTTGGGGAACAACTCTTGCAATAATTCTGCACTATAACGGTCATAATGTAACCCTCTGGGAATATAAAAAAGACTACGCAAAACTTTTAGATAAGAAAAGAGTAAATGAAATTTATCTTCCCGGAATAAAAATTCCCGAAGAAATAATTATCACTCATGATTTTGAAGAATCAATTGCAAAGATGAACCTAATCATACTTGCAGTTCCCTCACAATTTTTAAGAAGCATAATCAAAAAAGCAAAGTATTCGGATATAAAAAACTCAATACTTGTAAGTGTTGCAAAGGGAATTGAGAATAAATCTTTAATGACAATGTCCAAAATGTTAAAAGATGAATTCCCCGAACTAGATGACTCTCAAATTGGTGTGCTCTCCGGTCCAAGTCACGCCGAGGAAGTGAGCAGAAGAATCCCCACTGCTGTTGTTGCGGCATCAAAAAACATTGATACTTCGAGAACAATTCAATCTTCATTCATGAATTCCTACTTCAGAGTTTATTCATCAAAAGATATACTTGGAGTTGAATTGGGGGGAGCTTTTAAAAATGTAATTGCAATAGGAGCAGGAATTATTGACGGTGCTAAGTTTGGCGATAATACAAAAGCTGCGATAATGACACGCGGTATTGCAGAAATTTCTCGTCTTGGTGTTGCATTAGGCGCAGAAGCAGAAACCTTTGCAGGTCTTTCGGGAATGGGTGATTTAATTGTAACATGTATGAGCAGGCACAGCCGTAACAGGTTTGTAGGAGAACAGATTGGCGCTGGTAAAAAATTAAAAGAAGTTTTGAAATCAATGGATATGGTTGCTGAAGGTGTTGAAACATCAAGGTCTGCTTCACAGTTGTCAAAAAAACTTAATGTTGAAACACCAATAACCAATGAGGTTTACAAAATTTTATTTGAAGATAAAGACCCTGTTAAAGCAACTAACGATTTGATGACACGCGATATGAAGATGGAGTGTCAATAAATTCCAAAAAACAAAATGTAAATGACAAATAAATATCAAATTCCATCACTCCACACACCACATAGATACTAATTTACTCACCTTACGCAAAACGGAGAGATGACATCTTTTCTTATAAGAAGTCCCAACATTTCAAAAGGGACTAACCCAGTTCCTAACAATCGTAACAGTGTACTAAGGAACTGGGTTAGTTAATGACATCATTTGGTTCCGAGGTAATCATTGTAAATACTTTCATCTTGCTTTATTTTAAACTATGATGATGCAAGAAAAAAGTAATCCGCTCAATCAATCCATTCAGTACCTCAAATCAATAGGACCTAAGAGAGCGGAGTCGTTTCGAAAGATTGGAATTGAAACAATACGCGATCTGCTTTTTTATTTTCCCTCACGACATCTTGATAGAACAACAACCTTATCTGCTGCCAAAGCTTATGGTTACTTAATGAATGGATATGATGGCGAGCTTACTATCATTGGAAAAGTTGACGATATAGAGAAAAGATATTTTAATCGCAAAGAAATTTTAAAAATACAATTTCGTGATTCAACAGGATTTTTTGAATGTGTTTGGTTTCAAGGTGCAAAATATTTTTTTAATATTTTTAATGTCGGAGATATCTTTGCGGTTTCCGGTAAGGCATCGCTTTCAAAATATGGAAATCTTCAGTTCACACACCCCGACTTCGATAAAATCACAGAAGATGAATCTTTTAGCTATTTAAACACTGGAAAAATTATTCCCTTTTACAGAATACCCAAAGAATTAAAAGCAACCAACCTTGG
>DAIMIJ010000169.1:0-4975 GCA_036722835.1 Ignavibacteriaceae bacterium | reverse complement strand
TATTGCCGGTTCAGTAATTCTGATTCCCCCCGCCATGTTTAAAAAAACATTATTGGCTGAGAGACGAAACCCTGCACGCTTTTCAATTACCGCAAGCAGAATCGCCAATCTTCGGTAATCAAATCCCGTTGCAACCCGCTGTGGATTCCCAAAGTTGGATGGCGTAACTAATGCCTGCACTTCTAAAAGAATCGGCCGCGTTCCTTCAATGCTTGATGTTACTACCGAACCGGAAGTTTTCCTTTCACGTTCGCTTAAAAATAATTTGCTTGGATTTTTTACTTCCACCAAACCGTCTTCGTGCATCTCGAAAACACCAATCTCGTTTGTACTGCCAAACCTATTCTTCTGCGCTCGCAAAATTCTGAATGAATGATGATGTTCGCCTTCAAACTGAATTACAGTATCAACAATATGTTCGAGAACTTTCGGACCGGCAATCAGTCCTTCCTTCGTCACATGTCCAATCACTATAACACAGAAATGTTTTTTCTTTGCTTCTTCCATTAAAGCTGCTGTGCATTCTCTTATTTGAGTCATTGTGCCCGGTGAATTATCAAGTTCGCTTAATGCCACTGATTGAATAGAATCAATAACAACGACTGATGGAGAAATTTTCTCGATAGTATCCAAAATTGTGTTAAGATCAGTTTCAGGCATCACATAAAAATCATCTGATTTAATTTTGAGCCGCTCAGCTCTCAGCTTAATTTGTTTTGACGATTCTTCACCAGACACATACAAAACCGGCGTTTTAAGATTTGCGCATGCCTGCATTGCAAGCGTTGATTTTCCAATTCCGGGATCACCGCCGAGAAGCACAACAGAACCAGGCATTAGTCCCCCGCCAAGAACTCTATCGAATTCCTCAATATTGGTTTTAATTCTGTCCTCTTCGGTCGCGACTATTTCATTTATCCTGCTGATTGTAACTGTACTTTTTGCAGCGACATGCTTTTTCTTACCGCTTTCTACTAATTCCTCAACAAATGAATTCCAGCTTTCACATTCCGGACATTTGCCAATCCATCTTAGTGATTCATAGCCGCAATTTGAACAAATATATTTTAGTTTGGTTTTTGACATGTTATTGCCGATAAATTATTAATTAAAACTACAAATATTTTCATATTTATACGAGAATTGATTTCAGATAAAATAATTCTTGAACTATCAGATTTTATTACGCAATGTACGTTACGTAAAATACGTAACATAAAAAGTGTAATGGAACTAAGAAATACAAGCTTTGATTTTATCTTACCTAATTTTCCCCAAAGGTAAAATAAAGTACATTTACTCCCATTTCCAATAAAATATCCTAATGACTAATTTTGAATAAGCATTTTTACAACTTTTTATTAAAGCTTATGAAACCAAAATATAGAAACTTACCTGCGTTGATTCTTGCTTTGTCCATACTAAACCTGATAATCTACCTCATCACCACGGGATTTTTTGCCTACGGAATTTTTCGTGATGAACTTTATTACCTTGCATGTGCCATTAGACTTGACCTTGGTTATGTTGATCATCCACCTTTATCAATTTATATTCTTGCAGTCTGGAAATGGTTGTTTGGTGATACGCTTTTAGCAATAAGACTTGTTCCTGCAATTGTGTCTTCAATGACTTTATTCATGCTGGGAATTTTTACAAGAAGATTAGGCGGAGGAAGAGCAGCCATCATAATTTCAATGCTTGCTTATATGCTCACTCCAATCTTTCTTGGAATGAATACGATATTTTCCATGAATACTTTTGATTTTCTTTTCTGGATTACCTCTGCTTATCTTCTTTTAAGGATTGTACAAGAAGAAAATAATAAACTCTGGGTTTGGCTTGGTGTTGTAATCGGGCTAGGACTTCTAAATAAAACAAGTATGCTATGGCTTGCTTCAGGAGTTTTTCTTGCAACAATTTTTACTCCTTTAAGAAAAGATTTGAAAACAAAATATCCTTACATCGCAGCTATAATTGCTTTGGCAATCTTTTCACCATTTATTATTTGGAATATAACACACGATTTTGCTCACCTCGAGTTTATGCGAAATGCAGCTTCAAGGAAATATGGTGGACTTACTCCCATGTCTTTTATTATGGATCAACTCTTGATACTAAATCCGCTTGCCATATTTATCTGGCTTCCAGGAATTTACTTTTTCTTCTTTAATGAAGAAGGTAAAAAGTTCAAAGCTGTTGTGTTCATTTGGATTGCCACATTCTTAATTCTCTTAATTAATGGACACAGCAAAGGAGAATACATTGCAGCAGCTTATCAAATTCTTTTTGCAGGCGGAGCTATTATGATTGAGAAATGGAGCAGTGAAAGAAAATTCTGGTTAAAATATTCAATAGCAATTCCTGTGATACTTGCCGGCATATTTCTTTCACCATTTGCCCGACCCACTCTCCCTCTTGAACAATTCCTAAAATTTCAAAACGCATTGGGATTAGAGCCGCCAAGCAACGAGGGACAAAATCTAAACAGAGGTATTCCTCAATTTTATGCAGACATGCATGGCTGGGAAGATCTTGCAAAAAATGTTTCAAATGTGTATCAATCGTTACCCGATGAAGAAAGAAAAACCACTCTTTTGTATTGCAGCAATTATGGTAAAGCTGGTGCTATAGAATACTACAGCAGGAAATACTCGCTTCCAAAAGTTATTTGTCCGCATAACAGTTATTGGTATTGGTGGCCCGACCCCAAAAACTATACAACATTGATAATAATTGGCGGAGAGATTGAAGATCATCTTTACTCTCTTAAAGAAGTTGAAGCGCTTGGTTTTCATAAAACAAAAAATGCAATGCCGTATGAAAATAATCTCACAATTTTTATTGGGCGAGGTTTGAAAAGATCAATTGAAGAAATTAGAGCAAGTGATAAATTGTTTATTTAGCTTCAAGATTCAATAGAACACTTATGACGCAGATCATTATGATTTGCACAGATACCAATCCTTAAAAACCGCTAAATCCGGGTGATGCCCAACACATTTAACTTCACCTGTATTGTTTTTTGAGTGAATGCTGAATAGTTTAACATATCATCTGGGTGAAGGATTTTACGGTATCAAACTCTTCACTTAATTCTCACCCAATTTGTCTTGCCTCTGCCAGACGAATATCGGCAGGGTTTAATTAATCTTTATTAACAATTTATAGGAGTTTCAATGCGAAACACTTTGTTTATTGCGCTTGCGACCGCAATGTTTTCTGTACTTATTCTTTCCCAGTTTAGCTGCACACAGCAGGGGGACCAAAAAATGCTCACGCAGGATGAATTAATAGCGCGTGGGAAATATATAGTAAACACAAGCGGGTGCGGTGATTGCCACACACCTAAAGTTTTTACTGCCAATGGGCCTGAGTTTGATACTACAAGAAATCTTTCGGGTGCCTCACAAGGCATCGTACTTCCTCCGCTTGATGTAAAAATGCTAGCGGGTAAATGGGTGGCAACCGAAATGAATCTAACCGCTTGGGTTGGTCCATGGGGGATTTCATACGCTTCAAATCTCACACCAGATAATGAAACCGGGATTGGTGCTCTTTCAGAGGAAATGTTTATCAAAACTTTGAGAGAGGGAAAATTCATGGGAGTCGGGAGACCTTTGCTGCCGCCAATGCCTTGGCAGGTTATTGGTCAAAAGACTGATGAGGATCTTAAAGCAATATATGCTTATCTCAAAAGTTTACCGCCCATTAAGAATAAAGTGCCGGACCCTGTTCCGCCTCCAAAGCTTGCAGAATATTTTGCTAAAAAATAAATGATAAATTACAAAACCTTCGAGGTCGCAATAAAAAACCTCGAAGGTTGATAAAGATTTATTCTAAACCCGAGTTACGAAAGGTAATGATTGAAATTCGCAAACAAACCCAGTTTCTTTTATTTTTAGTACCATGTGTTAGGAACTGGGTTTGTATTTGCAACTTTTACGTAAGGTAACTTTTTGAGATTATCCTATCGGTATTTTTTCCTTATTCTCTTTCAGCCAGCTATCAAAATTTTTGAGTTGGGGATTAAGCGATTTTGAGAATTCTATGCTTCTTGCACCGGTAAAATAATCTTCAAAATCGTGATAAAACTGAAACATATTTCCAACATCAGCAGCAGCCGGAAAACCAAAGCCGCGATACACATCAAAGGGAACGTCGTTATAAACGACTTCCTCACCCAAAACTTTTGTAAATGTTTCTGCTATCTTTTTAACGGTTAAATGCTCGCCGGCTATTCCGACTCTTTTTCCTATAAACGCATTTCCTTTTTTGAAAATTCCGTAAGCACATTTTCCAATATCCTCTGCTGCGATCCCAGAAAGCTTTTTATCTCCCATAGGAATTGTAAGTGCCAATTTACCATCCGGTCCTCTTTTGGGTTGCATCCCGAAATAAATGAAATTTTCCCAGTAGAAAGAAGTTAAGAGAAACGTTACAGGTAAATTCAATTCCGTAAAAAATTTATCGGAGCTGCCTTTGGAATCGAAATGCGGGACTTTATACTTTTCATGAATTGTAGGCATTCTTTTATCATCTAATGGAATCCAGTTGCGTGTGTCTTCCAACGTTGACCAGATAATATGCTTAACGCTTGTTTCCTTTGCTGCTTTTGCAATGGATGCTATTTGAGCAATTTCCTTTTCCGCTGAAAAATGTTCCCAGAAAAATGTAACCGCATAAACTCCGTATGCATTTGTAAATGCAGAACGGATACTTTCGTAGTTATCAATATCAACAGCAACTACTTCTGCCCCCATGGCCGCTAATGCTTTTGCTTTTGGTGAATTAACATTGCGGGTTAAAGCATGTACGCTAAACTCACTGGATTTGTCATTTAAGATTGCGCGAACCAAACCGCCGCCCTGCGCACCTGTTGCACCAAGTACGGCAATTACTTTTTTAATTGCCATTTTTGTCTCCTTATAAAATAATTATGTGAATTGATTGTAAGCTAACGGAAAAATTATCG
>DAIMIJ010000168.1:0-5028 GCA_036722835.1 Ignavibacteriaceae bacterium | reverse complement strand
AACTCAAGAAAAATTCGGGATCAAATCCTCCTCTCTCTTTGCGTAAAGTTCCCAAAGCAGCTAAATAAACTGCTTCGGCTTGCTTCACCGCGGTCGAATTTTCTCCAGCTAATTCTTGCGCTTGCATCAGAGAAATTGAAGTACCGCCCATATTATTTAAGATTAGTTGAAGAGTGCTGTCGGGGTTTACGGCTGTCTGAGCAAGCGTATTATTATCCGAACCAGTAATCAAAATAATTACTGTGAGGCACGCACTTACAACTAATTTAAGGTGTTCTATCATTTATAATTTTCCTTTAGCAAATCAACCTTTGCATGTCGACTATTAAAACCAATTTTATATTTAATATTTGTTTGTGATGTAGCAGTTACTTTGCTGACGGATCATTCTGGTAAATGCCATGAATGTTACCATCGGGATCTTTGAAGTAAGCAAGCCAGCCAACTGATGGAATTGCCATTTTAGGCACAACTATTTCTCCTCCTGCCGACACTATATTTTTTACACATTCATCAAGGTTTACAACATCAATTGAGTTTGCTACCGGTTGACCGGAATTTTGCTTTTTCATTAAACCACCGTTAATTCCGGGAAGTTTTTCATCACCGGTAATCACTGTCCAGTATTCCATATCGCCGAATTGCTGGAATGTCCAGCCAAACACATCTCCAAAAAACTTCATTACTTTTTGAGGATTGTCACAAGGAATTTCGAAGTGTACTACTCGGTTACTCATTTTATCTCCTTTTATTTTTCTTAAAAGATTTGTATTGCTGAAAATTTAAAATTGACATTCTAGAGAATGTGTGCCCAAATGTTACACTAATTTGCCCGCAGTATTAAGCTAAAGTTGCTGGTTGAAAAATTGGCCTAACTAACTCCAGATGTGAATCACATTTTGAACATAAGGAAAAGAGAAAAGCTAAGCAAACATGGGATGTGATCTGGACAGTTTGATTTGGGTAATTTTTTTTCTCTAAAAATATTTGAAAAATATAAAAGCCGCAGCAATTCTGCCACAACAATAAAAAATCAATTACAATTTATAACAAGCCATTGGGGCTTAATGAAGAATGTGTTTATTCCAAATCGTGCGTTCGTGCTACGTTGCTCTTTTTTTCCAAATTGTTTTTGCGGAGGCACAAACTTTATTGTTCGACTGTGTTTTTATTGTATGAATAAAAGAATTGTCAGCAATATCCCTCTCGGTAAAAGATATAAGAGTATCTCCATATTGAGCTTCTGCCATAAAGCGGCCGTCAATTGAATGCAAATAATAATTATTTGCAATTTCTTCCGGCATTGACTCCATTAACCAATAAAGATATCTAATATTATTTACGTGATCATACGAGTCCACATCGTATCTGCTGACATTAAATGTTTTAATATTTGTTGAAGAGTCAATTGGTTCGATTTTCTTAGTTATATCATGATCTATACTTACCTTATTATCAAAAGACCATCTCTCTAAAATTTTATCTAAAATTTGAATAGGTCTTCTCCTTTTAGTATCAAAAAAAAGCCACAAACCTCTTGATCTGCCGATAATATTTCTATTTTCATCAAACAATAAATTTTCCCTAAATCCTCTAATTGACGAATAAGTTGATAGCCAGGTTCTAATGATAATTTTTTCTTTATAAATAGGGTAGCGATCCATTCTTATGACTCCGGAAAGCAAGACCCAGCCGATATTTTGTTTTTGAAGATCATACAAGCTATAATCTATTGAATAACAATGATCAGCAGCAGTCTCTTCTAACAATGCTAAGATCGTAGTCGGAGAAGCTTCACCGAAATTATTCATTTCGAAATATCGCAGTTCAAATTTTTTTTCAAAATATTTTTTCATTTTCTAATCTCGTTCTGATTGGAAATTTTTATGATTCAGGTTTGATTGTAAATGCATTGCGCACAACTTATTTTTTTTCCACTACAATACAAAAATAACACAACTTTTGAATTTTTGTTACGTGTGGTTTAGTTGCAACAAAAAAGCCGTGATATTTCTACCACGGCTTCTTTGTGAATACTGTTTTCTTATCCAAGCTAAAACCAAAGATTGCTCATCCCGATAATCCTCCAAAGGCGAGGGAATTTCGAAATGACCGGATTTGTTTATTGAACAACAATTATCACAACACTTCCTGTTTTTTGTCCGGTTTCAACATACCTGGCTGCTTCAACTATTTGCTCTAACTTGTACCGCCTGTCAATTACAGGCTTAAACTTACCAGCTTCTACCAGACTTTTTAAGAAAATAATGTCTTCCTTGCTAATTGATGGAATTGGAAACAGCACTTTCTTACCGCCGAACAGCGGGGTTATAAGTGCTAAAAAAATATTTTCAGCATTTTTACCGAGCTCTGTGGAAATGTAAATCCCTTTATCTTTCAGCAATGGTTTGCTCCTTCCGAAAGAAGTTTTACCAACGGCATCAAATACAAAATCAAATGTCTGATCTATTTTTGTAAAATCTTGTTTGGTGTAATCAACTACAACATCCGCCCCAAGTGACTTAACAAGTTCAACATTTTGGGTACTACAAACAGCAGTAACATTTGCACCAAAATATTTTACAAGCTGCACAGCTGCCGAACCAATAGCGCCGGTTGCACCATAGATCATAACATTCTGTCCGCTTATAACTTTTGCTGCTCTAATATCGCACAAAGCATAATGCGCGCCTTCGGTTATGGGTGCCGCCTCTTCTAATGATAAATTACCTGGTATTTTTGTAATGGCTTCATTCTCTGCCAAAGTCATGTACTCTGCATGAGCGCCAAACTTTGAATCGTTATAACCAAATACCTTATCTCCAATTTTAAACGATGTTACATCTTTGCCAACTTCCTCAATTACTCCGGCAAACTCGCATCCGAGGGTTTGGTATTTGGGTTTTAACGACCCGCTGAAAAATCTCGAGATAAAATATTCGGCACTGCGAAAACCGCAATCTGTTCGGTTTACTGTTGCAGCATGAACTTTTATTAAAACTTCGCTGTCTTTTGGAGCTGGTTTTTCAACTTCTTTAAGTTGGAGAACCTCGGGTGGTCCATATTTAGTGTGAACAACGGCTTTCATTTCAACGACCTCTTATTACTTTTTGACGGACTGTTTTTATCACCATGGTTGAGCAAATGATTTTATTCTCAAGCACATCATTTTCTTCTACTTGCTTGCAAATGTAGGATTGAAAGAGATTTTGCTTGTCTGGATGCAATTCCATCAACTCTAAACATCTCTTTTCCAAATTAGCATAAATTTTATTATCAGAATCTTTTATTTCATCTTTAGCCATGATCACTTCATCAATTAACTCCATTCCGGCTGATTTTATTTGCTGGTGAATTTCTTTTTGTTTAAGAATTAAAGGATGGGTAAAAGTGCTGTTGTTTTCAATATAGCCATCATCAATTATGATGATACCGTCAGTATTAAGATTTTTTGATAGAGTGGTTAAAGTGGATAAGTAATCTCCCAAAACGGGTCCAATGGCGCCGAGAATAATAATATCATACCTGGCCAGAGTTTTAGTTCTAATTCTGATATCATCAACCTCAAAGTTGCAAAGATGATCAACATGATATTCAATCGCTTTTTTCCTTGCCTCATCTATAAATTCTGGCATGGCGTCTATTCCATGACAACGGCAATTCAGTTTATGAGCCGCCATAACTGAGACCGCACCTTTTCCGCAGCCTAAATCAAGAACATTTAAATTTGAAAAATTGTTTGCGTATTTATAAATGAGTTTGATAATTGTAATTGGTTCAGCACCAATTTCCCATGTGTCCTGCAATATGTAAGGTAGAAAAGGAAAAAGTTCTTTGTCTGTTCCATCCATTGCAGTAACGATGCTCTCTTCGAGAGACATTAAGTCAGCCATCTGTCACTTTTCTGCTATTATGAGCATTTCAAAATCCTCGGTTGTTAACTTATCATTTCTTGAAAAAGTGCCAAGCTTTGCACCAAAGATTTCAATTTTATTATAACCCAAAGACTTTAACAACCATGTTATTTCACTCGGCACATAATATCGTTCATTGCAATCAAGCGATTTTTTATTTCCCGAATCATCTTCAACTTCTGTGATATTATAATCACGAAAAGTCATTAAGTCAAAAGTGCTGCTTCGGTATGTTGCATTACCTTCCTCCGATGACGAATTGCAGAATTCTTGTACAGAATGATAAAGCGAAAATAAACCATTTAATGTTGTAAAAATGAATTTTGATTTATCCTTCAACGACCTGGTAACATTTTTTAATATTTCGAAATTCATTTCATCTGTTTCCATTAGAGGAAATCCGCCTTCGCAAAGCATAATTGCAATATCAAAATCATTATTAAAAGGTAAATTTCTTGCGTCATGTTTCAGGAAATTTATTTTAAGGTTATTACTTTCTGCCTTCTCCCGTGCTCTTGTAAGCTGCGATTCTGATAAATCAATACCAGTCACGGAGTACCCTCTTTTTGATAGTTCAATGGTATGCCTTCCTGTTCCGCAGCCGACATCCAATATTTTCAGCATCTTATCGCAGTTCAGCTCCTTTTCAATAAAATCACATTCACCTATAGTCCCCTGTGTAAAACTCTCATTATCATATTTTTGTGCGTAGTTCTCAAAAAGTATTTCGTACCATTGTTTCTTATTCATATTTCTTCTCGAAATTTAGTTATTACTATGTTGTCCGGTTTTTCGTGCATAACACTCAACGCAACTTTTTACGCAATTTTGCATATAAATTTACTAAATCTCTATTTCTTAAAGTTGATGATATTTTCTGCCATCCCATC
Source organism: Ignavibacteriaceae bacterium (assembly GCA_036722835.1). Taxonomy (GTDB): domain Bacteria; phylum Bacteroidota; class Ignavibacteria; order Ignavibacteriales; family Ignavibacteriaceae; genus XYD12-FULL-36-8. The sequence continues at coordinate 224 of DAIMIJ010000168.1, read as the reverse complement.
AAAAATTAGAGTGTGAAACGGTAAAACAGAATACCAATACAATCTACCCAGTAAACCTTTTGGACGGAAGGTTGCGGTTTGTTTTAAGTATTTTTATAAATCGATCTTATTAAAATCGTGAGCGGTCATTTCAAAGGATTCCGTCAATTGAAAGAAGACTTAGAAATCTAATCGTTCATAAAGATTTCTCCCCCGATTAGATCAACCCCAAAACTTGTGTAATC
>DAIMIJ010000167.1:0-5076 GCA_036722835.1 Ignavibacteriaceae bacterium | reverse complement strand
GATGTGATATATAAAGTTTTCTACTTGCTTTAGAAAATTCATCTAATTAAATTTCAATGAAATTTTAAGGAGTACTTCATGAAAACAAAAATTAGCGAACGTTATAGTGCAGTTGTAATTGAACTTAAAGGGAATGTTATGGGCGGTGAGGATACGAAAGATTTTAATGATATGCTGCATAAACTTATTGATGAGGGCAAAAAAAATATTGTTGTTGATCTGCATGATGTAAAATTTATGAACAGTTCCGGACTTGGAATGCTTATTGGCGGTTTGACTACCGTGAAAAAATCCGAGGGAACTTTCAGACTATCTCGCGTTACTGACAAGATCGAAAGCTTGTTAATAATTACAAAGCTTATAACAATATTCGAGACATATAAAACCGTAGAAGAAGCAGTTGCAAGCTTTGCTAAGTAAAAAATCTTAAATATTTTTTTTCTATAACTCCGGATTTTTAATTCGGAGTTTTATTTTCTACCTACCAAAGGAAAATTCATGAGCGTAACAGTACTTGTCGGCAGCCAATGGGGCGATGAAGGCAAAGGTAAAATTGTTGATATCTTAAGTGAAAAATATGATATAGTAACAAGGTATCAAGGCGGAGCCAATGCCGGTCACACGGTTGAAATCGGAAACAATAAATACATTCTTCATTTAATTCCCTCAGGTATTTTACGCGAAGGTGTTGTTTGCGTGATAGGAAACGGAGTTGTGATTGATCCGACTGCTTTGTTGGATGAAATAACTCTCCTCGAAAAAAATAATATTAAGGTTGATGGGAGATTATTCATCAGTCACAATGCCCACCTGATTATGCCATATCACAAGCTTCTTGATTCCATTCAAGAAAGCGGAGAAAATAAAATTGGAACTACCGGAAGAGGAATTGGTCCATGCTACATTGATAAGTATGCCCGCAAAGGAATTAAGATTGTCGACTTATTAAATAAGAAAGCTCTCGAAGAAAAGATTAGAAAAAATCTGGAAGAAAAAAACAATCTCTTAAAAAAAGTTTATGAGAAAGAAGAACTTAATGTTGAAGAGATAATCCATCAATATTTAGAATTTGACAAGAAGATTGACAAGTACATTAAAGATGTTCCTGCATATCTGAACAACGCTATCACAAAAGGAAAATCAATATTGCTTGAGGGTGCTCAAGGTGCACTTTTGGATGTTGATCATGGAACTTATCCGTTTGTAACCTCTTCAAGTCCTACATCCGGCGGAGCATGCACAGGTACAGGAATTCCTCCAAATAAAATTAATAATGTAATTGGTATTGTTAAAGCATACACAACGCGTGTTGGATATGGACCTTTCCCAACAGAATTGTTAGATGATGACGGCGAAAAACTCCGGAAAATTGGTGTTGAATTTGGTGCTACAACAGGAAGACCAAGACGTTGCGGATGGTTCGATGCATTTTTAGTTCACTATTCTGTTATGATAAATGGAATTGATGAAGTTGCAATTACCAAACTCGATGTGCTAAGTGATTTTCCTGAAATTAAAGTTTGCACCGGTTATAAGCTAAACGGAAAACTCTTGAAGTCATTTCCAACTGATTTTGAGAGACTTCAAATCATCACTCCAGTTTACGAAACTCTTAAAGGATGGAAAATGGATATTTCTAATTGCAGGTCGTTTGCCGACTTGCCAATCCAAACCAAAGAATATTTAACTTTTATTTCTAAACAAGCCGGAATGAAAATTAAAATTGTATCGGTCGGTCCTAAAAGAGATCAAACGTTTTACATGAACTAAAAATAACACTAAATAATTGCACACGATTTTTGATATAAATCAAATAACTTTATCTCGGTTTTAATTAATTCATAAGTAATTGGATTTACCTCCATGAAAATGTCCGGCGGACCTGCTTCGGTAAACTTCAAAATCTTTTTATTGATAATTGCTATTCTTATAGCTGCGGGAACATTATTCTATACTCAGAATTTGGTACAAAAGCTTCAGGAAAAAGAAAAGCAAATAGTTGAGCTGTATGCGAAGGGCATAGAATATATTGCCAACACAACAGATTCTGGTGCCGATCTGACTTTCCTTTTTGAAAACATTATCAGACCTATAGATTTTCCTCTTGTTATTACCGATGCGCAGAATGTTTTAAATCTTAATAACCTAAGCGATATACGAAACGTTAAGTACGATACTACCCTATCTAAAACACAATTGAAAGATTTATTCGAAAAAAAAATTAAGAAAATGGATGAACAGCATAATCCAATTCTTGTTACCTATGCGGATAGTATAATTCTTCAAAAAATTCATTATGGTGATTCAGAGCTGATAGACCAATTACAATTTTATCCTTATCTTCAAATTCTTATAGCCGCACTTTTTATAATTCTCGGATACATCGGATTCAGCAATATTAAAAAAAGTGAGCAAAGCAATATTTGGGTTGGAATGGCAAAAGAAACCGCTCATCAGTTTGGAACGCCAATTTCAAGCTTAATGGGATGGATTGAAATGCTTAAAATGCATTACCAGGATAAAGACAGGGTTTTAGATATCGCTGATGAAATTTCGGATGATGTTGAAAAATTGAATAAGATTACCAATCGTTTTTCTAAAATCGGTGCAGTTCCAGAATTAAAAAAACTTTCTACCTATGACGAAATTCATAAAGTCAAAGAGTATTTTGAACGGCGGCTTCCTCAATTAGGAAAAAGCGTTGAGATTATCTTGAAAGGTGATAAACAAGCAAATGCAGAATTAAACGCAGAATTATTCGAATGGGTTATTGAAAATCTTATCAAAAATGCTCTTGATGCAATTGATCATAAGCAGGGAAAAATTGAAATAACCGTTAAGGAACTGCGAAGAGAAATTGAAGTTGATATTACAGATAACGGAAAAGGAATTGATCTGAAAAGTAGAAAGGATATTTTCCGGCCTGGATACAGCACTAAAAGAAGAGGTTGGGGCTTAGGGTTGAGTCTATCGAAGAGAATAATTGAAGTTTATCATAAAGGAAAAATTTTTGTTAAGAGTTCTATCATTGGCGAAGGAACAACATTCAAAATAATTCTTAAGAAATCTTAGCTCATTTCAAGCATTCGTTCTATTGGTTTTAATGCCTTGGCTAACGTTTCCTTATCCATTGTGATTTCCGGCCTACCATTTTTCATACAAAGATAAAGTTTCTCAAGCGTGTTCAATTTCATAAAAGGACACTCATTGCAATTACAATTCTTTTCTGGCGGAGCAGGAATAAACAACTTATGCGGTGATGCTTTCTTCATCTGATGTATTATTCCAACCTCTGTTGCCACAATATAGCTTATGCTTGAATCTTCTTGAGTGAACTTTAAGAGTTTACTTGTTGATCCAATAAAGTCAGCTCGGTTTAAGAGTGCATCTTCACATTCAGGATGTGCAATAAGTTTTGCCTCCGGGTATTCGGTTTGCAAATCAATTATTTTTCTTTCGCTGAATGTTTCGTGAACAATACAAGTTCCATCCCACAAAAGCATATCCCTACCGGTTTTCTTTGATAAGTATTTGCCCAAATTTCTATCCGGAGAAAATAAAATCGGTTGATCCTTAGGTATTTGGTTTATGATTTTTTCTGCATTGCTTGATGTGCAAATAATATCGCTTAATGCTTTAACCGCTGCTGTGCAGTTGATATAGGTAATGGCAACATGATTAGGATGCTTCTCTCTGAATGCTTTGAACAAAGGGGCGGGACAACTGTCTGCTAATGAACATCCGGCTTCTAAGTCAGGTAATAAAACAGGCTTATTCGGATTAAGAATCTTAGCTGTCTCTGCCATAAAATGAACGCCTGCGAATACTATTATATCTGCATTTGTTGATTTTGCTCTTCTCGCTAGTTCCAGGCTGTCTCCAACAAAATCAGCTAAATCTTGAATTTCGGATTCCTGGTAATAGTGTGCTAAAATTACAGCATTCAATTCTTTTTTAAGCTTAAGAATCTCTTCGCGGTAATCTACTTCGACTTCAACATCAAAAGTATTCATCATTTTCCCTCTAAAATAAATGTCTCAAATTCTTTACTAAATATATTTATTCTGAAATTGAGATAAATATAACGGTGAGAGTAGATTAAAAACAAGCAATTTTAGATGGCATTTTGATTGTATCATTTACTCTCACAGTTTTAAGCATAGCATCCCTCCTTTATGATGACACAACAGTACCGACTGACATACTTAACAAATTATGTCAGTCGGTATCCTTCCCATTTCCACTAAAAGCTACAAAAATTAAATCCTAAAATCCCCTTTATTCACAAAGACGAATTTTTACTTTCATCAAGATATAATTACATGTAAAACTGTCTTTTTCAACGTAAGAATTACGATTTCCCCATTTATTGAATTAATTGTTTTGAATTTGAGAAGTAATCAATGATTATTCGAATGGCACGCTGCTTGAATATTATTACCCGAGAAATAGATAATAGTTTTAAGCATAGCACCCCTCCACAAGATGACACTCAAACTGTCGGACTTTTGCCCTCAAAGCCCGACAGTTTTCCTCTTTTAAAGCGGTTTCCTCATTAAATTTTCCTCTAAATCTCTACCTCCGCAAAACCTTTTCACCGAAGTATTAGCGAAGGAGGATCAGTTTCTTTGTATCAACAAAATTTCCAGTTTGAATTCTGTAAAAATAAACTCCGCTAGCTAACTTCGATCCGTCTAACTCTACTTTGTGATATCCTTTGTCTTGTTCTTCATTTACAAGTACTGCTGTCTCTTCACCTAATGCATTTAGCAGAGTGAGCTTTGCATTGCCCTTTTCTTGAAGTACATAACCAATGGTGGTTACTGGATTGAAGGGATTAGGATAGTTCTGCTCCAGTGTGAATTTATCAATAGTTCTTACTTCGACCTCAATTACATTTGAGTATTCATATTTACCTCCAAAGTCTATCTGCTTGAGTCTGTAGAAATATTTTCCTTCATCAAGGTTTTTATCAGCAAAGCTGTATTGGTTTTTCTTAGTTGTTGTTCCACTTCCCTTAACAAATGCAATTGTAGCAAACTCTCCACTTAAAGTTTTCCTTTGTATTTCAAATCC
>DAIMIJ010000166.1:1194-5104 GCA_036722835.1 Ignavibacteriaceae bacterium | reverse complement strand
TAGTCAATTGTGATGTGCCTTCAATATATGTACAGGATAGTCGGTCATCTTTTCCGATATCAGGGCTCAGTCGAAAAGAACATTGATAGGAAGTTAAAATGAAATTATCATTAACACTTTTAATGCTGACTTCGAATTCAATGGCTCCAGCATCAATCATTACCAAATTCGATAGGGTCATCACATAACTGGTATTAGGAAGACTAATCGTTGGGAAAATGCATACGACTATCAGAAAAGAATTGAGAATAATTTTATGCGATATCAAGCTAACAAATTTCATCCGCAACTTATTTGCCTTCCCATTAATCTACAAACCGCAGATATTTTGATTTTTTCATTGAATGTGATTTTATAATTTTCATTCATTGTCTATTCGATTTTTGCAGAGCTTTAATTGGTTGAGTAGTTTTCTGGGAGGGAATACTGTTTTTTTAGTATAGTGTTCTGACTACAAATCTGATTAACAATTAAATCAGACTTTTTTCTAAAAAGGTTGTTATCAATTAATACTGCACAATTAAGGCAGGAATCGAAAAACTTGAATTTGGGGTCCCTCCAGGACCAAGCTCGAAAATCGAGCCTCTAAATACTAAGCCACCCATTTTTATATTTCAAAATATATCCTGTACAAAGGATATCAAAGGTACTTTTAATTATATTTTTATTAAATGAAACTTTATTTATGCGAGAACACTTCAATATTTCTTATTCATTGAGATTTTTTCTTAACTTTGACTTAAAAATTATTGCGTGATGTATGAAGAATAAAATAATAATTATAATTGCCGTACTCTTTGTTTTTTCGCCCAGTACGTTTTCACAGAGCAATTGTAACTTCATTTTTCTTCCTGGTGGATTAAATTTTATGCCATTAAAAGCCAATAATCAGGAAGCGCGGTTAGGTCTTTTATATTATACTACAACCACAAATCTAAAGGTAGATATTGGCAACACTGTGGATCTATTGTCGTTTGAGTCCAGTGATTCAAAAACGCGTATTACAGCGGGTATAGAATTTATGACTTATGCATTTTCAAAAAGTTATGCTGGAAAGCGGTTACAAATTTCTGCTGTGGATGGTTTCTTTGGGGGTAATTTTTCTTACTCAAGCCAATTTGAAAAGAGTAAGTTACTTGCACGATTCAGAATTATTCACAACAGCGCTCACCTTGTAGATGGAAGTTATGATGCCGATAAGGATGTGTGGATTGATGGAAAGGAACCTATTCCATTCACAAAAGATTTTGGGGAATTAACTGTTGCTCATCAGCTCCAATCTGAAAATTATTTGCTGAAGTATTATGGTGGTTTATCTTATGCAGCTCTCGTCCGTCCTGATGAATTGAAAAAATATAATTTTAATTTCGGGTTTGAGTTTGCAGTTTCAAACATATTTGGTAAAGTGTTTAGTAATGATGCAAACATATTTCTGGCAGACCATTTTTATCTTGATGGTACTGCCAAATATTCCGGTAGCAACCAATTGATGGTGGGAATGAAGTTTGGGGGTTGGGAAAAAAAGGGAATCGTAATTTATGCTTCTTACTATTCCGGAAGAGATATGTTCAGCTCTTATTATGATAGAAAGATTTCAAAATTTGGAATTGGCTTCTTCATAGACTTTTTTTAGCGCATGATTAAAGATAATCATACATAAGAGCAAAACCTTTTTATCAACTTACTTTACATTCCAATACTATATTGTCTTTTTTATTCCTTCCCTTTGGGAAGGTTAGGTTAGGCTTTTTATTGTTTTATTACCCAGCCAAACACCTGAAATATTGGAACATATTCCGATGGAATGTGCAATCTATCCTCTTGATGCGGAATTTTTATATACTCTTCGGGTTTTAATAAAACATTATTTCCTTCATCCCTGAGGTCAATTACATACCTATCCGGTCCTTTTTTCCTTGATATAATTCTTAATTCGAATGGCATTAGCTTTAACGGATTGGTACCGTGAAAGATTCCCTTGTTGCTGTTTCTCGCATCGCCGACAAACTTTCTTGCTTGATGCAGCTTGCCCGCCTTTTTTATTAATGTCCAGAAATTTTGGGGAAGCACGTTTTCTCTGGAAAATGCTTTTATTGATAGGAAGGGCTGTACATTCGGCCAAATGAAATACGGAACAGCCCAGCCTGTTGCCAATTGCCTTTCATTATAGGAAAGTTTTTTTACTTCATCTTTATCTCTTTGGCTTTTAAAATTATCTGTTGCGCTGTTCAAATAACATAGAAGCCGCCCATATCCATCTAAAAAATCATTGCCAAATGCCATAAAGAAAGTAAATGATCTTATGCTTTTTTTGCTCTTTTTAAAATCTGCGGTAATTATTTTCACTAAAGATTTTTCGGCTTCAACGGCAAGCTCAGCATGATTTTTAGAAACATTTTTACCATTACCAATTATATTATTGAAGTAATGATAAAGGTCTTGACCAATCGCAAAATTTTCTTTCCACTTACCAGACCTGAAATATTCATCCCATCTTTTGTCTGAAAGATTAATAAAATTATGTGTCCCGGGAAATTGAAAACTAATTTCGGGAGTATCTATACCAAGAAACCTAACACCCAAATTGTGAATTAACCTTGTGTTGAGGGTGTCGCCGTCGTGTACAACTTGTTTGACCGTCCCAATTTTTTTACCATGCAAACCAATTGCAGATATGCCAAGTTTTAAGTTCTGTTTATTAACCCAAAGTGATTTGTTTGCATTCATGATATTAAGTCTCCTTGGTTATTATTTTGGAGTAATATTTTTTTTGCCGAATTGATAACAGGCATTTTCAAGTTATTAAAAAATTGTATTGAAACTTAGATAAACTTTTTACAAACCTCAAAACGTATGCGGCTTACGTGCAAAATTTTTTTAATTTTCGCTGGACAATTTGCTCTACAAACGGGATCGAACAGAAATAATCCAACTTTCACAATATGGTGGTATTCTTCCTGTCAAGGTCTTTTTAATTTCCAGAATATTCACTTTATTTCATATGATTATTATCTGGAATTCTCATGACCACTTCATTAATACAATCTCAACTCATATTTCTTTTCATAATAAGCTTTATCTCGCTTCATTTGGGGCTATTTGCGCAGGATAAAAAACTATCCTTTGATCAGGTTTACTTGTTCGGTGAGCCAAGAATCTTTAAACCTCTTCCGCAAATACAGGGATGGTTTGATGATGATCATTATCTCCTTCAAAAACGGGGGGCACAGAAAAGCTCTTTGGTAAAAGTCAATGCCCAAACCGGAGAAGAAACTGTTTTAATTGATTATGATGCTATCAATGTTAATCTTAAAGAAGCCGGATTTTCAGCAGAACAAAATATTGAAATAACTAACGATTATTCGGGAATGCTTTTTAATAATAATGATGATCTTTACTTTTATTCATTGACAAAAAACGAACTTAAGCGTTTGACAAATGATAAAGATAAAGAAGTTAATCCCGTGCTTTCACCAGATGGAAAGAAAGTTGCATTTACTCGAAACAGAGATCTTTATGTTGTTAATGTAGAAACCGGCAAAGAAACGCGTTTAACCAGCACTGCTTCAGAAGTTATTTATAATGGTTATGCTTCGTGGGTTTATATGGAAGAGATAATTGGCAGGGCGTTGAATTACCTCGCATTTTGGTGGGCACCAAACAGCGAGATGATTGCTTTCTTAAATTTTGATGACTCACCTGTTCCAAAATTTCCTCTTTATAAAGCTGATGGGGTTCACGCCGAAATTGAGTGGCAGCATTATCCCAAAGCAGGCGATCCTAATCCAAAAGTTAAGCTCGGTGTAGCACATCTTTCAGAAAATAAAATTGTTTGGGTTGATGAAGATGAGTCAGTTGATCAATATACTGCATGGCCATTTTGGTCGCCGGATAGCAAAGAACTTTTCTA
>DAIMIJ010000166.1:0-1094 GCA_036722835.1 Ignavibacteriaceae bacterium | reverse complement strand
TGGTTGATGAAATTAATAACAAAATTTATTTCGAGGGAAACAAAGACCGGATACTTGAAACTCATTTATTTGTTGTTGATTTCGATGGTAATAGTCTTAAACGCCTTACAAATATTGATGGCATACATAGCACATCGGTATCACCCAATGGAAAATATTTTTACGACCGACATTCTGATGTTAACACTCCGGCAAAGTTGGACCTATTTTATGGCAATGGCAATTTCATCAGAAATCTTGGCGACAGAAGAACAAAAAATTTTGGTGATTACAACTTTGGCAAAACAGAGTTATTCATGATTGAAACACCAGATGGATTGCAACTGCCAGCAATGTGGGTACTTCCTCCGAATTTTGATAAGAACAAAAAATATCCGGTTCTGTTTTCGGTTTATGGAGGACCCGGAACAATCCGTGTCTTGAATTCATTCTTCACAAATCTTGATAAATATTTTTTTGCTCAAAACGATATTATAAGTTTTACGGTTGATCATCGTGGTTCGGCTTATTTTGGCGGAAAAGGAAAATCATTCATGTATCGCAATCTAGGCAAATGGGAAATTGAGGATTATACGACTGCAGTTAAATGGCTTAAGAAAAAATCTTTTATTGATTCCACAAAAATTGGTATTACCGGTGCAAGCTACGGCGGTTATGTTACTTGTATGGCGCTTACTTTGGGCTCAGACTACTTCACTCACGGCATCGCAGATTATTCTGTTACCGATTGGCTCCTCTATGATAATGTTTATACGGAGAGATATATGGATTTGCCTGAAGAAAATCCTGATGGTTATAAATTTGGTTCTGTAATGACACATGCTTATAAGTACAAAGGATTATTACGTATTGTACACGGTGTGCTGGATGATAATGTGCATATGCAAAACACACTCCAGCTTGTTGACAAACTGACAACGCTCGATAAGCATTTTGAATTTATGCTATATCCAAATGAAAGACACGGAATAAGATCTGTAAAAAGACTTCATGATCAGCGAGAATATGTACAATTTTGGTTTAAGAATTTCTTAAACAAAGATTTTGTGATAGAGTAATTCATAAAGCAATTTCCTTTGCGTCCCCCGCCATTT
>DAIMIJ010000165.1:0-5123 GCA_036722835.1 Ignavibacteriaceae bacterium | reverse complement strand
TTCTCAGATAAAAATCATTTTTTGTAAAGATGTTTTGTGCGTCAAATTCATTTTTCAGGATTTCAATTATTGAATCAATGTTTCGTTGAATACCAAATGAATTTACCTGCAGAGCGAATGAGTTGTTATACTTATCAATGATCAAGCCAGGGAAAAAATCACTTTCACCAAAGACTAACCTAAATGATTCTCGATGAGGATAAAAATTTTTTCGCAGATTATAAGCATTCATAATCCTATTGCTGAACAAATCTTGTAAACTAACGACTTTCGATTTGGAGATTAGTCTTACAGCGATAAGCGAATTTTTATTATAGAAACCCGAACCCAGTAATTGCTCTTTTGAATCATAAACTTCAACCAAATCACCATTGCCAGGTTCACCGATTATCTCCTCAATCTCATTGCTGAATACCCAAAGATGTCCATTACGGATTCGTTTTTCTTCATTTTTCTTCAGAAAAATTTTTAACATTGTAAGAATAGAGTTATTGAAATATAGAATAATAAAAATTGCTAACTTTGTTTATAAAAATAGATAAAATTTTATGAAAATAGTTTTAACAATACTTTTTTCTTTAGTTGTCTCAGTTTCATCTTTCTGTCAGAATTACAACTACGCATGGATAACCGATATTCACATTGGTTCGCCCGAAGCAGATGATGATCTAAGATTAGTAGTAAACGACATCAATAAACGTAATGACATCAAATTGGTGATTGCAACAGGCGATATAGCTGAGAAGGGTGGAAACTCCGAATTGGAGTTAGCAAAGAAAATTTTGGATAGCTTAAAAACTACTTACTACATAATTCCCGGTAATCATGATACTAAATGGAGCGAAAGCGGGTGCACAAAGTTTATAGAACTTTGGGGCAATGATAAATTTCAGTTTGATTTTCAAAATGTTAGACACATTGGAATCAATAGCGGGATTCCTTGGCGTGGCGGCGGCGGGCATGTCTCGGTGGAGAGTTTACGATGGTTAGAAGATGTGCTTAAACAAACGTCTGCCACACAGGAAATAATTTTTTATATCCATCACCCGCTTGATGGTGACGTTGATAATTGGTTTGAAGTTACAAATATGCTAGCTGGTCATAACGTTAAAGCAATTTTTATTGGGCATGGTCATGCAAACAAATTAATGAACTTCGCCGGACTTCCCGCTGCTATGGGAAGATCAACACTCAGCGATTCTAAATTTCCAGGTTATACCTTAGTTAATCTGATGACAGATTCAATAAAATTATTTGAGGTTAAAGTTGATAGCATTCCGCAATTATGGGGTTCACTACCGCGAAAAATGCGAAACCAAGTCACGAAAGTTGATTCGTCTCAGTTTATTAAATATTCAAACAAAGTTGAAATGCTTTGGCAGAAAAATCTAAAGAAATCTTCTTCAACTTCGCTGCTGGTTGAAAATGATAGAATCTTCCATTCATCAATTGATGGTGTTCTATCATGTTATGATTTGAAAGGGAATTTAATCTGGAAAAATAATTTAAACCGAACCATCTTTAGCCGGCCAGCGATTACTGATAAAATTATTGCGGCCGCCACAATTGAAGGTGATTTGATCACTATAAATTCTGAAAATGGCGAGATCATACAAACATTGGGGCTGAATGAAGCGCTTACTTCTCAATTAGCTATTACCGAAACAAATTATAATGGCGCAAAAACAAAAGCGATTATTGTTGGCTCTTCCTCCGGAAAAGTCTATTGCTATGAAATGAATAGTTTAGAATTAATTTGGGAAAATAATTCCGCTGAAAGGATGATCGAAACACTACCATTAGTTATTGATGATAAAATAATTTTCGGCTGCTGGGATAATTATGTTTATTGTTTAAGCAAAACAACCGGAAGTCTAATTTGGAAATGGACGGAAAATAAAAATTTCTATTACTCACCTGCGGCTTGCTGGCCAGTCAGTGATGGAAAAAATGTTTTCGTTTCAACACCTGATAAATTTATTTCAGCAGTTGATCTTTCGCTTGGCACAACCTCCTGGCGGAAAAAGGATTTTAATAGCTGGGAATCAATCGGGATTAGTCAAGATAAAAAGAAAATTTTTGTAAAAAGTATTTTGGATAAATTTTATATTGCCTCTGCTTCAGATGGCAAGCTAATCAAAGAAGTTAAAGTTGGATACAGTTTAGATACCATGCCGAATCAGCTCATTGATTGGGATCAGAATATAATTTTTGGAAGCAAGAATGGAACAGTTTATTTGATTGATAAGGATTATAATGTTCATCCGCTTTTCTTTATGGGAACATCACGCATACATTCAGTTCAACAAATAACCGGTAGCACTTTTGCGGTTTCAAATATGGATGGAAAAATTATTGTATTTAAAATTACTTCAAGTGAAAAATGAAATTTAAAGGGATTATTTTCGATATTGACGGAACACTCACATCAACAAATGAATTAATCTTTGCATCATTCAATCACATTACCGAGAAATATTTAGGCAAAACTTATTCTCCTGACGAGATTGTTAATTTGTTCGGCCCAACAGAAGATCAAATTCTAAAGGATATGTGCGGCAATGATTTCGAAGTTGCGAAAAAAGATTATTATGATTTTTACAGCGTAAACCATCATATGGCAGATTTATATCCGGGTATAAAAGATTTATTATCTCACCTAAAAGAAAAAAATGTTCTTCTCTCAATTTATACCGGTAAGGGACGAAAAGCCGCAGTCATCACACTAAAAAAATTGGAGATCCACGATTATTTCGATTTGATAATCACAGGTGATGATGTTGCTGAACATAAGCCATCAGCAGAAGGAATTAATAAGTTCATTGAAAAATTCAGATTCGAACGTAATCATGTTTTGATGGTTGGTGATTCACCAGCAGATGTTAAAGCAGCAAAAGCTGCTGGTGTAAAGATTGCATCTGTTCTTTGGGACAGTTATGCCAAAGAAAAAGTTCTTCAACTTAAAAGTGATTTTATATTTCACTCGGTTGAAGAACTTAGAAAATTTTTAGAGAATAATATTTGAGTTTAGGTCAAATCAAATTTTTTCCTAAAACTTACATTACACTTTCTTAAAAATTAAAAGGATATACAAAGTAAACCCGAGGTTCAATTCTCTTCTGTGGTTTGAAATCAATTACGTTATCATCTTTATCTCTGATAGGACTAAAAGTCCAATTGTATAACATAGAAACAATCATGAACGGATATGGTTTGTATCCTAACTCAAAGAATAGATATGATCTGTCATCCAGTTTAAATAAATCCTTTTCATCGACAATATTGATTTTGTCATAACCGGTGCGGGCAAGGAATGGAAAGTTTTCCGGAGCGATTTCAGCTCCTAGATGTAAAATTCCACTCGTCGGGTGCTTATCTAATCTTTGGTAGCTGCCAAGAATATTAAACAATCCCAAAACATTTATTCCCAGTTCACCGTAAAAACCATTGCCAACATTTGTTAAACCTGAAAGTAATTGTGCCTTACTTACAAATGTTCCGGCGGACGTATCAACTTTGAATCTTTCTATTTCATAAAAAGAATTAAAGTACGAAGGGATATAATTATCGCCGTTAAATCTTCTCTCAAGTTTTACTGATCCTGATACTAATCCTAATGGATTGATATTAAGAATTGCTCCAGTGGCTGTTCCACTTCCAAATCCGGATATGTTAGCATAGTCTACATAAAGTGTAAGGTTAGCCATTGCTCCTCGAATGATCGGCAATCCTAGATCAATACCGAATATGCTGATAGCCCCTTCGTCTTTCACAATATTAATTTTTCTTTGAACTTTATCGTACGAACCTGAGATCAACCCGGCATTCTCATTAAAATCTCCAGCATAACTAACACCGACTTCAAGATTACCGAGAATTGGAATATCACCCGCGCTTGAAAATTTTAGCGGTCTAACATATCCACGAAGACCGGCAACTCCGGCTTCACCAAATCTGCTGTAAATTGATTCAAACCCGAATTGTCCAAAATCAATGTCAAAAACTAATCCGATCTTTCTTACATCATAAGTTGGGCTGTTGTTATATAAATACATTATGCTTCCGTGACCTAACGTATAATAATCAAGTGCACCGAGTTTTATGAATACCGGATCGTTCTTTAAACCATAACGGAGATATCTGATTATGCTCAAGTAATCAGAAAACTCGTTAAAATTTTCTTTTCTAAGATTTCCTTCGGAATTAATATCAAGCTTGAGATCAAGCCCAACACCAAAATTCAAGAAGGAAATTTCAGGAGTAAAATAAAGAGAATAGAAAAGCTCTCCATCAATCCAGTTGAGACCTAAACCGCCAGTCAGTTCGCCGGTATTTTGTCTAGGATATCCCCATTGAGAAAAGCTGAGTGAAGAAAAAGATAAGACGAAAATGAATAAGTATAATTTTTTCATAATTCACCACCGTTGAGAATGAAAATTTTTCTTTGACTAAAACATAATGGGAAAAAATGTCTCCCTCAAGTGACAGCTAAAAATAATTTCTTAAAACCTAATTTTTATCTGACAATCGCTAACTTATGAACACTAGATTCTGTTTTTTCACCAGTATCCATAATAACTTTGTAGAGATAAGTTCCGTTGCCGAGTAAATCACCATCTTCATCCCTGCAATCCCAAAAGATTTTGTTAAAGTCGGTGTTAAGCTCGCTTCTTGTTTTGATGATTTCCCTTACAAGTCTACCTGCAATTGTATATACCATAATCTTTACTTGATCTGGAATTTGAGTCAACCTGAATGTAAAATAGGTGTTTTCCCTAACCGGATTTGGATAATTATAAACATTTAAAATCTTTGTCTCACCTGAGACTAAAAATCTTTTCTGAAATCCCGAAGAATCAACCAAATTACCAAAACCATCATTGGCAATTACTTTCAGGATGTGTTCGCCTTCCTTGAGAACAGGTTTATACTCTACAACCATCTTAGGATTAGCGGGATTAAATTGATAAGTGAGAATATTGGGATTCTGTGCAAAGTAAATTGGCATGTCATCTAGCTGAATTGCTAAAGCACTCGTGTCAATAATCGGAAGAATTGAAGGATCGCTTAATTCCATTCTAATTGTCGGATTAGGAACTATATAATCGCCATCCATAATATCG
>DAIMIJ010000164.1:0-5134 GCA_036722835.1 Ignavibacteriaceae bacterium | reverse complement strand
GGGAAGAAAACATTGAAGCAAGCAGCTGTTGAGCTTGGCTTATTGACTGCAGAACAATTTGATGAATTTGTAAGACCAGAGAGGATGATAGGTCCAAAAGCATAAAAACTGTCTTTTTTGCCTTAGCGTCTTTGATATTTACCGATGAAAAGGTTTTAGGTACGCTAAGGTATTATTATTATAAAAATTCATGAACAACTGGAACGGAATAATATCGCTGCTCATAGCTAGTCTTGAACTGATTTTCCTAATCAATCTTTTAATCTTTGCTGAGAAGAATAAATTAAACCTACTCGTAATTTCAATTATGTTTCTTCTTTTTGGATATCAAGCTATTGAGTATTTCATTTGCGGAATTGGATTATCAAGTTCATTCATGGCTTATCTTGCTTTTGTAGATATCACATTCCTTCCACCGCTAAATTTACTTTTCGTGCTTTCATTATTTGGAAATAAAAGTAAGTTGGTTCCTGTCATATTTTTGCCGGCAGTAGTTTTTGTAATTTATTATTCAGTTATAATAAATGAATTTGATATTGTGAAATGCACGGTGCTTTATGCAACTTACAATTATCCCTTAGGTGATCTTTACGGTTTCTTTTATTACTTACCATTGTTGGCTTCGTTTATTTTGATTATAAAAAATATGAACCGTAACAAAGAACAAAAATTTCCAATCCCACTGAAGTATTTGTTTTATGGACATCTCAGTTTAATTATTCCTGTTGGAATTGCATTCACATTTTTGTTTTTAGGTTATACAGGACTAAGAGATTCAATTGAAAGCATACTGTGCAAATTTGCATTTTTATATTGCCTGCCTCTGGTATATTTTGCCTTATCGAATAAGAAAAAGCCATCGTGAACGAAATCATCTTAAATATTTACTTAATCATCAAAGAAGGTTTGGTTATAGAATTTAAAGCGTACAGCTATCAAGTTGAGGGTGGTGATGATTACAAAATAGATTATCTTAAAGAACGGGCAGCAGAAGATTTTTCGAGAGCATATCATTTTAATGCTCCGTCCGATAAGCATGGAAAGTTTATGTCTTACAACAAATTTTCAAAGCTTGAACGAAGAGGAAGACAGTTTGAATTATTCGAAGAAATATTTTCAAGCTTTAATGTTTCCGAAAAACCATTAATTTGTGTAACTCCCGTTGTAGATGGTAAAATTATTTCCGGCACCGCTTAATACAAGCATGTCTCATTTTCAGACCTAACCGGTAAATGTTATTATTAAACAAAATATTCAAGCATTGAATTATGAAAACCTTAATAATCTTTCTGGTATTATACTTGGTAAATTTTTCTGCTAACAAATTAGAGGATCCAAAATTGTTTACTGCCGACACTCATCATTCAAAACTGACAATTGAGCAAAAAGAATATTTCAAAAAGTTGAAGCAACTTGATAAGTACTATTCAAATAAAAAGCTTGGATCGGTTGTTGAAAACGGAAGAACGCTTTTTCGTCTATTTGCACCTTCTGCAAAAAATGTTTTGCTTGTTACTTTTACTAAGGTCGAAGATAATGTTGGACAGGAATATGCAATGAGCAGAGATAATGATGGCGTTTGGGAAATAAGTTTGGATGGAGAATTATACGGAATCTTTTACGGATTCAAAGTAATTCATGCCGATGGAAAAGGGAATGATATACTTTGTGTTGATCCTTACGCAAAAGCAATTGCAACGTTTAATACATATTACAGTCCGAGAAAAAATATTGTCATAAAAGAAGGTGATTATGACTGGCAAGGCGATGAATGGATTAAACGTGATTGGCGTGATTTAATTATTTATGAAATGCACGTAAGAGATATGACGGTTCATCCTACTTCAGGAGTGAAAAATGCCGGAGCTTATTTGGGGCTAACAGAAAAAGGAAAGACGGGCGGATTGGATTATATCAAATCACTGGGTGTAAATACTGTTGAACTTCTTCCTTCACAAGAATTTGCGAATATTGAAATTCCTTATAAAGATTCTCTTAACGGAAAATACAATCATTGGAATTCGTATGAAAGAAATCATTGGGGATACATGACTGCTGCATTCTTCGCACCTGAAGGTTACTATAGCGATGGTAAACTCGAGAAGAATAAATGGGGAGGCGCTTCAGGCAAACAGATAAGTGATTTTAAGGATATGGTGAAGGCATTTCATAGGGAAGGTATCGGAGTAATCATGGATGTCGTCTATAATCATCTTTCCGAATATGAAACTGGAAACTTAAAGGAGATTGATAAGGAATATTATTTCCGGTTAGATGAAAACGGAAATTGTACTGCTCAAAGCGGCTGCGGAAATGATTTGAAAACTGAAAGACCAATGGTCCGGAGATTAATTATTGAAAGCATTCTTTTCTGGATGAAAGAATATCATGTTGATGGATTTCGTTTTGATCTTGGAAAGCTGATTGATTGGGAAACAATTGAAGAAATAATTCGTGAAGCACAAAAAATAAATCCAAATGTTATTTTTGTTTGTGAACCATGGGGCGGCGGCTATGACCCGATGGGATTTTCCCTCCGCGGTTGGGGAAGCTGGAATGATCAAATAAGAAATGGAATTAAGGGTGAAAATCCTCGTGATGGGCACGGCTGGATATTTGGTAAATGGCATGGAAATAATAATCCAGATAGAATTAAAAGTTATGTAAACGGAACTTTAGTCAAAGATAAAAACGGATTGTTTCAGAAGAAAGAACATGCTGTTAATTATCTTGAAAGTCATGATGGTTATACTTTTGGAGATTTCATTCGTATCGGAACTCGCGAAGTTGATCCCGAAAAAATAATTACTGATGTTGATAATAATACAAAACTTACTCCCCTGCAGCTTAAGCTAAATAAGCTTGGGGCATTGTTCTTGTTCACCTCACAAGGAATAACAATGATTCATTCGGGACAGGAATTTGCACGAAGCAAAGTGATTCCTTACGACCCTAAATCATTAGACAAAAATTCGGGGAAGATTGATCACAACAGCTATGAAAAAGATAACGAGACAAATTATATTAACTACAACCACGCTAAGATTAACAAAGACCTGTTAGATTATTACAAAGGTTTGATTGAGCTGAGAAATAAGTATGATGCATTCCGCAGAGCAGATTATGAAGATGTGGCATTCTATCATATTAAGGATAATCCATTCACGGTTGGTTATGGATTGAAGTATAAGGAGGATTTATTCGTTGTACTTTTCAATGCAAATCCATCAATGAAAGAGGAGTTTGTTTTACCTGCAGGTGAGTGGGATATATTAGTGAACGAAAACTCTGCCGGAACCAAGTCTCTAGGCAAAGCAAAGAAAAAAATTACGCTCAATCCTTCCACGGGTTTTGTGCTGAAGAAAAAGTAAAGCTTACTCCAAGGTTATCACTACCAACCTCTCCACCTTAGGTGTATTCGGAGAACCATTTCGTGACAGGAAATCGATTTATTATAACTTAAACTTTTTAGTATTTACGAGCTCGCTCGCATTAGGAGAGTTTCATATTTGCGTTTTTATATGCCAACATAATCTGCTAGTGGAGTAGGGTGACTACCTCAATACATCTTGCTAATTGCTAAATATATTCTTAAAAAAGAGAATTGCCTTTATAAGATTTGAAATACACAGCAGCATTGTAATTTCAATTTATTCTGAAATGATATAATTCTGCTTAAACTCCATTCTTTATTTTATTATGGATTGATGGAACGCTTTTTGTCTTTGGGTGATGAGCTTACTCTCAAATACGGGGAGAAAAAGCTTAAACAAGAGAACAAAAATAAATATTGAGTCAAAACCGAGATAAACAATTTTAGAGAGTATTGGGGAAATGAATTGATCTCTTCAGCTAAATCTGAAAGAAAACGAATCGTATTCATCGGCAGAAAAAAGGTTGGTAAATCTTCACTTGTCAATGCATTTTGCGGGCAAGACGTATGCGTTGTGGGTGAAGATACCGAAACCACGACAACTCTTGTAGAAAAAGCAATGGATCTTCCTCCATATGGACACGTTCTCCTTGTAGATACTATCGCCGTTGATTATCTGAATGACCTAAAACAAAATCACCTGGAGAAAACAATCGAAGCAATTTCATCTGCAGATTTTGTTATTGTAGTGCTTGATGCACGTGAGAAGTTGTCACCGGAAGAGAGAAACATTTTTTATAATCTAAAAAATAAGGCAATTCCTTTTGTTGCTGCTGTAAATAAAATTGAGTATGGAATAAATTCGGAACTCATAAACGTATTGAGAGTTTTGAACATAGTTCACTTCGAAATTTCTTGCAAAGAAAAGGTTGGAATTGATGCCTTGAAATCCCTCATAACCAGACATCTCCCAATGGAACAATCCTAAAGCATAATTGATAGAGTTTCAGGCACAACCTATTTATCCTCTGAATTCTTCGCCTAATAATTTTTTTATAACGTTTATTTAAAATCGGTCTTCATTTTCTCTTTTGGAAAAGAAATATTTTCAAAAGTAAGAAAAAGCTCTTTTTTGTTTTTAATATTGATGAAATTTTAACTTAAACCTATCTTTTTATAAACTTTCTGTGGCATTGGATATGAAATAGGCTTGAAGTAAAAATTTGAGGATAGAATGCACAACGATATTTTTAAGAATTATATATCTACAGATAAAAACTCCTTAATTTTTTTACATCGGCTAACTCAAAATATACTCAGAGACAATTTTGAAAATCCCAATTCATATTTAAAACTTACTAACTAATCAAAGAGGCACACTATGGCAAAAATAGCTATCATAGACGATGATCCCGACATACTTGATGCAAGCACTTTAGTGCTTAATGCAAAAGGATATGAGACCGTTACGGCTTCAAATCCTGATGATGGATACAAAATCGTTAAAGAAAATTCTCCGGATCTCATAATCCTCGATGTAATGATGAATGAACCGGATGATGGATTTTTTCTAGCTCAAAAATTCCGGAAGGAAAAAATCGAAACACCAATAATTATGTATACCTCAATTTCAAAAACTACGGGAATGGATTTTGGAAAAAGCGAACTTGTTCCTGTTGATGAATATGTTGAGAAGCCGATTTCTCCTGATGATCTAATTGAAAAAGTCGAAAGGTTGTTAAAAAGAGAAAAGGAGGAGAG
>DAIMIJ010000163.1:0-5215 GCA_036722835.1 Ignavibacteriaceae bacterium | reverse complement strand
TACTACATCAATTCCATCCATTACGGAAGAAAAATCTGTATCCAATGCGAGAACGGCATAACAAAGTTCGATGGATATTCCATCGATTAATTTCATATCGGCATTTTTTCTGACTAAGCCGCGGACTTTATATCCTTTTTCAAGAAGCTGACGACAAACGTAACTGGCAGTAAATCCATTGGCTCCTGTAACTAATGCATTAGGCAAAACTAAATCTCCATTAATTTGATTAATCTAAATCTGAAATCCTTCTCGAATTATAAAATGATTTCAATCTCGTAATTTCTCTCGAAGTTTCCGATTCATTCCAACTGAACAGACTGCAGTATTTTTTGGAATGCTCAAGCGCAAGCTTTGGATTATCTCCTAACGAAGTTCTTCTAACCAATAGATCATCAAGGTGGACTACCGACTCATTTTGAATGATATTTTTTAATGTGTTTTCCCAACCATTCGGTTGTGTAGGAATCCATTGATTACTAAAAATACCAAGCTCCTTAGAATCTGAAGGTTTTCGACCGTCTCGAGATAAAATTTTTATTTCTTTACTAAAAATCTTTTTAATTGTTTTCTCAGCTACTAATCTTGCGGTAGTAAACTTAACTCCCGAGACACTGAAAAATCCTTTTGGTCCGCCGTTTATTCCATGATCAAGAATAACTTCTCTCACAGCAATTTTATCACTCCCCTCTTCTTTAGCAGGAAGCAGTCCGGGAAAAATTTGTAAAACATCAGATAAGTTTAGGTTAAGATTTTTAATACTGAAATTTAATTCATCAATAAAAGTTCTGATTGATCTTTCATCAGGAATTGGTGTTCTGGAGGAATCCTTCCAAGGAGAATGAACTGTACCGGCAAATAGTAATCCTTTCCAATGATGAACGAAGTATGTTCTTGCTCCAGGTTTCTTGGGAGTAACTGCAAGAGCATGTGTTGACAGAGCCGGCTTATTAAAAAGAATGTTCCATGCAAAAGAATCTTTAAATAATTCAGGATAGTCTTTATCAAATTTGGTTGTTAAGGTTCTGCACCAAGGACCTGCTGCATTAATGACTTTTTCAGATTTAAATTCATATATCCGGTCAGTTGTTTTATCAACTGCTTTTACTCCGAGCACTTTCCCATCTTTTATAAGAAGATCAGTTACCTCAGTATAATTCAATGCCGAGCCGTTGAGTTCACATCCCCATTTTACAATTTCAATTAGCACTTTTTGTGAATCAGGCATTGCACCATCGAACCAGACAGCACCACCTTTTAGATTTTTATCATCAACTTGAGGATAAATTTCTTTTACTTTTTCTGAGTTTACAATTTTGCCGTTAGGCAATTGCTTTTCATCTATTACACCAATATTTCTGTTGGATGAGAGCAAATCATTTAAGAGCAGTGCAAATCTGAAAATTGATGGTCTGTAAACTCCTTTACCGTAAAGCGGCATTAAACATGGGAGAGGTTTAACAAGATCTGGGAAATTTCTGAAGAACCATCGTCTTTCAGAAACTGATTCAAAAATTCTTTTAACGTCCAGTGATTGTAAATAGCGAAGCCCGCCATGCACGGTTCTAAGGTTATTGAAACTGGTTGCAGCACCAAAATCATCTTTTTCAAACAGCAATGCTTTTTTGCCTGCTTGTGAAGCTGTTAAAAGCAGACATGCACCATATATTCCTCCTCCAATAATAATTAAATCATAATTTTCTTTTGATGCTTGTTCTAAGTTGCGTTCTATCTTTTTCATTTTAATGCTTCACCTTCCAGCCATCTTCTTTTCCAATCCTGGAAAACGATTAACGACCAAAGAATATGACTATTATTTGCAGTTCCGTTTAGGTGTTCTAGTTTAAGTTTTTCTACAGTATTTGAATTAAAAATTCCTTCTTGTTTAATTTTTTTAGGATCGAGTAGTCCTTCCATCAAAGGGCGAAATTCATTTGTAAGCCAATTCTTAATTGGTATGCTGAACCCTTCCTTCGGTCTATAAACACATTCATACGGTACATATTTACTTGCGAGCTTTTTAAGAATAATTTTTGTGTCTTTCGAAGTAACTTTGAATCTTTCCGGAACTTGAAAAGCAAGGGCAACCAAATCGGGATCAAGATACGGAACTCTCGCTTCGAGGGATACCGCCATTGACATACGATCTACCTTGGTTAAAATGTCATCGCAAAGATAACTCTTCACATCAACATATAGACTCCTATTCAAATCCCCACGATTACCAGCCCGATTAAAAAGCTGTTCGATGTGTTGTGATGGCGGCGAACTAATTTCCTTCAATGATCCGTCTGAGAAAAGATTTTTTCTTAACTCTTCACCAACAAAAATTCGCCAGCGTGCATGAGAGAGCTGATCATCATGGAATGTTCCTTCAACAAATCTCTTAGCTTTATTAATTAAACCTTTCTTCTTAGCAGTAGGTTTTAATGAATTTATGCCTCGTTCTATAATTCCTTTTCTTATGAAGTAAGGGATTCTATTAAAGACTCTGGCTTTGTATTGTGCCAGATAAGTTTCATAACCGCCAAATAATTCATCGCCGCCATCGCCGCTTAATGCAACTGTAACATATTTCCGTGCTAAACGCGAAACAAGATAAGTTGGGAAAATTGAAAAATCACCAATCGGATCATCAAGAAAAAACATAAGATGTTCAAATAGGTTAAGAACATCCGGTTTGATAATTTCATCTTTATGGTTTACATGTAAATGCTCAGCTACTTTCCTCGCCCACTTTAATTCATTATAGGTAGGATCATCAAAACCGATACTGAATGTTTTTGCGTCTCCCATTGCAGAGACAATCAATGACGAGTCAACACCCCCGGAAAGAAAAGCGCCAAGCGGTACATCGCTTATCAACTGCATTTGGGTTGATTTCTTTAACTGCCAATCAATTTTCTCAAGCCATTCATTCATTGAAGAATGATTATCCTGCGGTTCAAAAAGCGGAATGTCCCAGTACATACGAGGTTTGCAGATTGGGTTGTTCAAGTCAATTTCTAAAAAATAACCAGGCTCTAATT
This sequence comes from Ignavibacteriaceae bacterium, assembly GCA_036722835.1. GTDB lineage: Bacteria > Bacteroidota > Ignavibacteria > Ignavibacteriales > Ignavibacteriaceae > XYD12-FULL-36-8. The sequence goes on along the minus strand of DAIMIJ010000163.1, from coordinate 2,186 downwards.
TTCTGATTTGTTTAATTAAAGTAGATTTTCCTGGGACATATTCCCAAGAAAGAAACTCGCCAAGCGCATCAATATCAAGTTCCGGCTGAATATCGCCACTGATAAGAATTGATTTTAATTCAGAACCAAAAATTATTCTTTTGTTGTTGAATGCATAATAAAGCGGCTTAATTCCTATGTGATCTCTTGCCAAGAGCAGTTTATTCTTAACTGTATCGTGAACTGCAATCGCAAACATTCCGTTAAGATGTTTTAGGAAATCACTTCCATATTCTTCATAACCGTGAACAATTACTTCAGTGTCTGTATGTGTTTTGAATACATGTCCTTTTGATTGAAGTTCTTTTTTAATTTCATGGAAGTTGTAAATCTCTCCATTGAAAACAGTCCAGACTGTTCGATCTTCATTATAAATTGGTTGACTTCCACCACTCAGATCAATAATTGAGAGACGCCTCATCCCCATTGCTACACCGTTGCGAATATCAATACCAGACTCATCGGGTCCACGGTGAAAAATAATATTCACCATTTTCTCGAGAACTTTTTTGTCCACGGTATTCGTAGAATTAAATGCAGCGTATCCCGTTATACCACACATTATCTAAGAAGCTCCAATAATTTTTTTAATTTTTGAGTATATATGGTACGAGAGTATTTTTCTCCATACATTTTTTTTGCAGCATTAATTTTTTCTTTAGCTATCGGACCGGAATTTAATGCATCTGTAATTCCTTTCCCAATACTTTCAGGAGTCGGTTCAACTAAAAATGCAACATCGGGAGTTAATACCTGAGTATGGGAATAAATATTTGTAGCAACAAGCGGAATTCCAGATGCTAATTGTTCATAAACTTTAAGTGGCGTATTCGTTCCTTCGCTTCTGGGCGAAACGAGAACTTTTGCCAAACTTGTGTAATACTTTGCAGCCTGCTGAGCAACACGGCCCGTAAATAATATTTTGTCAGCTATTTTTTCATTCTCAGCAAGGGATGAATACTCTTTTACTTGTTCCGGATTACCACCGACAATAATTAAAAATGTATTTGGATTTTTTTGTATTGTAAATTTGAATCCCTTTATTAAAAGATCAATACCCTGATAATTCTCCAAAGTTCCAGCATAGACTACGAGATCTTTCCTTAGAAGATCAGAAGGTAAAGAAACATTTTTAAGCTTACTCGTTACGGCAACACCATTTCTAAGTCTTACAGGTTCAAATATTGAATTTTCTATAAGGAAATGCTTTTTTTTATCCTCGATAATTGAGTTAACATAATTATAAAGATCTGGGCAAATGGTAATTACACCATCAGCGATTCTAAGACAAGAATCCTCAAGTTTTTTAAAAATATTTAACAACAGCTTCGATTTTGAAAAATTAAAATTCGTTAGCTGCTGCGGTAAAGAAGAGTGCATATCATATATCAGTTTAAATTTAAAAAACGGCTTTAGAAACCGAGCAAAAAAAACAGATTCTTCGTGTGCATGAACTAGATCATATTTATTTAGAATTAAAAGCATAAGCATTTTAGCAATAATGAAAATATCAAGAAAAAGTTTTAAAGGAGATGGGCCAATTTTAACATTTCCTAAAAATTTAAATCGAGGTGTCCTTATAATATTTACATTAGGAATATCGACATCCTGACCTTCGCCATAAGTTAGAAAATCAATCTTTACTCCCAATTCTGAACTTACTAGCGTTCGATAGTAAACACTGAACGGCGTACCTCTTGGTGTGAAAAATGGCTGCGGTGCAATTACAAGAGCTTTCATTTATTTAATCTTTTTTTTATTTGCATTGATAGCTGAGTTTGAATAAAATTTTTAGGAGAAGTCAACTTGCCGAATTTACAAGGGTCAAATTTTTTATCCAGAAATTTATCTTTCACACTCAACCAGGGTTTTGACTCATCTAAATTTACATCAAAAGTAAATCCATATGACATCACTCGATTTACTTCCCTAGGAAAAGGAAGCGGATCACTTCCGGGAAGAATTTTTATTCCCTTACACTCGGCAAATTTGAATTGGTTTGGATAAGGTAATAAACCGCTTCTACCTCCATTGTCACCAAGAAATAAAAGTGGAATACTTTTATTAATTATTTCGTTTATTTTTTTACCATGGTTACCAAACCACTTTCCAAAACCCCAAGGAAGAACTGGAATTCCGCCGAACGA
>DAIMIJ010000162.1:2068-5219 GCA_036722835.1 Ignavibacteriaceae bacterium | reverse complement strand
TTGTTTAATTTATATCCTTTTTTACTTTTAGATGAGTTTTTAGAGATGCCCTTAATGGCTGCTAAGGTCAGAGTGACTGAATGACTCTCTAGTTCCTACTTTCTCCAGCCCTGAACAATTGGGTAACGTCTTCCGTAGCCAATTGCTTTCGTAGAAACTCTAAGAACGGGCGCTGCTTGTTTGCGTTTGAATTCATTTATATCAACCATTCTCAATACTTTCTTAACGACTTCCTTATTACCAATTACTTCTGAAATTTCTTCATACTCCTTGTTCTGTTCAAGGTACATTTTAAGTATTTGATCAAGCAGCTCGTATGGCGGCAAAGTATCCTGGTCAGTTTGGTTGTGCCTTAACTCAGCAGACGGAGGTTTAGTAATAATTTCATTCGGAATTATTTCTTCTTTCTGATTTATAAATTTTGCTAATCTATAAACTTCAGTTTTGTAGACATCACCAATAACTGCTAAGCCACCGCACATATCACCATACAGAGTACAATATCCGGTAGCTAATTCGGATTTATTGCCAGTATTCAGTAGAAGGTAATTAAACTGATTCGCAAATGCCATTAGATACACCCCGCGCACTCTCGCTTGAATATTTTCTTCTGTTAAATCGATTGGAAAAAATTGAAATGGTTTTTCTAGATCATTCCGAATTGTATCCACGACATTCTGAATCGGAACCTGGTTGTGAGAAATTCCCAAATTTTCTATCAGTTTAACGGAATCTGAAATACTTCCTTCACTAGAATATTTTGAAGGCATAAGCACAACATGAACATTCTCTTTCCCAATTGCTCGGACAGCGATATAAGTTACAAGTGCTGAATCCATTCCCCCGCTCAATCCAATCAGAACTTTTTTAAATCCCAGCTTAATACAGTATTCTTTTAATCCAAATATCAGTGCATTAAGCACTTCGCTCTCAAAACTATTTTCTACACGTGTTAATGCAGAATACTGTTTCTTCGTATCAAATATGATATAATCCTCTTCATAAGATTTTCCAAGGCGAACTAAATTCCCGTTTGAATCAAAACTCATGCTTGCACCGTCAAAGATCAATTCTGTTTGTGCTCCAACACCGCAAACATAAACCAGGGGAACTTTATCATCCTTAGTCAGAACCGAAAGCATCTCGCAGCGGTCTTTCCTTTTTCCATAAGCATAAGGACTGGCTGAAATGTTAATCAGAATTGAGCTTCCTTTGTTTACAAGTTCTTTCACGGGATCTTTTACATAACGTCGCCGATACCAATAATCGGCATCATTCCAGATATCTTCACAAATGGAAATTCCTAACTTTTCACCTTTGAACTCATGAACAAATACTTCCTTTGCGGAATCAAAATATCGCATTTCATCAAACACATCATAGTTTGGTATAAGCGTTTTATGCTGAATAAATTTTATTGATCCGTTATAGCAAAATATTGCGGAGTTGTGAATATCAGTTCCGATCTTATCATCATCTTCTGTAATGGATCCAAAAATTAATCCTACATCATTCGTTATGGAAGAAATTTCTATGGCTGCTTTTACAACTGCTTGACGAAATTCTTTTTTCTCAACCAAATCTAAAGGAGGATAACCAACAAGAGATAACTCGGGAAAGATTACTAGATCAACTTTATCCCTCACTCCCCTTTTGTATCCGTTGATGATTTTTGATTTGTTGAACTCAATATCGCCAACAATTGTATTGATTTGGCAAAGAGCAATTTTCATATAGTTAATTCTTTTTTCAAAAATAGAAAAGTTATGAGGGTTTTACAATTCGTTAAACAAACCCAGTTCCTTTCGAAATAGCAACGTTGAGAGGAATCGGATTTTCATATTCCCCGCAAATAAGATTAGAAAACTCTTTATATTTAATAACAAAAACTAAATTTATTAATGAAAAAAATCCTTATTGCTCTCGTTTTACTTATTGCTTTATCCTACACCCTAATAAAAAATTTCACGACTTCACGTGAAAATTACTCGACCTATTTCAATAATCATCTTGTATTTGTGCCCCATGATTACAATCCCAATGAAGAATATCCTCTGTTATTTATGCTTCATGGTCACGGTGCTGATTATAAGCAATGGAATGATATAGTTGATCTAAAATATTTTACAAATAAATATAACTTCATTATTGTTTGTCCTGATGGACAATACGATAGCTGGTATGTTGACAGTCCGATATTAACTAAAAGCAAATTTGAATCTTATTTCTTCAACGATTTAGCTCAAGAAATATTTCAGAAATATAAAATTGACTCGACTAATATTTTTATAACCGGACTGAGCATGGGCGGACATGGCGCTATGAATTTGTTTCTTAAGCACCCGAAATTTTTTATGAGTGCCGGAAGCACAAGCGGAATACTTGATCTTTTCCCCTTTCCAAATAATTGGGGTATTAAAAATATATTAGGTGACCAAGTAAATCATCGACAGAACTGGATAAAGTATTCTGCAATAAATAATTTAACGTATATTAAAAACTTGGATAAGAAGATTATTGTTGATTGCGGAACCGAAGATTTTGCATTCGATGTGAATAGAAGATTTCGTGACTCATGTGTGGCTTACGGAATAAATATTAATTTCATTCAAACTACCGGAAATCATTCGTACGATTATTGGGCAAAATCAATCATCAATCATTTCGAATTTTTTGCTAAAATGGCTAAGGAGAACAAAAAATAATTCTATGTTATATACCCCAAAAGTCTCGCACACATCCCTTCCGTTCCCTTCTCAAGAAGAGAATTTGAACGTCTTAGGTTCTGAATTTCGTAAAAAATTGGAATACTTAGATATGCCAGCCCGCCTTAGGCGGGCTGGCATATCTAAAAAACACCATTCCTCAATTCATTTTACCGATTAACTAAATAAACTTCATACTTAACTTTTTTAAACAGATATTTCGACCGAAAGAATTAATAATAGCGGAGGTGTTACAATGAACAAAAAATTAAATCGTTCAGTTAAGGATAAAGTTATCGGCGGTGTTGCTGGAGGACTTGCAGAGTATTTTGAAATTGATCCGGTAATTGTTCGTGTTCTATTCGTCGTGAGTTTGTTTTTCGGAGGTGCAGGATTTATCGCCTACATTATTATGTGGATAATTATTCCTGAAGCTCCTTATGTTT
>DAIMIJ010000162.1:0-1968 GCA_036722835.1 Ignavibacteriaceae bacterium | reverse complement strand
AGAAATGATTCCGAAAATGGAACTTCAATTGAAGTGAAGATGAAAAAAACTAAAGTAAGACTCCACAAAGGAAGTTTTAAAAATAAAATTGAAATGAGCTTGAATCCTGAGCCAATCTGGAATATGAATTTTGACATCGGAGCTGCCGCAATAGATTTCGATTTAAGCCCTTATAAGATTAGTACAATGAAACTTGATATGGGTGCTGCGTCATTAGAGCTAAAATTAGGCGATAAAATTCCTCAAACTATGTTAGATATTGATGCCGGGGCTTCTTCAATAGAAATATTAGTACCGGACTTTTCCGGATGTGAGATAAAAGCAGACGTGTCTGTATCTTCGAAAGATTTCAGGGGATTCAAAAAGTTAAGTTCCGGTTTATACAGAACTGAAAATTTTGAAACGGCAAAGAATAAAATCTATATCCGCTTAGATGCAGGTGTCTCTTCAATTGAAGTGAAAAGATATTCCGGAGAATGGTAAACGAGGTGGAATCAGATTAAGATTAAGATAAAGATTATGATTTTGGATTTTTAAACTTTTGCTAAAGATTTAATAGAAGATGTCAGATTGAGCGTGTCGAAATCTGATATATCCTTAAATATACGTCACTCTTCGACATGCTCAGAGTGACATCTATTCAACTTCCCAATTTATTATTTCTTACTTTTTCTTCTTCTTGCCTTCGGTTCCCAGAGGTATTTTTCCATTACTACATTTCCACTCCTATCAAACTCAACACCTTCGGAACGCAGCAATTCTTCCATTAGGAATGAACTTCCGAAATGAAGTTTACCGGTTAATGCTCCAAATCTATTTACAACTCTGTGGCATGGCAGGCCAGAATCCTTAGCTCCATTCAATGCCCAGCCAACTGTTCTTGCCGACGATTTTATTCCGCATACTTCAGCTATGTGACCGTACGTGGTCACTTTTCCGTAAGGAATACTTTCTACAATTGCATAAACTCGATCGAAGAAATCCTTTTTCCTTTTTTCGTTTTGATTTAATTGTGGTTGAGATCTTCCCTTTCCACTCGTCCTCTTTGTTGATTTTTTCTTTTTCATCAATCTGAAAATTCCATATTTTAGGACTAAACTTAGAGTAAATATTTCGAATCACAAAAGGTAAGCATCATAAAGCTATTCACTTTAATAATCTCTTGGTTCACAGAAGTACTAAAATTCTGTCCTCGGTTTCGAAGAAAAAAGTTAGTTGAAAGACCTTTTCTTATCATTGGCCATCGTGGTTCACCGTCTGCAGAAGTTGAAAATACTATTCCTTCATTTGAACGGACATTGTCTGAAAATGCAAATGCATTGGAGATGGATATTTGTTTGACCAAAGATAATATCCCGGTTATCTACCATGATTGGAATCCCGATTCGATGGTTGCAATCCTAAGAGAAAAAGGATTTGAGCCATACGTGAAATACAAACCTATGCCGCCTTCGGATGAGTTCAGAAAACCAATTAATCAACTCGCTTTACAAGAATTCAGGCAGCATTATCATTTTACTCTTAAGGATGATGGAAACGGAGAAGCCGTTAAAACAGTCATTCCAACTCTAGAAGAATTTTTTACTTGGAGTGCGGGCAGAGAAAATTTGAAATATATTTTTCTTGATATCAAAGTTCCGGGTGAGGAAGCTAATCTAGTTCTGACCATCGCAGAAAGAGTACAGGAATTCAAAAACAAATATCATACAAGGTTCGAAATCATTCATGAGACTGCAGAACCTGAAGTTTTAGAAGTTATGAAAAAACATTATCCTCAAAATAATTACCTGCTTGATACAAATTTGCCTCCGGGATTGATCTTGAATCCTAAAAAACATAGCGCCGTGAATATTGCATTAGAAAAGAAAAATCATTTCGCTTTGATGATGAGACCAAGACAAGTGACAATTGGAAGTTGGGCGACCTATCGTCGTGTAATGAGAAGCGATATAAAAATTATAGCAAAAA
>DAIMIJ010000161.1:0-5223 GCA_036722835.1 Ignavibacteriaceae bacterium | reverse complement strand
TAATCGTGCTCGAAAATCTGGTATATCTAACGTGACGGAACAACCAGGAGGTTGTTCCCTACAATGTAAATTTTGTAATGACTTCTTTGTACTCAGGAAATTTTGATTTTATCTTTGCATGTTACTAGATTGTCAAGAACCATTTCGTAACAGAGATAAAGATATGCCAGATTTGCACTGCCAAGACTTGCTTTGAGAAATCTGGCATATCTAACGTCGGTACAACCACCGCCAGAGGCGATCAAAAGGAGGTCGTTCTTTACTTTACTGGTTGTCACTGACGAAAACACCTAAAAAATAATCGCTGTCAACTATCACATCATTTGTCACTATCGCAACAAAACCATTTTTTTTGTGTTACTGTACTGCCTTGTCCTGCTTTCAATGGGATAAACTTGCAAGCGATAAAAATATACTCCGCTTGCTAACTGGTATTGCTGAGTGTCGAATGATATATTGTAAGCTCCTGGACTCAATTCTTCATTTACAAGAGTAGCAATCTTTTTGCCTAGAATATCGTATACTACTAAGTTAACAAACACACCCCCCTCGTTCCCTCTCAAGAGGGGAATAGCGTACCCTATTGTGGTTAATGGGTTAAACGGATTTGGGTAATTCTGAAATAACTCAAACTTCTCCGGTAAAATATTTTCATCAATCGCATCTGCAACTATATAAGCACGATTTGTCGTGAAGTAAAATGTATCTGCCGGAGTAATTGGTCTCTTCGTTAAAACAAGATTTGTATCCCCAATATTTGGTAAGATAACCTCTCCAACCGGAACATTTGAATTTATTTGTGCATGAGTGTTAAAAAGATTTACCTGATATGGCGGCGGGGTGATAAAAACAATGTCTTCCTTTGGATCCCACTTAAAATTTTTTGTTGATGCTAATTCCTTAACGAGGATTGTGAGTTTAGAATTATCGTTTAGATTTCTTGTGATAAAAGGAACGATAACATTTTTTTGTCCTGTTATTGATAGTGCCGTATCAAGAGGAGCAATATATTGTCCCGTTGACAAAGTATCGGTTGAGCCCCAAATAAGTCCAACATCAATTGGTGCGATAAGCTTTTGCCCGGAAGTTGGAAGCACATTCGTAAAAATTAAATTACTGCCTGAATTATTTATGAAGTAATTATTCAAATCCAACTCCAATTTGAATTGAGGAAGAAACTCAACAGCCGCACCATCGAAAACCGGAGTCAAGTAAAATATATTCTCTCCTTTGTTGATTGGGAAATTCTGAATTTTTATTTGAGAATTATTTTGATCTTCAATTTTAGCGTAAACGGTATCGGAAGAACCGGGAACTTGAAATGAAACTCGATATGTGTGTTCAGTTAATGCAGTGGAATCCACAACATGAGTAACAATCCTCGCAGTTGTTGTTCCGTCTGGATGAATATAAAATGATGGATTGATAACACCTTGAGGTTTGTTAAGTTTAATTCGTTTGCCAACAATATCATAATCACCTCCAAATTGTTCCCAGCTTGACCAAACAACCAATATTTCATCTTCAGCAGTTACAATAAAATCCGGTTCCCATTGGAATGATTCTGTATAATTATTAACTAGAGTTTCAAAAGTGTATCGCTGATTGTTCTCATCAATAAATGCTGCAACTATTCCTTCACGACTTCCATCTTGTTTCCAACTTGACCAAACGACCGCAACATTTTTGCCGGTCAATTTTTTAATTTTTGGCAGCCATTGATATTGCGCCGTTGTTTTATTCACACGAACTTCGTCTCCAACTTTCAAACCGGAAGCATTAAACCGCTGAACATAAATTCCGCCGTCATCTCCATCTTGTTCCCAGCTGCACCAGGCAACAATGAAGGAATCATCGTCAAAAACCTCAACATCACCGTACCATTGGTAATCTGTTGTGTAGGTGTTGATTTGAAATTCGTTAATGAACTCCGTTCCGTCAGCGTTGAATATTCTTCCATACATTCCATAACCAGAGCCATCCTGCTTGAATGATTCCCAAATGATGATGAATTTTCCATCGGAAAAATATTTTACTCTTGGTTTTGCTTGGCTGTACGCAGTTGTGGTATTTGCTCTTAATTCGCTTCCGACTTTGTTTCCACCTGCATCGAATCTTTGAGCAAATACTGACCTATCTCCACCATCTTGATTCCAGGAATCCCATGCAATAATAAATTCTCCATTAGTTCTAATAGCTGCAGAAGGATTGCTTTGAGAATTTGGTATTGTTGTATTTACGAGTATTTCATTTCCTTGATGTAAGTTTTGATTGAATACCCTTGCTTTAATATCATACACTGAAGCAAGATCGGTAAAGGATGACCAAGTAACGACGCTTCTACCAGTTGCATTCGTCGCAATTACAGGTTTTTCCTGCTTGTTTCCCGTCGCTTCATTAACAACGATTTCACTACCGACTTTTACATTATTTGAATTAAACTGCTGAAGACAAATAGGATATGGTGAAATTGATGAAACAAGATTAATTGATTGCCAAACCACATAATAATTTCCATCACCATCTTTATCAATTGATGGCCATCTTTGTGTTGAATCTTTAAAAGTGTTTACTAAAAACTCATCCTGCGAAAAAAGAAGAGTTGAACTTAAAACGATTAATAAAAATATTTTTTTCATTTCAACTCACCTTACTTCATTTGAAAATCTAATAATGGTAAGCTTGATGCTCCGCTGATTGTATAATGCCACCATTCGGCATCATATGGAACAAATCCTCCAACTTGAGTCATCATATTGTACAGCAGAGTTCTGTCTGCAATAACATTAGCAGGAAGATTCATGTATGAATGAGATGCTTCCTGTCCAAACCAATCAAACTCAGTAGGCATAGGAATTTCTTGCCCGGTCGCCATATCAATTATGGATACATCAACTGCGCCACCGCGATTGTGAATAGAACCTGAATTTGGATCAGCAACATATGTTGGATTGGGAAAAATCTCGAACATTAGATATTGAACAGCACGCGGGCGATATCCATCGTAAATTTTTATTCCAAGCCCTTGCGGATAATTTATTCCGTTATGTGAAGTAATCTGCTTCAGACTGTCATGCACAAGTTTTAATTTGATAATAGCCCCGATTGAAAGATATGCTTCATCAATCGAATAAAGTTTTTGACCTGTAAAATTATTTACTGTGCTGTAGCGAAGATCTAGTCCGATATCTGGAATAATCTGCTTAACGGGTACAACCTCATCTGATGCCGATTGTGGTTTTATAATAACTGTTGTAAGTATTAGATAAGCTGCTAAGAATGTCTTCATATCATCCTCAACTTGGTGAAATGTTGATTTACTTGTTGTAAATATAGTCAATAATATTTTTAAATATATCCATTATGCTTTCATGATTGTCTTTAGGATTTACCTGTTTTGATTTGACCAACACACTTGAATTTTTTTTGTTAAATTATGTAATGACTCTTTGCCTACTCTTGAAGTGAAAACGTAAAGACAACATTAAAGCAGACGCAGTCAGGCCGATAAGTAAACCAATCCATACTCCTTGAACTCCAAATTTAAAAACAAAGCCAAGGACATAACCAATCGGCAACCCGATTATCCAATATGCAATGAAGGTGATAAGAGTAGGAGCTTTTACATCAGTAAGCCCGCGCAGAATTCCAATTCCAACTGCCTGCGTTCCATCGGATAATTGAAACAAAGCGGCAATAACTAACAGCGAAGATGCAATCGAGATGACGTCTTTATCAGAGATGTATAAGCTTGGTAAGTAATTTCTTAAAAATATGAAAATCATTCCCGCACAAAACATAATTGACGCGCCTAAAATAATTGCTGAGAATCCGGCTCTTCGAGTTTCTTTTGTATCAGCTTTTCCAACTGCATTACCAACACGAATTCCACCCGCAGCAGATATTCCTGTTACTGCCATAAAAGAAATTGAAGCAAGGTTAATTGCAATTTGATGTGCGGCAAGTGATTTCGCCCCAAGCCAGCCAACCATCACAACCGCAAATGAGAATGCCCCGACTTCAAAGAAATATTGGAACCCGCTTGGGAGTCCTAATCTTAAAATCTTTTTAATCATGAAATGATCAATCTTTTTAATAATCAGTGAAAGATCAAACTCTTTAAATCTTTTTGATCTATTTACATAAAGGATCAGCACAAGCACCATAAATATTCTTGATGAGGAAGTAGCAATACCTGCTCCATCTAATTCAAGTCTTGGAAAACCGAGATTACCAAAGATTAAAATCCAATTCACAAAAGCATTTACAATATTTGCAATTATTGTTACAACCATTGGAGGTTTAGTAATTGAAAGACCTTCAATGAATTGCTTATAACTTTGATAAATCATCCACGGAATAATTGAAATCGCTAATATCTTTGTGTAAGAGGAAGCATACTTTACCACCAATGGCGGCTGATTAAGATATGGAATCAATTCTGAACCAATTAAAATTAAAATCGTCATGATGATTCCAAAAGCAGAGTTGACAATCAAAGACTGCTTAAATAAAACTTGAGTTTCATCTCGCTTCCCTGCACCAATACTGATTGCAACCAACGGAGTAACTGCCATCGAAACACCTAAACCGATAATCAGAATTAGAATAACCACATGGTTTGCCAATGCTGCGGCGGCTAAATAATCGGCGCCCAATTCGCCAACCATTAAGCTGTCCACAACACCCATCATGATTAAACCTAACTGTCCAATGATAACCGGAATTGCCAGAGTTAAAGTGCTTGTAATATGTTTTTTGTAAGACAGCATTTATTATTTTTTTCTTCACAAAACTATTCTATAACTAGTTTTAGTATTCGGAAAGAAAGTTATCGAATCGGTTAGAAAATAAAAAACCCGGAACCTTAAATTCCGGGTCGTTCACATCATTTGATGGAAAATAATTGAAAGAGCTTAACTTAATTCATTTAACAGCTAAACCGATCGAATCTTTTGATTGATTGTAATACGCTTGGTAAAAAGCTGCACATAGTCTTTGGACTCTTTCGCTCTCATCAAACCTAATTGCCTGCTTAATAGCAAAAATACCTTTTGCGTTACCAATCTTTAAAAGTGCAAGAGCTGCCACAATCCTCGCATCTTCACGATCTTCGCTCTTTAACATTCGCATGAGCGGGATGACACCTTTTTCACATTTCAATTCCCCAAGCATGTAAGCAGCACTGGTTCTAAGACCGAAGTTATCAGAATTAATCCCCAT
>DAIMIJ010000160.1:0-5232 GCA_036722835.1 Ignavibacteriaceae bacterium | reverse complement strand
TGTTCGCAAACCAACTTTTGCTCAATGGAGTTGTGTTTCCATAAATTGTCTTTGCGTTTAAGGAACAGATTATCTTCTAATTCGTCATACTACCGTTCGGTTTTTTCTCAAGGATAGTTTCACTATTTTGCAACGCCAAAAATAGATTTACAGTAAAATAATCAAATAAAACGGAGGCACTATGTCGTATCGTGATCAGGCAAAGTACCTGGATTTTTTGAGGAAATTTGAACGCAAGCTTGATCGAAAGGAAGCAGAAGATTTCAAAATGTTCTTTAAAATGCAAAAAGATGAAGAAGAATTCGACTCCGTTACTATGAAAAAGCTTAAATCTCTTTACGATAAATATAATGTTCCTGTTGATCGTTCAAAATTTGATGCCCTCTTCAAGAAAAATGAAACCAAAAAAAACTAATAACGCACAAAAATTATTTTGACCACTCTTAGAGGAAATGATGAACTATAAATTCTTGCGCAATATTATTGGCGCGGTAGTATTTTTAATTTCACTGGTCGTTTTATTAATGACGGTTCAACCCAGCGTTTCTTTTTGGGATTGCGGAGAGTTCGTTGCTGCAAGCCGTTATTTACAAGTTCCACACCCACCTGGAACGCCATTCTTCCTTTTACTTGGTAGAATATTTGCAATGATTCCTTTTGTTGAAAATATAGGGCTAAGAGTAAATTATATTTCGGTATTATCAAGCGCCGCATCTATACTCCTTTTATACTTGATTGCCGTTATGCTCATAGAAAATTACAAAGGCAAAAAACCTGAAAATCTTTTGGATGGATTAGGAACTTACATTGCCGCTGCTATTGGAGCGTTATCTTTTTCATTCAGCGATACTTTTTGGTTTAATGGTGTTGAAGCTGAAGTTTATGCATTCAGTACTTTTCTCGCCGCATTTGTAACATGGCTTATGATTCGCTGGCATGAACGAGCCGACGGAAAAGATAACGAAAAATATCTGCTGATGATCGCTTATCTCATAGGTCTATCAACAGGCGTTCATTTGATGACCGTTCTAGCAGTTGTACCTGTTGTCATGGTTATCCTATTCAGAAAATATTTAGATGATGAAGAGGCGTGCAAAAAAACTGCACTGATATTTTTAGTTCATGCTGGAGTTCTTGTTCTAATTTCTTTAGCAATGTGGAGTGCGCAAAAAACCGCAACTCCGCCAAGTGCCGAAGAGTATCAAGCATATGACTCCAAGTTCAAGATGATTGCCGCAGGCATCAGCTTAATTTTTGTTGGAATTTTCTGGAAAAAAATCTTTACCCGAAACTCATTTTATATGCCGCTTTTCATAGGCGGGGCTGCATTGTTCATAACTTATCCGGGGATTGTAAAATTTTTCCCTGCATTGATGACTGAAGTTGCTGGCGAAAGCATGACAATTGAAATTTTATTTCTTTTGGTTTTGTTCGGTTTGCTTGGTTATGCTGTTTACTTTTCTATCAAAGAGAAAAAACCAACCCTTCACCTCGTTGCAATGTCTTTCATCTTTGCGTTGATTGGTTTTACAACTTTCGCTATGGTTATTATCAGATCTAACCAAAATCCCCCAATGAATGAAAACGAGCCCAATACATTTACTGAATTGGTTTCATACTTAAACAGAGAGCAGTACGGAGATTTTCCTGTTTTTAAAAGAAGATTCGCAACCGAACCGCATCAGCAAATTGTTTATACGGGCTATACCAGCGATCTTGATTTCTTCTGGCGATACCAAATGAATCACATGATGACTCGCTATTGGTTATGGAATTATGCAGGCAGAGAAGGATGGAATCAGGATGATGGAGCTAACATTGCTCCGTTCAATCAGGTTGGAAGCTTCTTTGGTAAAATATTTAATATTCGTTTTGGTGGAAGCGCTAAAGATTCCTTATTTGCAATTCCATTCATACTTGGTTTACTTGGAATTTATTTCCACTTTAAAAAAGATTGGAAGATGGCATCGGTTTTTATGATTATGTTTATACTGATGGGCTATCTCACGGCATTTTACCAAAATCAGCAGCAGCCGCAGCCAAGAGAGAGAGATTATTTTTATGTTGGCGGATTTTTTGTGTTTTCAATTTGGATTGCAATTGCGATAAGAGCGCTTATTGATATTGCTCAGGCGAAAGCTAAAAGCGATGCTTTGAAAAAAGGTGCAGCCATAGCAGTTCTAACCCTTGGGATTATTTTTGTCCCGATGAAAATGTTTTCCGCAAATTATTATACTCATGACAGATCAAAAAATTGGCTGCCATGGGATTATTCTTACAATCTTCTTCAAAGTTGTGCACCAAATGGAGTTCTCTTTACCAATGGCGACAATGATACATTCCCTGTTTGGTATCTTCAAGATGTTGAAGGCGTAAGAAGAGACGTGAAGGTTGTTAATCTTAGCTTGCTTAACACGCCATGGTATATCAAACAGATGAAGGAGAACGATCCTTACCATGTTGGGACATTGAAGATTAGATATTCTGATGCTCAAATTGAAGAAATTAGACCGATTGCCTGGGAATCGAGATCAGTTTCAATTCCTATTCCACAAAACTTTAAAGAAGGTTTGCCGCAAGATTTATTTAACACGTATAATGTGTCAGATTCATCGGTGCTGAGGCAAGGAGCAATCACATTTCAAATGAATCCGACGTTAAATTTTGGAAATGTGAAAGCTATTCGCGTTCAGGATATAATGGTTAAGGAAATTGTTGAATCAAACATTTGGGAACGACCAGTTTATTTTGCCGTTACTTGTTCGGAGGATAGCAAGATTGGGCTTGATGATTATTTGATGATGGAAGGAATGTCATACAGAGTTGTTCCGGAAAAAAGAAAAACCGGCATTGAATTTATAAACGAAGACATAATGAAAAAGCAATTATTTTCGGATGCTCCTAACTTCAGCAAAGTTTATAAGCCCGGGTTTAATTACAGGGGGCTAAATGATTCAAATATTTTTTTGGATGAGAACCATAAAAGAATGACACAGAATTATCGCAATTCGTTCATTCGGCTTGCCTTATATTATCTTAACACCAACAGAAAAGATATGACGGTTGAGACACTCGACATGATGGATCAGAAAATTCCAAGAAAGAATGTTGGGATGGAAATGGGATTGCTGTACGAAATCGGCAATCTCTATTTTAATGCAGGCGGACAAAAACAGTTCAAAGAATATTCTGCCGAAGTTGAAAAACAGGCATTGCAATTGTTGGAAGAAAATCCTGGAGATGTTCAATCATATTATAATCCGTATAGAATTTTAATTGACACGTACGAACACCAAAAAGAATATGCTAAGCTTGCAGATATTTGGCAAAGACTTCAGACGATCTATCCAAATGATCCGAGTGTTCAAAGCAATATTGAAAAATATAGAAACCTTGCGAAGCAAAGTGCTGCCGGTGAAGTTAAATTAGATACGGTTAAGAAATAAATGTAGCCCGTATAAATTATTTATTTAAAAACCGTACACCAGCGGTGTATAAATTGAAACGGTTTCGGTGTTTTTGTTTTTTCCATTCTCCATGGGATTAATCCCATGGAGAGACGTTTTAACGGTTTCATATTCACAAATCCAATCTCTCAAATGAATATCTTAGTTAATGCACTTTCCGGGATAGGTGATGCGCTCATGTTCACACCATCTCTAAAACTTTTAAAGGAAGCTTACCCAAATTCGGAAATACATGCATTGGTGATGTTCAAGGCAGTTAAAGATTTTTATGAAAGAAATCCCAACATTAGCAGCGTCATTCACTTCGATTTTCTTTCCGAGGGTTTTATCAAATCTCTGAAATTTATTTTTTCACTTCGCGGCAATTATGATATTTCAATAAACGTTTATCCATCCAATCGAAAAGAATACAATGTTATAAACTATCTTATCGGGGCAAAACGACGAGCAGCGGTAAAATATTTGCGAAAAGATTTTCAAAATCTTGGTTTCCTTAACAACACAAGAATTATTGAAAACGATTCTTTGCATAATGTTCAATCAAACCTTAAGCTGTGTGAAAAGTTATCCAATCATAACGATAAAAATGAATCTCCGCTGGAGTTCCCGCTAACCAATTCTGATTTTAGATTCTCTGCTGATTTGTTGGACAAATTAAACATCACCAGCACTGATTTGGTTATCGGATTTCACCCGGGTTCAGCCATTTTAAAAAATCAGGCAAAAAGAAGATGGGAGCCAGAAAAGTTTGCAGAGTTGGGGAGAAAATTAATTGAGAAGAACAAGGCAAAGATTTTGATTTTTGGCGGACCGACCGAAGACGAATTAAAAGAAACTATTGTAAAACAAATTAATCTGCCGAACGCATTTGCCGTTTCCTCACATAATCTAACTGAAAGCGCTGCAGTAATGAAACGCTGCAATGTTTTCGTAACCAATGATTCAAGCTTAATGCACATTGCATCTGCACTTCAGCTAAAAGTTGTGGCAATAATTGGTCCCACCAATCCGAATTATATTTATCCATGGAAAACAGAGCATAAAATTGTTTCGCTCAATTTAGATTGTGCGCCGTGCTTCATTTATTCACCACGCCCATTAATTTGTTTTAGAGATGATGTGAAGTTTAAGTGCATTAGGGAATTGGGTGTTGACAGGGTTTATATTGCGGTAATGGGGTTTTTAAATTCCAAATAACAAAAAACAAAATCCAAATAATATCCAAGTACCAAATTATCAATGCTTGAATGATTATTGAAAAATGTGATTTGTTATTTGCCTTTTGATCCGCCCGTGGCGGATTGATATTTTACCGCTTAACTAGTGCTTCCGATAAGTACTCAACTATATCTTCAACCGAATTGAAACACTTCACCAAATCTGTTAACCTATTTTCTTTTCTCAGCTGATCATTCATTACGCTTACAATTTCCTTCCACATTTTCGAGTGACATACAATCGGTTTTACTGTAAGCAAATCCTTGTTCATCAACTCCCATACCGCAGAAATCTCAAGCAATGTTCCGGTTCCGCCCTGAAGAATTACATATCCATCACCATATTGAATAAGCTTTGTTATTCTATCAAACAAAGATGCACAGATAATTTTTTCGGTTAAATATTTGTTTGAAGTAAAGCCAACAGTGTCAAGAGTAATACCTATGGCTTTTGCACCATTGCGGACAGCGCCTTTTGAAACTGCCTCCATAATTCCGAGGTTGCCGCCCGAACATATGTTAAATCCCTTAAGTGCTAAAAGTTCGCC
>DAIMIJ010000159.1:0-5308 GCA_036722835.1 Ignavibacteriaceae bacterium | reverse complement strand
TTAGCTTAAACTTCCTCAGAATTCTAACAATTCTAACTTTCCTAAATTCAAATTTTGGTCAATCCCAACCAGATTATAATATGGGTTTGGCAAACGGTGTTAAAATAAATGATAACATTGTTGAGTTTGACGTTACGATTAAGAGCAGCGATACATCTTTTACTTTAACTTCCTATCAATGTTCTTTCTCGTTCAACCGAGAAGTTGCAAATGGCGGAGAATTGACTTTCACATATCTAGACGGCTCTTCGCAGCTAAGTAATTTACCGACTTTTGGAATTGGCATTAATACTTATGATGGTGAATCAAAATTGACTTTTGCGTCCATGGCAGGTGCAGATCAAATAACCGAATCAGATTTGGTGGTGGGTAGATTCAGAGTAGTTAATACTGTTCCTTTTGCAAACGTTGATCCAAATATCACATGGAGTTTTGGAGGATTTGTTTCAACCATCTTAACTGGCGATGCATTTCAAAATATTACCAACCCTTTTAATCATACAAGTAATTTAACTCTTTCTACTAAAACACTTGACACAGATTCGCCAACGGATTATCAGCTATTACAAAATTATCCCAATCCATTTAATCCAAGTACAAATATAAGATTCTCATTAAAGTCTGAGAGTGAAGTAAAATTGGTTGTCTATAATTTACTTGGAGAAATGATCCAAGAGTTGATTAATAATAAAATTGCCGCCGGTAACCATGAATACACTTTCAATAGTGATGGATTACCAAGCGGCACTTATGTTTACAGACTTGAAGCTAATAACGAAGTTATCAGCGCTAAAAAAATGATGCTATTAAAATAACGACAAATGTCGTAATAGTAAGTAACTTGTCAATTTTCAGTAAAAACTTTTTTCTTAAGAGGTTTCGCCGGAACACCGGCAACAATAGTATTCGGGGGAACATCCCTAGTCACAACTGAGCCAGCACCTACAATCGCATTTTCTCCCACTGTTAACCCACATAAAATAGTTGAAGATGAGCCAATAGATGCTCCTTTTTTAACCCAGGTTTCAACTACTTTCCAATCGCTGTCCGTTTGCATGGATCCGTCAACATTTGTTGAGCGAGGATATTTATCATTAATGAAAGTGACATTGTGTCCAATAAACACGTTATCCTCAATGTGAACACCTTCGCATATAAATGTATGAGTAGAAATTTTACAATTTTTTCCAATGCTGGCGTTTTTTTGAATTTCGACAAACGTACCCACTTTGGAATAATCATCTATCGAACATCCGTACAGATTTACAAAATCGAATATCTTTACGTCTTTACCAAGCTTTACATTATTTATATTTTTTTTTTCCATAATTAGAGATTGACCTTTACTTTTATTTATAAATACAAATTATAATCAATGATATGAACCTTGGAACAAGCCCCTACCCTGATCCGCCGCAAGCAGCGGATAATGATATCCCACCTTCTCGTCGGCCGAACTGGAACGCGAAGACGAATTAAACCATTACTCTGCTGTTTATATCGTATAATTGCCCCTTGTTCTGAAGTGATAGATCTGCCACTTCCAGAATTTTGACGACCTCTAAACCATCTTTTCCGTTCGTGAGTGGATCTCGATTTTCTTCAATGCTGTCTAAGAATTCTTTTGCAGCAAGTTCAAGTGCTTCGGTTTGCATCACCTTAGGAGAGTACATGTCGCCCAGTCTGTATTGAACTAATGCCTGGTAGATACTTGCGGTATTTTGAATATCAACACCGGCATCGTAAACTTTTATTTTCTCAAAGTTTTCCATATCATCAAAAACGAGCATTTTCTTATCGCCACCAACGATCATCCTTCTTATTTTAACGGGAGAAGTCCAATTAACATGAAAATGAGCAAAACAATTTTCTTCAAAGTACAAAGAAATATGAGCAATATTTTCCTTTCCATTGTAATTAGCAATGCCATTTGCTGAAACTGCAGTTGGTTTTAAATGACTTAGAACATAATTCATAATTGATAAATCGTGAGGTGCAAGATCCCAAATAACATTAATATCTTTTTGGAATAGACCCAAATTTATTCTTACTGAATCGAAATGTAGTATCTTACCAAGTTCACCTTTGGTAACAATCTCTTTCATTTTGCGAACAGCCCCGGTGTAAATGAAAGTATGATCGATAAAAATTCTTAAATTTTTCTTTTCGGCAATTTCAAGAAGTTCTTCCGCTTGCTGCGATGTTGATGTAAAAGGTTTTTCAACCCAGATATGCTTGCCTGCTTCTAGAGCTTGTTTAGCAATTGTATAGTGAGATTGAACCGGGGTTGCAATGACCACAGCATCTATATCACTTTTTAACATTTCCTCATAACTGCTGCTCACCAAAACGGAGGGTGATTTGGTTTTAACAAAATCTAATCTATCTGTTCGTTGATCGCATGCAACTACTTTCTCAACATTTTTTTGGGCTAGAAAATTTCTGACCAGGTTTGGACCCCAATATCCTAATCCAACAATTCCAACTTTCATTTTTCACTCCATAATTTATTCTAATTATAACTAGTCGGTTCCAATACTATTTTTTTTATTTACCACCACGGGCAAATAAAATTACCGGGATTGTCTTTAAAAGTATTTGTAAATCTAACCAAGGGGACATGTTATTAATATAATAGAGGTCCAACACAACTGAATCTTTAAAGGATACATTGCTTCTTCCTGCGACCTGCCATACTCCAGTGCAACCCGGAATAACACTCAATCGTCTTTTTTGCCATTCTGCATAATTCTCATATTCGTATGGCAGGCAGGGGCGCGGTCCGACCAAACTCATTTCACCTCTAACAACATTAAATAGCTGAGGTAATTCATCGAGCGACGTTTTACGGATGATTTGTCCAATCTTCGTCACTCTCTTAGCGTTAATTACTTTTTGGCCTAATGCATCATTAGAATCCTTATTCATAAATTCTATCATCATTTTCTTCCGCTCTTCGTCTTCACCCTTGCTCATGTACATAGATCTGAACTTGTACATTTGAAATGCATGTCCGTTTCTTCCAATTCTCCTTTGATAAAATAAGATTGGACCCTTTGATGACAGTTTAATTAAAAGACCTATGGTTAAGAAGATTGGTGATAAAAAGATTATTCCTAAGCCTGATGAGACTATATCAAAAAATCTTTTCATGAAGATGTTAACTGCATTATTTATTCTAGGAGACACATCCACAACTGGAAAATCAGCATATTTTTCAGTCGATATTTTTTTCACAACCACATCAAACAATTCGGAAGCAAGCCGAACGTTCACATCAAGTGATTTGCATGTATCAAGAATTTCAAGCAATCTTTCATAGGATATATTATCAATAACGATAAGAATTTCATCCACTTCATGTCTATCGACTAAAAAAGGAATTTGAGCAACATTTCCAATTACAGTTTTATTACCAACAATTGATGTTCCGATTCTTTTATTATCATCAATAAACCCAACTATATTTATACCAATTGCATTTTCAAGAATAAGTCTTGCTGCCAACAATTGACCGGCTTTTCCCCCGCCAACTAAAATCAGATTCCTTTTAAATTGCTTATTCTTTAGACCAATATAAATTCTTCTATATATTTCAACTCTTAAAACATACGAGTAAAGAAGTAAAATAATTGTAAATATCAGTAGTGCTAGCCTGGAATCTGTAATCCATGCCGACTTTATTAAAAAGGAAATTACAATGATTGTAATGAATCCGTAAAATATCGAATGAATGATTGCGGTGAGATGAGTAGCTCTGGTAAGAATAATGTTTATTTTATATAAGCTATTGTATTGATAAATAAATAGAAAAATAGAGATAGATCCAATCGCAAGTAAAATGATTCGTAAAGATGGAAAAAATATTTCATATATGGTTAAATTATGATTAAATCTTAGAATAATTGCGGTTGTAAGAAATGAAATCAGAAAAATGAAGACATCGAAAACAAAAAGATAATATTTGAACTTAGGAAACCTTATCATAAAAATATTTTTTTATAAAGAATTATATTAAAAAATTATCACTAACTTTTTTATGAATCATTTTTTCAAAAAGTATGCCTTCACTTAAATTTTAAATTCATTATTATTAACTTAAAAATAAACAATATGAACTAAAATTTTGGTAACCGATCTTAATATGAGATATCAATAAAACATTTAAATAAAATGAGACAATCCAAAGAACACATTTTTAATCTTAGTAATACTATCAAAACATGATAAAATTATATAAACTATCTTTACAAAAAAAATATAGAAAAGTCTTCTCCCACTAAATAATTCCCTAACAAACCTCCTAAAAGAAAATCCCAGTTGAACAAAAAAAGTCACATGATTGAAATAATATTAAGATAACTTCTTAATAATACTTTTCTTAGCTGTATCCTTATATTTGTCTCTATAATGATCATAATATTTATAATAAGAATGGTACCCACTCTTATAATTAAAATTATTAAGCAAAACACCAGCAAGGTTAACATTATCATGTCTTAATAAACTAACCGATTCTTTAAGCCAATCTACCTCTGATGAATTTGCTGAAACCACCAATAAGCAAATATCCACAAACCGTGCTAAAATTTCCGCATCGGAGACTGCCATGATTGGGGGAGAATCAATAATAATAATATCATAGTCGTTTTTAAGTTTATCAAGAAAAGATTTCATTGCAGGAGAGCCCAAAATCTCAGAAGGATTGGGCGGTATTGAACCTGCTGTAACAAAGTCTAAATTTCTTACCTCAGATTTCTTAATGATTTTGTCATATTGAACGTTACCGAATAAATAGTCGAGAAATCCATTAGAATCATTACCACCGAACAAGGAATACAACCTGGGTTTTCTCAAATCACAATCAATAATAACACTTCTCTTATTGGCTTGAGCAAAACTGGCCGCTAAATTTGTAGATATTGTAGTTTTGCCTTCACCTGGTGCAGAAGAAGTAATTAATATAAGCTTGGCACCCTTTGAGATATGAGAAAATTGCAATCTGGTTCTTATAGTTCTAAATGCTTCGCTGGAAAGTGAATCCGGTTTCTGAGCAACTATTAACTCCGGATTTTTTAATCCAACGGCTTCTTCACTTGAAATTTTTGGAATCCATGCCAGCACATTTACATTTTGCGCTTCTATATCTTCTGGTGTTTTAATTGTTTTATCAAAATAATTTCTTACGTAAACAAAACCTAAGGCAAATCCTATACCTATAAACAATCCCATTAGAATAATCATCATCCGGTTTGGTCCAGAAGGATTTCTTGAAGGGTTTGCTGTATTCATTATTAAAACATTACCA
>DAIMIJ010000158.1:0-5314 GCA_036722835.1 Ignavibacteriaceae bacterium | reverse complement strand
AATTTTCCTGTTGCTGTGTGGTCCTGGAATGCAATGATTGCCGCAGTTTGCGGTGATGTAAATCTGTGGAAACCTTCCTCAAAAACTCCGCTAACTGCAATCGCTACCCAGAAAATTGTTGCTCAAGTTCTTAAAGAAAATAATTTACCTGAAGGAATTTTCTCGTTGATAATTGGCAAAGGTTCAACTGTTGGCGAAATGCTTTTGAATAGCAAAAAGATTCCATTGATTTCCGTTACAGGTTCAACCCCTGTTGGAAGGCATGCTTCAGAAGTAGTATCAAAAAGATTTGGAAGGATTATTCTTGAGCTTGGAGGCAACAACGCAATTATCATTTCCCCCGATGCTGATCTTAAATTGGCTATTCCGGCTGTACTATTTGGATCGGTCGGAACCGCTGGACAACGCTGCACAACAACAAGAAGATTAATTATTCATGAATCAATCTTCGATAAAGTTAAAGTGGCTTTAGTCAAAGCGTATGGCTCAGTAAAAA
Source organism: Ignavibacteriaceae bacterium (assembly GCA_036722835.1). GTDB lineage: Bacteria > Bacteroidota > Ignavibacteria > Ignavibacteriales > Ignavibacteriaceae > XYD12-FULL-36-8. Next base: position 4,818 of record DAIMIJ010000158.1, on the reverse strand, counting down.
TTGGGGATCCGCTCGATGAAAAAAATCATATGGGACCATTGATTGATAAGTCGGCAGTTGAGACTATGCAAAATGCGCTTCGGCAAATCAAGAAAGAGGGCGGTAAAATCTTTTATGGCGGCGAAGTTATTACTGGTAAAGGTTATGAATCCAGTTGTTATGTTAAACCTTGTGTAGCAGAAGTTGAGAACCAATATAAAATTGTTCAAGAAGAAACCTTCGCTCCAATTCTCTATTTGATTAAATACAAGGGTGAAATTGAACAGGCAATCAAACTTCACAATGATGTTCCTCAAGGATTATCATCAGCAATCTTTACAAATAATTTAAGAGAAGCAGAAGAATTTCTTTCATGTGCCGGTTCTGATTGCGGTATTGCAAATGTTAACATCGGAACATCCGGTGCAGAAATTGGCGGAGCTTTCGGCGGTGAAAAAGAAACCGGTGGCGGAAGGGAATCAGGTTCAGATGCATGGAAAGCTTACATGCGCAGACAAACAAATACAATCAATTACTCAGCTCAATTACCCCTAGCGCAAGGTATTAAGTTCGATTTATAGTCTTTCTTTAGACATGGGAAGTAGTCTCAGTTGATTACTTCCCAATTATTATCTCAATTCAAAGCACTAACCGTTTAGGAAATAATTTATTTTCGGTGGTGTTTTCATCCGACCAAAGAAAACTTCAACTTTATTTTCAACAAATTTTCCAATGGTATAATTGTTGTACTCTTAGAATTATAAATTTCTGAGAGATTAAAATTGGCGTTTTTAAGCCTTGAATCATTTTATTCGACAGACCGCGATTTAGAATTGAATCAATATCACATTCTAGCGGGAATAAAAGAATTCAAAAACGAATTCAACAAGAAAAAGCTATATCCTTCCTTCACAAATTTGCTGAACATAACTTCACAACTTCAGGACATAATTGAACAGAAGAATGACCTGGAATATAAGTTCGCTAAAAAAATTAAAAGCTTCGACTTCAAAAACAACAAAATAATTTTTGAAACACCTGAAAATGAACAGCCGGAAATAGATTGTCTTTTTGAATTAATCGAATGGTCACTGCCGCAGCTTAAAAATATTATAGAAGAAGCATTGGTGATTTGCGAGTATGTCGAGAATAATTTGAAGATTGAACAAGTCGGAATACTTCCGATTTACAAAAGTGAAGGGTATTTTATCATTCCAAATAATGAAGTTTCTTCGTTGCAGGTTCACAAATTCGAATGCTCTCTCTTTTCATCCGATGAAGAAAAATACAGAGCGCTCAGAACCAAATTATTAAAAACTTACGATCAGGGTATTTTAAGATTACCGCTCGATAATATTAAACTCGAACTCATAAAAGAGTACCAGGAATTACCAAACCCGGCAACTTTTCGATGTGAAACCGATCTTGATTTTCCTTTTGCTGAAACAGTTTTTCCTATTGCCAAAAGAAAATTGATGTCGAAAATTGCTCACTTACAAAATTAGTGAAACACAATCATCCGGTAGTCAAATGAATCAGATCAGATAGTATGTAAGCGGATTCATTTAAAAGTATGTCCTCGGAGTTTGACACTTTTTGTGGAACTTCTTCCTTGTTTATCAATCTGACATTACCAGAATCTTGAAGTGCATTTTTTCGTTGTTCACGTTTTAAATCTTGATCTTCCTTCTCCTTTTTTCTAACCAATTCATTAAGAGAGATAAATTTCTTATCACGAGTTTCTTTAGAATCATTTACATCCTCAATAAAAGACTGGAAACGAAGATCGGATTTAATTCTCAATTCGTGCATATCTTGTAACAGTGGAATCAAATCTTTTGTATTTGTAAAAGGAAGAAATTTTGTTGCGATTATCTGATCCCAGGGTAATGCACTTGGTTCCGAACTTTCGCCGAATTCATAAGCATCAATTGGAGATGGAAATTTGATGTCAGGAACGACTCCTAAATGCTGTGTACTGCCTCCGGTTATTCTGTAATATTTGGCAATCGTAATTTTAACTTGCCCGAGCTTATTACCTGTTCTGCCAAGCATTCTATTCAAGTCAATTAAATTTTGAACTGTGCCTTTGCCGTAAGTTTGTTCACCAAGAATAATACCTCTTCCATAATCTTGAATAGCTCCGGAAAAAATTTCTGAGGCAGATGCACTAAAACGATTTACTAAAACAGCCAATGGTCCACTATAAACAATTCCGGGATCGGGATCATCACCTACATCAATATAACCGGTAGATTGTTTTACCTGAACAACAGGACCGTCTTTAATAAAAAGTCCAGTAAGATCAATTGCTTCATTAAGTGAACCGCCGCCATTGTTTCTTAAATCTATAACAATGCCATCAACTTTTTCAGATTGCAATTCATTTATTAATTTACGGACATCACGAGTTGTGCTTTTAAAATCTTTATCGCCTTTTTGTTCAGCTTCGTAATCAACATAAAAAGCAGGTACAGAAATTACACCGACTCTGTAAGGTACATTATTATTAATAAGCTCTAAGATTTGTTTTTTAGCAGATTGATCTTCAAGTTTAACTTTATCACGAACCAGCCGAATTTCTTTTGGGAGAGCATTTGCTCCCTCACTTGCTTGAAGAATAAGAAGTCGAACTACGGATTCTTTTGGTCCTCTGATTAATTTTACAACATCGTTGACCCGCCAACCCACTACATCAACCATTTCACCATCATCGCCCTGTGCTACTCCGACAATTCTATCATCGCGATGCAGCAAATTACTTTTAAATGCAGGTCCACCTGCAATTATTTCTACAACCTTCGTATAATCATCCTCCGCTTGAAGCTGCGCGCCAATTCCCTCAAGCGCTCTGGTCATATCAATCTTAAAATTATCTGATGTGATTGGTAATAAATAATTTGAGTGAGGATCAACAGATTCTGTATAAGCGTTCAAATACAATTGAAAAACATCTTCACTTTTTGTTTGATAGATGGCTTTTCGAAAATTCTCATATCTTTTTTTAAGTGATTCGACAATCGAATTCCAATCTTTTCCAGCAAGCTTTAAATTTAATGCGTCGTATTTAACTCTTTTTCTCCAGATGTCATTCAGAACTGAGACATTTGCTGCCCACTTTGAACTATCTTGTCTCAATTCAAAATATTCATCTCTAGAATAATCAAATTCGTTCTGTAAAACTTCAGACACATAATCTATTCGCTGATTCACACGATCTCGAAAAGTGTTATATATATCATAAGCCAGCTTGAGATTTCCGTCAATTAAATAATCATCTATTTTGTATCTGAAAGATTCAAAATTTGAAATATCAGATTGCAAAAAATAAAGCTTACTATAGTCAAGTGATTTTATGTAACGGTCAAAGATTGCTGACGAAAGTGAATCATTCAAACGAAATTTTTTAAAGTGATATCGGGTGAGCACAGTATTAACCAATTGCTCCTCTTCTTGGAAATAATCCTGAGGAATTAATATAGAAGTTGAATCTGTAAAAATTCTCGCTTCGATTCTTGAGCTTATCAAAATAAAGAATGCTAATAATGCTGTAAGAAAGAATATTCCTCGCCCGGCAAATTTCATATATCCTCAAAAAAAATAATTACAAGAATTTCGAATTTACTTTTGCTAATTAAACGAATAAAAAGTTATAAAAAAATATATAATTACTTCCTTGACTAATTGTTTAGTTACTTTACGCGAAATATTAAATGAATTGACTACGTCCTTCTGGGTCTGTTGCATAAGTCAGGAAAAGTCATTGCAAACTCTCTTGCTGCTGCGGGAGTGTGAAGCAATCTCAGATTTAGTTTGAATAATTAATATAAGATTGCTTCATCCGATGAACCCTTTGCAGACAGATGAAATCGGTATTCGCAATGCCAATACAAGCGTTTTACAACACTTTCTAAATGGCGGGGTTATGGACACGTAACAACATTCGTAAGGTGAGTTATTCAGTAATATTTGCGGGAAACAAAAATCTTGCTTTAGTAATTTACAGCATGATGTCTTGAGATAAATTTGTTCATTTTTTTTGATTCAGCTTTCTAATAAATTAAAGTCGAAAAAGTTATTGCTTTAATTAAAAATCACCTTGAATTATAACCACCTAAAAATAAATTTAGAGTGATAATGAAACTTGAGATTTAATTCCTTTGGAATAAAAATTGCTAAAGGTATTTGCCAAGAGATTGGAGTAAGAGTTTATCGGAGTCAAAAGATGTCAAAATCTAAAGAAATATTACAAAAAAAAGCAAAGAGCAGCGAATCATTAAAAGAATCAATTGATGATGAAGCTGAACAAGCAGCGCCTTCTGAATCATTAGAACCTCAAACGATAATAAATAAAGAGGGGAAAGAAGTTTTAGTATTTGAGGATCCGCTTCACTCAAAAGAAAATCGAAGCATTGTTAATTATTCTATTTTCAGAGGCAAATGGGAATTTGAGAATATAGATGATCTTGATGAAGGTGATAATGAGAAGTGTGCCGTGCAATTTACCCCTACGAAAGATTCTTCAAGCATCATAATTACTTTTAAATCTCAAAAAGATCGAGTTGAATTTATGGATTCAATTTATAGTGATAACGAAATGAAGCAGATGGGCAGCGGAATGCGCTTTGAGAAATTGGCTAACTCAAAAATATTGAGGACTACCGGTGGTCTGATAGGAATCGGTCTTGCTGGATATGGTTTGTATAAATTATTCTTTGGAAAAAAAGAAGAGAAATAAAACCTGGATTCTCTACTGATTTTTTTAAAGTTGCGAAGCAATTTCAAAAACATTATGCGAATGTGCTGAAACGTCTGAGACCTCTATTATTTTAACTATTA
>DAIMIJ010000157.1:0-5319 GCA_036722835.1 Ignavibacteriaceae bacterium | reverse complement strand
CAACTTCCGCACACCCGGTATCATTGGTTGTAATTATTGCTAAACCGGCAATCATTGCCTCTAAAAGTACTACCGGAAAATTTTCTGCTTCGGATGTGAATACAAAAATCTTCGAGGTTTCATACAATTCACGTAATTCTTGTGATTCGTTATCCAGATTTCCCACAAAATTAATATTTGATTTTGATTCTGCAGCAAGAATTTTTAAAGTTTTTAAATATGGTCCTTCTCCGACAATATTGACTATAAAATTATGATTAAAACCCGAAAGAGCCTGAATAAAATACTGCACTCCTTTTCTCTCAAACATTCTTGTAACAACCAGTATTTTATTTTCCCTCTCTTTATGAGGGGAGAATTTATTAAGATTGATGCCATTAGGAATTATAGTAGTATGATTATTCGTAGATACTTTTTTAACTAATCGGTTCAGATTTTCGCTCGGAATTATCAATTGTTCCGCATTTGATGTTATTAGACGCCATAAGGGAATTAAAAGCTTGTGGAGAATTTTAAACCTATCAGGGTTGTAGCCAGGAACATCTGAACCATGTGCAGTAATTATATAAGGTATTTTTTTTATCTTTTTTAATAAATATGCTAAGATACCATCGGGAAAAATGAAATGAGTATGGTTAATACAATAATCATTCTGCCTGCAAAGTTTTATTATAACAGGCATAGCTAAGAATATATAGATTATCATTTCAGGCCATGTGCAGATTGATGTCCTTAATCGCGCACTTTTTACCCTCAATACTCTAAGCGTATTTTTATGCTCAAAATTAGGAAGATCTTTAAAGCCCATTGTAACTAAATCGACCTGTTGTCCTTGATTTATTAGTTCACGGGTGAGACCGTCGACTACTTTTGCACCACCTCCTCCAAGAGGCGGATATTCATAGCATAACATTAAAATCTTGATTTTTAGCCCTCCATCGGTGAGATTAAAAAATATCAGAAATGATATATTTTGTGAATAAAGATAGTAAATAATAATTGATAATTAAAATTTACAGATCACATCATTATTTTAAGGCAGATGAAATTTGGGCTTTATAGGTCTGGATACTAAATATTTTCATTTTATTCTGAGTCAATTCAGTAAGTCTGAAAAAAGATTTAACGCATATAAGGACATGCAATGATTTTAAGTATTTTATTCCTTAAAGCATATGCTCTTAGTTCTAAGTGGATTTATACACTTATTGTTATAGGAACATTCTAAAAAGGGTGCCTCCTACTTTTATTCCGAAATTACCTGATTACCATAAACACAAGCGGGTTCTTCATGGCAAAATGTGTGTCTGTAACTTTATTGACAATAATCAGAATTAATTGCTTATTACAGTTAGTGATTTCTAAGCTTTTTACTATGAATATATCTTTTTTGAATTAGAGTTACGTTCCGATCTTAGTTAATAATTAACTGGAATGATCTTGATCTTCTAGATTTTAGGAGATTAAAATGAATAAACTGAATTTTTTATTTTGTGTACTGACCTTTGCTGGCTGCTCAATATTTCAACCAGAAGAATCATCTATAATCCAGCCAAAGCTATTAAAACAGTCGGCACTTCCGCCGATTAAACAATCCGCTTTTAGCGACAGTTATGAATTTTATTGTCAATTGGTTATAAACAAAGATGGCAATGTTGAAAAAGCAAATCTATTAACCAGCAGCGGTGATAAAACATGGGATTCACTTACGACCACCTCTCTTCTTGCCTGGAAATTTTCACCCGCAATTGTGGATGGTAAACCAATTAGATTAACAATTCGCCGAAAATTTATCGTCATGTATGAAAGACCTATACTTATTTCTCTAGCTGAAATACAAGTCAAAGATATTTCATTAGCAGATTCCATTTATAAAGCTTTGGTTGACGGCTCAGACTTTTCTATGCTTGCATTGAAATATTCGATAAGCTCTTCTCGTGAGTTAAAAGGATATTTAGGAGTTGTTGATGTTAATCATTTTTCAAAAGATATCTGTGATGTTCTCTCTAGACTTGAGGAAAGTGAATTTACTTCACCGATAAAATATGGCGAAAATTTTATCATCCTTAAGAGACTCAAAGAATGAATTATCCTGCCGCTACTCTAATAACCAGATTCTAAAGGTGATTCCATTTTATCCAATCCAATTTCTTTTATCAAGTCATTATAATTAATTAATGTGATCTTATTCTTTTCGAAAATATTTTCGTTCTTTCCGCTAAGCAAAGCATTTAATTCAGCTTCTCTATGTTTGCTCATACCTTTTAATCCAAATGAGTTCATATCAATCATTGCTCTTAATTCCTCATTATCTTTCCCGATATGACAGACAAGTAAATTAATTTTACCAGCTTCAAGCATTTTAACTCTATTGAATAAAGAATCTTTCTTTTCGTCGATAGGAACAGAGTATATACTTTCCAAATCAATCTCTCCGAAGTAGCGTGATATCCCCAATTTGTATTCAGCAGCAAGCTTTTCAACTATCTTTCTTAATTCAGGTTTATCAACTGCAGTGCCCATGTGATAATCCAAGTAAGAAATTTTCAGCCCACTATTAATTGCTCTATCTATCTGAGCGCGCAATTCAATTTCAACTTCTTCCGGTTTTGGATGATTGGCAAAAAATAATGCACGTGAAGGAAAGAAATATCCGTTTGAATCAACAAGAGTTGGAACTCGATCTCTGCCAGCAATAGGACCCCATCTATAATTTTTCCATTCGGAATTTAGTGTTAGGTGAATCCCGGTTGCTATTTCTGGATGATCTTTCAATAATTCAACACCTTCTTGATACCAAGCACAGGGAAACATTATTGAAGTGGAGAATACAAGTCCGGATTCAATCAACTCCTTTGCTGCCATATTTACAGAATGCGACATTCCAATATCATCGCATCGTATGAGAAGTGTTTTGGTATTAGAACTTGTTTGGCTAAAAGTTGTCAGTGATAAGAAACAAATTAATGACAACGAGATAATATAAGTTTTCATAAAGCTTCCTTTTTCTTAATTTTAAAATAGTAAAATTAGAGGAGGAATTTTATCAGCTTAAATTTCATTCTCGAATAATATTTACCGGCTTCCTACATCAATTAAGTTTTACTCGAATACAAAATTCAAGAAATATCGTATTGATAATTTTCAATCTAAATTATCTTTCATGAATAGCTCCCGGAAAAAAAATTAGAAATAAAAAAATATATTAATTGCTTTTTGATATATTCCTGCTGCCAATAATTATGAAAGTTAACTTCATGAAAAAGATCATTTTTATAATTTTTACATTCTATCTGTATGGATGTTCATCTTCAAGATTTAGCAGTAATGAAGTCGAGCTGATCGACATAAATAACATTCGAGCAAATTTGCAATTTTTAGCATCCGATGAACTTGAGGGTAGAGAAGCAACTACAAGAGGTGAAAAATTAGCTTCGTTATATCTTACAACTGAGTTAGAGAAATATGGCGTTAAACCTTTCGTTGGTGACTCATCATATTTACAACCCTTTAAATTGAAAATTTCAGAAGTAAATACATCAAGCAAATTGATATTTACCACGGACATCGGAGAAATCAATTTAAGTTATGGAGAAGATTTCATAATTAGAGGCAAATTAAAAAATCTAAATGAAGATAGTGCCTTATTTGTATTCGCTGGTTTTGGAATTAGTGCCCCGGAATTTAATTATGATAATTATGACGGAATTGAATTCACTGATAAATATGTTTTAATCTTCGATGGTGAACCTCAAAATGGTGATTCGCTTTTCTTTGATGGAATTAAAAAGACAAAATATTCGAAGCATGATTATAAAATGTCACTTGCTAAAGACAATGGTGCATTAGGATGTTTTTTTGTAGTTGATGACAGGACTGAAAGTTACTGGCCATTTATTAAACAATATTCTACAAAACCTAAATTTAATTTGCCTGATTCAAGCGATTCACAGTATGAGACTCCCTTCTTTGGCCTATTAAATCAAGCAGTATTAAGTCATTTACAGCATTCAAAAAATGATGTCTATCACGATATATTAGAAAAAATTTCTAATAACGGAAGAGTTGACTCTTTTGGACTTTCCGGAAACTTAAGCTTTTCAGTAGATCAAAAAGAAGAAACACGAACATCATATAATGTTGTTGGTGTAATTCCGGGAAATGATCCAAAACTTAAAAACGAATATGTAGCTATTGGCGCACACTATGACCATGAAGGGATTGTTGATGGACAAGTTTTTAATGGTGCAGATGACGACGCTTCAGGCACAGTAACAGTTTTGGAGGTTGCTAAAGCATTTGCGAGAGAAAAAACCAATAAGAGATCTATTCTCGTCGTATTTCATACTGCTGAGGAAAAAGGATTGTTTGGCTCGGAGTTCCTGACGGACAACATTGATATCATGAACGAAATAGTTGTTCAAGTAAATATAGATATGGTTGGACGTGAACACATTGATACTCTTTACTCGGTGGGTTCAGATAAGTTGAGCAGCGAACTAAAACAGATAGTGGAATCTGTAAATAATGAAACCACTGAATTTGTATTCAACTATCAGTTCGATGATCCAAATGATCCTGAAAAAATTTTTTATAGAAGCGATCACTACAATTATGCTAAGCATGGAATACCAATAGTTTTTTTCACAGATAACATGAATGAGGATTATCACAAGCCCACAGATGACTATGAAAAAATTGATTTCAATAAAATCAAAAAAACTGCGCAGCTTGTTTATGGTGTAGCCGAAAGATTAGCTAATCTTGATCATAGATTAATTGTGGATAAGCAGAAATAACAATGGTAACTTTTGCTTCCTCCAAATAGAAACTAATTACTTTATTTTGCTTAAAATTATATTTGGACTGAACCAAAACTTTAATTGTCAGATATATAAAAAATAAAAATGCCCGCGCTCAATGGGGGGCAAAGCGCAGGCATAGCTTATTTTCTCTACTCCGATAGAGCGAAAGCTGTTGCAACAATATAAAATTTTCAGAATAAAATCAATTTACTTCAAGAGAATCATTTTTTTGGTTGAAATAAAATCTCCGGCTGTTATTTTATACAGATAAACACCACTGGTTAAATTTGCCTCATTAAAAACTACGTCATAAACACCTGCTTCCTTTGTCCCATCAACCAGTGTCAGTATCTCATTACCAATAATGTCATAAATTTTTAAGCTGACTTTAGATGATTTTGGCAGTGAATATGTAATTTTTGTTGTTGCATTAAATGGGTTCGGGTAATTTTGTTTTAAAGCGTAATCAGTCGGTACTTGATTTATCGTATTCTCTTTAATACCGACGACAACT
>DAIMIJ010000156.1:0-5348 GCA_036722835.1 Ignavibacteriaceae bacterium | reverse complement strand
AAATCTCTTTTGATATTCATCCTAATAATAATTACATTTTCATGAAAAATCTTTGCATTTAATAGCAGATCATCGCTTCAACAATAAAGAATAAAGACGAAAATGGCAACAAAAAAACTTCCTAAAATCAAATCACAAAAAAAATATGAACTAAAACCCGAAGATCTTAGATGGGAATGTGATCCAAACATTTTTGAATTCGATTCCACTGAGTCATTAAAACCGATTGAAGGAATTCTTGGTCAGGAAAGGGCATTAAAAGCCATTCGGCTTGGAGTTGATTTACACGCTCCCGGATACAACATCTACATTGCGGGGTTATCCGGAACCGGTAAAATGTCAACTGTAAAGCAAATGCTTGAGTCAATCAGTTCGAACGTAGCAAAGCTGAACGATTATGCCTACGTAAATAACTTTAAAGACACGGATAGACCGATTCTTTTAACTTTTGAAATTGGTAAAGCAAAAGTTTTTAAGGAAGACTTGGAATCTGCCATCGGTTTACTGCAACGCCAAATTCCCCAGGCACTTGAGAGCGAAACTTATGTTTCAAGAAGGCAGCAAGTAATTTCAGACTATAACGATAAAGAGCAATCTCTTTTAAATTCATTTAATGAACGTCTCAAAAAGGATAATTTTACTTTAGGTCAAATAAAAGTAGGGGAAGCTGCGAGACCGGAAATATTTCCCATCGTAGAGGGTCAACCGGTTCCAATACATCAGCTTGAAGAATTAATTCAGCAGAAAAAAGTAACTAAGGAAGATGCTCAAGAAATTCTAAAGAAGTATAACGGCAAGCAGGAAGAACTTCAAAATGTTTTTAAGAAAGGATTAAAACTCAGTCAGGATTTTCAAAAACAATTAGATAATCTTGAAAAAGAATTCAGCTCGAACCTAATAAAAGGTGTTATAGGAAATCTTAGTGAAAAATATTCATCTGCAAATATTCTTGAATATTTAAATCAAGTTGAGAACAGTATTCAGGAAAACGTACAGGTATTTAAAGGTGTAAAACCGGAAGGACAAACAACTTCCGAAGGATTTATAATTGATTACTTCAAAGAGTATGAAGTAAATATAATTCTCGATAACAGTGAAACTGTTTGCTGTCCGGTAATAATTGAAACATCTCCAACTTATATTAATCTTTTCGGTAATATTGAAAAAACAACCGATGGAAGAGGAGGTTATTACACTGACTTCACAAAAATTAAAGCCGGTTCCCTTTTAAGAGCCAGCGGCGGATATTTAGTATTAAATGTGACTCATCTTTTTGAAGAACCCGGAGTTTGGCGTAATCTCAAACGAGTTCTGACATATAGTAAGTTAGAAATACAAGATAATCTAAATTACTTTCAGCTTGTACCAACAAGCTTAAAACCTGATCCGATTGAAATTGATACAAAAGTAATTCTCGTTGGAAGTCAGCTAATTTACTCATTCCTCACACAGCATGAGTATGACTTTAAGAAAATATTTAAAGTGAAAGCTGATTTTGATTACGAGATAAAAACTTCCGATAAAGTTTTAATTGAGTATGCGAGAGTAATTAAAAAATTAATTAAAGAAGAAAATCTCTGCGAGTTCGATAAAAGTGCATTGAGTGAATTGATTGAGATCAGTGCACGATATGCCGGACATAAACATAAATTAACCACAAGGTTTTCCATGATTGCCGACTTAGCTCGTGAAGCAAATTTTTGGGCGCTTGATGATGGCTTTAATATTGTAAGTGCTGCACATGTTCAAAAAGCTTATGCTCTCGCTTTGGAAAGACATGGAATGCTCGAAACTAAGATCACTGAAATGATCGAAGAGAAAATGGTTCTTCTCGATACTGATGGTGAGAGAGTTGGGCAAATAAACGGATTGGCAATTTATGGCGCTGATTTTTATTCGTTCGCAAGACCAACCAGAATCACCGCAACCGTTTCACTTGGAAGCGGCAGTATTATTAATGTTGAACGCGAAGCAGGAATGAGTGGCCGCCATTATAATAAAGGTGTGTTAATTATTTCCGGTTATTTTAAAGAAACGTTTGGACAGGATATTCCTTTATCCTTCAATGCAAATCTTGTGTTCGAGCAATCTTACGGAACAGTTGATGGCGATAGCGCATCATGTGCAGAAATTTTTGCTTTGCTTTCAACTCTTTCAGGTTTACCAATTAAGCAATCCATTGCCGTGACTGGATCGCTTAATCAAAAAGGAGATGTTCAGCCAATTGGTGGAGTTAATGAAAAGATTGAAGGATTTTATGATGTATGTAAATCGAGAGGTATAACTGGGGATCAAGGAGTTATCATACCAGTGCAAAATATTCAAGAGCTAATGCTGCGTGAAGATGTGATTGATGCTGTTGCAAAAGGTCAGTTTCACATTTATGCGATCAGCCGGGTAGAAGATGGAATTGAACTTTTAACAGGTGCAAAAGCAGGTAAAAAAACTGCTAAAGGTTATGAACCCGGTTCGGTGTTTGAGTTAGTGGAGAAAAAAATAAAAGATCTTTACGCAAAATCTAAAGCAGCCAGATCAGGAAATGAAGCTGCAATAAAAACCAAGAAAAAGAAAAATTAGTATGAATAATAAGCTTGTTGAAGTATTCGCAAAAACAAAAATACTTTGCACTCTTGGTCCGAGCGCACAGACCGCAGATCGCATTAAAAATTTAATGTTCGCAGGAATGGATGGTGTGAGATTAAACTTTTCTCATGGCAGCTATGCTTTTTTTGAAGGTGTTTTCGATGAAATCCACAAAGCTTGTACCGATGAAAAAACTCCGCTTGCAATTCTCATTGATCTGCAAGGACCTAAAATTAGAATTGGTGAATTAGTTAGACCCGAAATAGTACTTTTAGAAAATGACACAATAGAAATAACAATTGAAGATGTTGTCGGTAATGAACAAATAATTTCCACTTCTTATAAATCTTTACCGCAGGATGCAGAGCTGGGAGATTTAATTTTAATTGATGATGGATTACTAAAACTGAAGGTAATTGAAAAGAAAACAAATTCGATTATTTGTTCGATTCAAACAGGCGGTATTTTAAAGCCGAAAAAGGGAATGAACCTGCCAGGTATGAAATTATCAACCGATTCATTCACAGAAAAAGATCGTAACGATATTTCATTTGCATTAAAGCATAGAATAGATTTCATCGCACTATCATTTGTCAGAAGCGCCAGTGATGTTGTTAAACTGCGAGAATGGCTTAAAAGTGAAAATGCTGTTCATCCAATTATTGCAAAGATCGAAAAGAAAGAGGCAATAGAAAATTTTGATGAAATTCTTGAAGTCTCCGATGGAATTATGATTGCAAGAGGCGATTTAGGAGTCGAGCTTCCCGTGCAAGATGTTCCCGTTCTTCAAAAAGAAATAATAAAAAAATGTAACTCGGCAGGTAAATTGGTCATTACTGCAACTCAAATGCTTGAATCAATGATTTACAATCCTATTCCCACACGAGCCGAAGCATCTGATGTTGCTAATGCAGTTTGGGACGGAACAGATGTAGTAATGTTAAGCGGCGAAACTTCAGTAGGCAAGTATCCAGTAGAAACTGTAAAAATGATGAATGATATTATAAGAAATGCTGAAGAAAGGATCACTAATTATCATGAATATGTTTTTGAAATACCTAAGAAAATTGAGGATAATCTTTTTGATTCGGTCGGACGAGCAATAAAAAACATAAGCGATCAGATAAAAGCAAAAGCTATTGTAACATTTACAATTGAGGGAAGAACTGCACGTAATCTTTCAAAATTCCGCCCTAAAGCAAAAATAATTTCTTTCACAAATAAATTTGAAACCATGAATAACCTGTGTCTTTATTGGGGAGTGACATCAGTATTTTTTGAAGAGATTGATAAAGAGCATATGGCAATTGAAGAAGCAAAAAAAAGGATTAAAGATTCTGGTCACTTAAATACCGGCGATCTTGTGATATTTACTGCTGGCGCACCATATTCAGAAAAAAGCCGTGCAAACTGGATGAGGTTTGAAATTATATAATCGGAGATGCTAACGCCATTTCTCCGCTAAAAGTTGCTACAGCTTGAAGAAATTGGGTCTGTTAAAAATCATTTTTGCTTTTGATTAGAAATAATTTTTCAAAATAATCTTATGAAAACTACAGATTTGAAAATTGCAAACTGGTGGGAACAAGCTGAAAATGGAAAAATTCTTTGCACGCTTTGTCCCCGCTATTGCACAATCGGCGAGGGTCAAGCAGGATTTTGTTTTATCAGACAAAATTATAACGGTAAGCTTTATTCTATTGGTTACGGAAGACCGACCGGTTTTGCAATTGATCCAATTGAAAAAAAACCACTTAATCATTTTCTTCCCGGTTCAACAATCTTAAGCTTTGGAACAGCAGGCTGCAACCTTGGCTGTAAGTTTTGCCAAAACTGGTCAATGAGCAAAGCAAAACTTGATGATGAAAACGCGTTATCAGTTTCGCCCGAGGAAGTGGTTGCATTAGCAATAAAACACGGCACACCATCAATCGCTTTCACTTACAACGATCCAACAATCTTTGGAGAATATGTAATTGATATTTCCCGGTTAGCAAGAGATGAAGGGATTAAATCCGTTATGGTTACTGCTGGCTATATTGATAAAAATGCCAGGAAAGATGTTTACAAATACATTGATGCTGCTAACGTTGACTTGAAAGCATTCACAGAGGAATTCTATCATAAAATTACTTTTTCTCATCTGGATTACGTTCTCGATACTTTAGTCTGGCTAAAAAATGAAACTGATATCTGGTTTGAAATAACTACATTACTCATTCCAGGAGAAAATGATTCCGATACCGAATTAAAACAAGAATGTGATTGGATATTGAAGAATCTTGGCGATAAAGTTCCATTACATTTTACCGCATTTCATCCTGATTTCAAAATGTTAAACAAATCTCGAACACCGGAATCAACTTTGTTAAAAGCAAGAGAGATCGCTCTGAGTGCCGGAATAAAATATTGTTATGTCGGAAATATTTTTCATTCTGAAGGACACACAACTTTTTGTCATAACTGCAATTTTCCTTTGATTAAAAGGGGTTGGCACGATGTGCTTGTAAATCATATTAAAGACGGAAAATGCCCGAAATGCCTGACAACAATTCCCGGTGTCTTTCAATGACAGATTGAGATCAAATAGTTATCAGCCAATCTCACCATTATTAAAATTATGTCAATTGGTTAAGTTTTTAGAAAAATATTTTTAACTTAATCATCAAAATAAAATATGTTTCTCTTAAACTGGATATGTCATGAGGAAGCTATTAATAATTTTTCTTTGCTTACTATTCGCAAATATTTCAAGCGGTCAAACA
>DAIMIJ010000155.1:0-5441 GCA_036722835.1 Ignavibacteriaceae bacterium | reverse complement strand
AATTTTAAATTGAATTTCATAAATGAAATTCCTACAGGAAATATGACGACAGCATCAATGGTGCAAAAAGTTTTCCACTATTGTTTTTGAGTAAAAAAATATTGTTTAGGAATCTGTAACTGATGAATCTTATAGCACTCAAAATTTATATCTGATTCCTAAAGAAGGTAGAATTGGCCAAAGGGGAACTTCTTCCGGTGTGGGTTTTGAAAATCCCGGAGCTTTAAATTCGAAGTTCTGAACATTTTTAAAATTGAAGACATTACTAACATCAATAAAAACATTTAAAGAAGAATTGGAAAAAATAAAATCCTTGCCGATTCTTACATCGACTCTTTTATATGCAGGTAAATGTGCGGAATGAATGCGTTCAGATTTCCACTCCCATGTCCCATTAATTTCTACAGCGGTTCGCGGTGTATAAGGAAACCCGCTTCCATAATATCCCTTCAAACTAAAACTCCATGCCGCTCCTAAATCCACACTGGAGATAAATGAAAGTGTATGTCTCTGATCAGTATATCTTGGATATTCTCCAATAGCATCTGTAAATTTATCTTCATTTGCAAATAATAAACCGTAGCTAATCCAGCAATAGAAGCTCGGAACACTAAGCACAGCATAAACATCAATTCCCTTAGCAGAACCGGTAGCGTCATTATAACCTGAATATGTTAATCTTTCGAATGTTCCGAAAAAAGAAGATATAAGATTTCGATAGTCTTTGTAGTATCCTTCAATTTTCAATTTTAAAAAGTTATTTATATCACCTGGAAAAAATATTGAGTGCTCTAAACCAAGAACATAATGAACTGCTAATTGCGATAGAGTATTAGTATCGGATGAAGCGGAGGATTTTAATTGACGATAAATAGGTGATTGATAATAATATCCCCAAGCAGCTCTCAAAGTTGTTCGATCTGTCAAACTATATCCCGCACTAATTCGAGGACTGAGAGTTAAATCTTTATTCAAATCAAAATAATCAACTCTGCCGCCAAGGTTTAACATTAAGGCATCGCTTAATTGAAATATATTTTCCAGGTATGCGTTGTACTTATATGATTTAACATCAATAGGAATATCATTTCCAAATTCACCAGAAGAAGTGCGTATCCCATTGATATCTTTGAACGTATATTTATCCAAGGTAATTTCATTATATCTTATGTTTTGGATACTTAACCCTAAATTAACTTCATACTTTGGAGTGAATTGATAAGCAAACTCTGATTTTAATTCAATCGTTTCAATATCAAGAGTATCATACGTAAGTCTTTCCGTGTGAAATTGATAATTATTTTCATCACTTAAAAATAATCTGTATTCATTATCCGTCTGTTTGTAATACGAAAGTTCAGCTTTAAGTAAAGATTTGCTTGATAAAACATTTATACTGTTGATATCAAACAAGTTGCTGAAGTATGTTGATTTGTAATTTTCATTTTCAATTTTGGACGATGTTTGTTTTGTTGGTTCATAACTAAAATCATCACCGGAATGAATAAACTCGAATAAAAGCTTGTTTGATGGAGACAAATTATAAGACAGCACACCTTGAACATCATAGAATGATGGTTTCACCAATGAAATATCTTCATATTCTATCATTTTAAGAATATATTCTAGATAGCTTTTTCGAATTCCCAAAATAAACGAGCTGTTTTCTGTGATTGGTCCTTCAAAATATCCGTCAAGATAAGCTAAGCTTAATGAAGCAGCGCCCGTGTAATTTTTCTTGTTGCCTTCGCGATAATGAATATTAAGGACGGAACTCATCTTGTCACCATATCTTGCACTAAATCCACCGGTAATCAAATCAACTTTTTTTATTAGATCGACATTAAATATTCCCACACTTGCATTGGCTGCTTCCTTAATATGAAAAGGTTCATAAACTGTTGCATTGTTAACTAACACTAAATTTTCATCCTGATTTCCGCCTCTAACATTAAAATCGGCTTTAAATTCATTGTTAACTGATATTCCAGGAAGAGATTGTACAGATCTTAAAATGTCAGGCATAGCAACAGATATTTCTCGGATTCTTTCGCTTTGTATTGATAAGCTGCTGACCTCAGATAATTTAGTTTGCTCACTTGTGTTTGAGTAAACCGTTACCTCTTGGAGAAAAATATTAATTGGGAAAAGACTGAAAATATTTTCTTCTTCATTCTTAATGTTATTTAAATCTACTATCAGACTTTTGTACCCCACATAACTTATAACTATACTATTAGCGTTAACGGTGTTTGTCAAACTAAAAGCACCATTAATGTCCGATGAAGTTCCGAAATCAGAATTAAGAAATGCTACGTTTGCGTAGGGCATAGGATTAAAGGTCTGGCCATCAATCACCTTTCCTAAAATTGTTTTATCCTTCACTTGCGAAAATGCAGGTGTGATTGCAATGAATAGAAAATAAGCTACGAGAAAAATTATCGGATTATTTTTAAGCAAAGAATTTCCTCAAGTACTTAGGATAATATGAAAAATTTAACCAGTCTGTTCGTGTAGATGATCAATTATTTAATTTCATTTTGATGTTAATGAAATTGATATTAATATTAATTATTTGAGCATCAGCTATCAAAATTAACCAAAAAATTCTGCTAATAGAGTAATGAATTAGTAGAATGGTAGAAAAATTTGATTTACCAGCAACAAGATACATAGCTACAAAAATCCGTAAAATTTCATATAACGATAATAAAATAACGTTAGATTAAATAAAACTCTTCGTATTTTTGAATTACAATGATTGCATGATTTTTGTTGATGTTTAACGTGATAAAAATATATGAAATCATTTGACCGGTATTTATGACCTATTTTACAAAATTTGAAAAGGGAACAATGAAATCTTCGCTGATATTTTTAGGAATACTTTTGTTTATTAATTCAATTAGCGCTCAAATTGTTTATGAACCAATGGAGAAGAATGTTTACTCTTTCCTTGAAAGATTAAGTCAGAAGGGAATAATTGAAGTTGATAATCTTGTTAAGCCGTTATCAAAAAAATATATTGCTGATAAGCTGATCGAAGCCAAAAATAAAATTGATTTCCTAACCGATCTTGAGAAAGATGAATTAAAATTTTTTGAAAAAGATTATTTCTTTGAAATTCAAGGTTTTGATGAAAGAAATGTTGACAAAAAAAGTCTAAGCTATTTTGAAGGAGATGGTGCTGAACGATTTCGATTTTTTTCTTACAGCGATAATACATTTAAACTCACCGCTAACCCGAATTAGGATTCAAATTTAATTACCCTGAGAGAGATAGAATAATCCACTCATGGATGGGGATTAGTTCTTATGCTTATTTCTTAAATAGTTTTGGTATAAGTTTAAATTTCAAGACTAATAACGAAAAAGGGACAGGCATAGACATCAAAAAGAATTTTACTCCTGAAACAGGAGTAATTCCGGAGGTTCATGATTATGGGAAAGATATTGCCTACAGCGAAGTCAATTCTTCCCTATCGGTTGATTGGAAATGGGGGAATTTGGTCATTGCAAAAGACTATATCGAATATGGATATGCTAAATTTGGGAATCTTGTGCTCTCAAATAAAGCTCCCTCGTTTCCCTATATACGAATTGACTTAAAGCCTGTGGATTGGTTTAAATTTTACTATTTCCATGCATGGCTTTCGTCAAATGTAATTGACTCAGTAAACCTTGATGCATATAAAAGAAATATTTTTATTGATAAATATTTAGCTTGGCATGCCTTTATTGTTACGCCATTAAAAGGACTTGATATTTCATTTGGTGAATCTGTCGTTTATAGCAACAAGCTTGAGCTTGTTTATCTAATGCCATTTATGTTCTATTACTTAGCAGATGAATTCATAAGCAATAGGCAAAACAAACCTGGAGATGCGAACCAACAAATTTTTGTAACGCTTAGCTCAAAAAATCATTTAAAGAATACGCATTTGTATGTAACTCTTTTTATAGATGAACTGACAATTGCAGGAATAAATGGATCTTTGTTTATTGATCCAAGTAATGTCGATTTTAGTAGCGATAGGAAACGAACACAACTAGGATTTACACTCGGGTTATCGGTTGCAGATCTGCCATTTGATAATTTAACATTAAGTAGTGAATACACAAGATTAAATCCGTATGTCTATGGGCATCATGATCCCGCAGAGACCTACGAAAATTCGTCTTATTTAATGGGTCACTGGATGGGGCACAATTCCGATCTTTTTTATCTTGACTTAAGCTACAGGTTCTTTCGAGGATTCCAGGCTAACGTTTGGGGAGCGTACATAAGAAAAGGAAGTTCAGATTTCAACTGGGCGTATAAAGCCCCGCAACCAGAATTTTTATTCGGCTTAAAAAATTACTATAAATATTTTGGGATAAACTTAAAGTATGAATTAATCCATGAGCTTAACTTTGAAACTAAATTCAAGTTGAGCACCATATCAAATGAGCAAGAAGATGGTTCATTTAAGGACAAACAATCCGAAGAATTTTCTTTCTCAATGTACTATGGATTGTAAAAGCCATTACCAAAGCTTAGCAACACTATTATCACATGTCAAGATTTTTCGACTAATTTCAAATTCCCATTCGATAAGCTGAATCAGCCATTGTTATTAAAAAGAATCTGAGTTCAGAGATTTGAAAAGTTAAAATGCAATGTGTTAATGCTTGATAATTCAAATCTATTTTGTTATTGTTGAATGCAATCTTATCAATTTAGAATGGAAAAATGATTCAGTATCCCTTCGGTTTCTAGCTTTTGTTCTGGATTAAAATAATCTTAAGTAAGAATTAATAACATTAAAATAACAAGAGGTAAAAATGTTTAAAAGTTTCTATGTGGCTATTTTATGCATATCGTTATTTGCATTCGGTTTATCAGGAATCCAAGCACAAGAGTTAAATAAGCAAATATCGAAAACAGCATTTAAGGATGCCCGTTTAGTGTTCGATAAGGCTGGTGAAGCAGCTATTGATATTCAATTAAAAAATGATAGTGCGATACCTATCGAATCATTTTTCAATGAGTATGGTAAGGCATTTAACCTGTCAAAGGACAATGAAGTAAAATCATTTCAAGTAACTAAGGACAACCTCGGACAAACGCATCACCGTTACAAGCAATACTACAAAGGAATTGAATTGGCAGAAGTTCAATATATTCTTCATGAAAAAGATGGAAAAGTACTTCATGGCAATGGAAAACTCATTCATAGTCTCGAGATGAATGTGACTCCGAGGCTTTCGGAAAATGAAGCTTTGCAATATGCTTTAGCTAACATTAACGCTGAATCTTATATGTGGGAAAACAAAAAAAACGAAGCGCATTTCAAAAAGGAACAAAATAATCCTTCCGCGACAATGTATCCTAAGGGCAGATTGATGTTAAGTGCAAAAAACTTTGATCTGAAAAAAGAAAATTTTCACTTGGTTTATAG
>DAIMIJ010000154.1:0-5488 GCA_036722835.1 Ignavibacteriaceae bacterium | reverse complement strand
GATTCCTGGCGATATTGCTTTGGCCGTATTATTTGGGAGAATATTTTAGCAAGTATACAGTTTAAAGTCTGACACTCTTTTCATGGGATTATAAAAAAGTCACCCGAACATTCTATTTCTTATTTTGAATTTTACTTTTGACTTTTTCTGTCGATCCTCATAAAGAGTATCGTCCATTAACAATTCTGTTCATTATTTTATTCTTTTAATCACTACAGCGGTTGCATCATCTTTCCACTTTTTCTTATTGCCGAATTCATCTGCTGCCCGGAATATTTCTTTGATTATTCCTTCCGAATTAAGCTTTTGATTTTGTATTACGATTTTCTTTAAACGCTCAATCTCAAATTCCTCACCCCTAATATTTTGCCGTTCACAGATTCCATCACTGAAGAGAACAAGAATGCTTCCTACAGGAAGATTAATAAATGAACGGGACAAATCTATTTCTGGAACTGCACCGAAAACAATTCCCGATGTTTCAAGCGCCGTTACTTTGTTATTATGAAAGAGAAGCGGCGCAGGATGTCCCGCGTTTACATAAAACAAATTTCCCTTTTCTTCCATCTCCGCATAAAAAAGAGAAACAAATCTTGTGGAATATGCACTGCGGTAAATTACTGAGTTTAGTTTTTTTAGTGTATGAACCATCTTCATGTGCTTTTCAATTCCCATACGCAAACCGGTAATTACATCGCGAGCCATGAGTGCTGCAGGAATTCCATGCCCGCTTGCATCACCTATGCAGAATCCAAACTCTTCACCGCCGGGCTGGAAAAAATCAAAAAGATCTCCGCCCACAAGCTCAGCAGGCTGTGAATATCCAGCAATATCATATCCCGAAGTTTGTGGAGCTTTTAAGGGTAAAAGACTTTTCTGAATCTGCACCGCCTGCTCAAGATCGCTTTTAACAGATTCGGAAAATAAACGGTAGTTAAGCGAAGAACGCACCGCATTAAGACAGAACTCAATCTCTTCACGTATCCAGCCGCTTTTTAGTTCAAACACAAATATCCAGCGGCTGTTAGGACTGGTTACTGTTATTGCAACAGGTATTGCATACTCACCTTCGGACTGCAGATCACCAATACTGAATCCCGGATTATCAAAAATGTATGTCTGAGAGTTCAATATAGATTGGATTGCCTCGGATTTTGTCGGAATATTCTTGGCAGTAGTTACAATGCCTGGTTTTGAAGAGGCATAAATTAATATAAACTCATCACCATTCTGCTCATAGATGCGTCCGTTGCCGAGCCGCAGTTCTTTACCGAACGTTTTTTCTATTTCCTTACCGATTATAAAAAGAAAATCCTTGCCGGATTTTTCCTGTCCGATTTTATTTAACAGCGAATCAAGCTTTCTGTAAAACTCTTTTGGTTCGATCATTCATATCCTTAAAAAATTCAATGCAAAAATAATCATAATTTATCTGGAATTTTTTTATAAAAAATAACAATAGGGGTTTG
The DNA here is from genome assembly GCA_036722835.1 of Ignavibacteriaceae bacterium. Classification (GTDB taxonomy): domain Bacteria; phylum Bacteroidota; class Ignavibacteria; order Ignavibacteriales; family Ignavibacteriaceae; genus XYD12-FULL-36-8. The sequence continues at coordinate 4,019 of DAIMIJ010000154.1, read as the reverse complement.
CGGAAGATTCCTTAAGAGAGTAGATTTTAACCGTGGGTTGATAGTTTTTAAATGAATTTGTTTTTACGCGAGAATGAACCAATACTGGTTACATTAACTACAGATCAGAATTGGACGGAATTAAATGAGTCCCAAAGTAAAACCGGACGTCTTGCTCAAGTCACTAACCCCACTCAATTATCGCCTGAAAAACCGGGCTGCCGGTATTTTTGTTTTTCGCTTCAACATAGTGCGAAACAGCATTCGTCTGCAAATTTCCTTTAAACAATTCTATTTCATCTCCAGACTTTGTTTCAGCATTGAACGAAACCATTAGTGATTTAACCCAATGCTCATTATGAAAATTCTGATCAAAGCAATCGAACACCATCTCAATGTATTTTGCATTGTTAGTGTGCCGGTTTAAATCAATGTCCGAGTAGCAAATCTTTTTTGAAAAAATCAATTCTGTGTTCTTTACAGAATTTATTTTCTGCGGTAAATCAGTCAGGGCATCTTTTGTATCAAGCATTTCAAGTTCGGGATAAAGATGGGTCAAAAATTTGGGTCTGAGAGATTTGGAATCGAGCAAAAGCCAAGCAGACGTTCCTTTGATAATAATTTCATCTTTGCTGTTGAACATAAGCACATCTCGCATTGAGTAAAGCTTATGCTGCTTTTTACCCCATGTTTGAATTTTAATTTCATCCATAAATTTAGGATAGCTTAAGAACTCAAATTTTACCCATGATAAAACCCACAATAAACCTTTGAGATTAAATTCATTGTAGCCAAAACCCCTACGCTCAGCGTCATACGAAGCAGCGTCCTGAAAGTAATCAAATATTCTGTTGACCCGTAATCTATTGTTTGCATCAACATCAAAAGCCGTGGTTTTAAAAGTGTTTTCCCAGATAGGATTCATATTCTTATTAAAATTAAGTTGGGTGGTTTCAAGGGAAATATATTACTGTAATGCAGTTAACATTTTAATAGGGTTTTGCCGATGGAAGTAGGGGTAATAAAATTTAAATATTTATTGAACAAAAAGTAGCCATTCACCAACTCTAAACCAATATTGGATGCCACGTGGTTTTTACTTCCTGCATTTTTTCAATGAAGTATGGCGATTCACATTCGGGATTTGTCCAATCATCTTTTTTATAAAAAATTGTTCTCTTAAGATTATTGCTCGCTAATTTAGAAATTGTTTCAATACATTTTTCTTCTTTACCGCAATACAGAATAGCATTCACTTCCATGTGAGAGGCCATGTGGCTAATTAATTCCTCTCTCTTACCCGTTAAAATATTTACTGCGCCGCCGGGAACATCCGATGAATGTAATACTTCAGCAAATGAAATTGAAGTTAAAGGTTTTGTTTCGGAAGCTAAAATAATAACAGTGTTGCCGCCGACAATTGCGGGCGCCATTACCGAAACCAAACCTAATAAGCCATGCTTCTCCGGAGCTATAATTGAAACTACACCAACGGGTTCAAGATTTGAAAAATTAAAATGAGAGCTTGAGACAGGATTAACAGCACTAAATATCTGCTGGTATTTATCGCTCCATCCCGCATAATAAACTAATCTATCAATTGAAGTGCTTACTTCGGCTTTTGCATTTTTTACTGATTCACCCTGAGTAATTAACTCAGCAATAAATTGTTCTTTTCTTCCTTCAAGCATTTCGGCAATACGATACAAAACCTGCCCTTTATTTAAAGCAGATGTCTTTGCCCAGGAACTTTGTACTTTTCGAGCAGCAACAACCGCATTTCTAAAATCTTTACGCGAAGCCAAACACATATTTGCAATCAAATTTCCTTTGCCATTAATTATTGGATAATATCTTCCCGATTCTGTTCGGGGAAATTTACCGCCAATATATAATTTGTACGTTTTGTGTATATCTAATCTGTTCATAGCGTTTAATGAAAAAAATTAATCAAATTTCACATAAGGTTTTAAACCGTGTAAGCCGCCCTCTCTGCCATAGCCGCTTTCTTTATACCCACCAAACGGCGAGGTTGGATCAAATTTGTTAAATGTGTTTGCCCAAACTACTCCGGCATTTAGATTTTGAGTCAGATGAAATATCTTCGACCCTTTTTGAGTCCAAACTCCAGCAGATAAACCATACGGTGTATTATTCGCTTTTTCAATCACCTCGTCAATGGTTCTGAATGTTTGAATTACTAAAACCGGTCCGAATATTTCTTCCTGAACAATTCGATGTGATTGAGATACATTTAAAAACAATGTAGGTGCGCACCAATTACCCGTTTTGGGCAAAGTACATTTTGGCTGATAAATTTCAGCGCCTTCCTTTAATCCGATTGCAATATAATTTTGAATTGTCTCCAGCTGCTTTTTAGAATTTATTGCACCAATATCTGTGTTTTTATCCAGCGGATCACCGATTATTAAAGTATCTATTCTGTCTTTCAATTTTCGGATCACCAAATCTGCAGCCGACTCTTGCACAAATAATCTTGACCCGGCACAGCACACATGACCCTGATTAAAAAATATAGCATTAATAATTCCCTCAACAGCTTGATCAATGGCGGCATCCTCGAAAATAATGTTAGCCCCTTTTCCGCCAAGCTCCAATGTTAATTTTTTGTGAGTACCTGCTGTTGCCTTTTGAATATATTTTCCAACTTCTGTTGAACCGGTAAAAGCAATTTTATCAACATCGGGATGATTGACAATGCTCGCACCTGTTTCTCCCGCCCCCGTAATTATATTCACCACTCCTTTAGGCAAACCGCATTGCTGAATAACTTCTGCTAATTTTAAAGCCGTAAGCGGAGTTGTTTCGGCAGGTTTTAATACGACAGTGTTGCCCGTTGCTAAAGCCGGGGCAATTTTCCATGCCGCCATTAACAATGGAAAATTCCAGGGAATTATTTGTCCGGCAACTCCGATAGGTTTGGGATGTCTATTTGGAAAAGCATACGCAAGTTTATCAGCCCAGCCCGCATAATAAAAAAAGTGATTTGCCGCTAAAGGAATATCAATATCTCTTGATTCTCTGATTGGCTTACCTCCGTCTAAGCTTTCAATCACTGCAAATTCACGCGCGCGTTCCTGAATTAACCGGGCAATTCTGAATACATACTTTCCCCGTTCTCTTCCCGAAAGATTTGACCAGCTTTTAAATGCTCTTCGAGCCGCTTTAACAGCAAGATCAACATCTTCAGCGGAAGCTTCCGCTACACTGGCAATTTTTTTATCATTTGAGGGGTTGATGGTATCAACATATTTCCCTTTAACAGGCTTAACAAAATTACCATCAATGTAAAGATCATATTGTTTTTTGATTTGAATATGATCGGTGCTTTCGGGTGCTTCAGAATATTTCCATGAAGCTTTAAACGTTGTATTCGTGGCGTGATTTCTCATAATTAATCTTTTGAAAAATAATTTGGAGATTGATACATACCCGTTTCGGTTTTAACTAATTGCATCAGCAGATCATTGACCAAGCTGCTTGCTCCAAACCGAAAATAATTTTTATTCATCCATTTTTCACCAAGAACCTCATTCAGCATCACCAAATACTGCAGGGCAATTTTAGCTGTTGAAATGCCGCCGGCAGGTTTCATCCCGATCATTTTTCCTGTCTTTAAATAAAAATCTTTAATTGCATCGAGCATAACATAAGTTACTTGCATTGTAGCTGCAGGCTGAATTTTACCCGTTGAGGTTTTTATAAAGTTTGCTCCCGCGTGCATTGCAATTTCACTGGCTTTCCTAACATTATCAAGCGTATCTAATTCACCTGTTTCTAATATTACTTTCAGATGAGCTTCGCCGCAAGCTTCTTTAACCGATGCAATTTCATCAAACACATATTGATAATTGCCTGCAAGGAATTGTCCACGCGAAATCACCATATCAATTTCATCAGCACCCTGGTCAACGGCAAACTTTACGTCGTTCAATTTAACTTCTAAATTCGATTGACCGCTCGGGAATGCTGTGGCTACAGAAGCTACTTTGATATCGCTGCCCCGAAGCGCCTTTTTT
>DAIMIJ010000153.1:0-5492 GCA_036722835.1 Ignavibacteriaceae bacterium | reverse complement strand
GATTTTTCAGATATTCCAAATGAGAATTCCCGATATTGGTAATGATAGCATAATCAGGTATTGCAATTTCTGCTGTATATTTTATTTCTCCAAAGTGATTGGTCCCAAGTTCCAAAACCAGATAATCATGATTGCTTTTTGTACTGAAAATAGTAAGCGGAACCCCAATATGATTGTTATAATTTCCTAAAGTTTTATTCACTTTATATTTTCCGCTTAGCAAGGTATAAATCATTTCTTTAGTTGTCGTTTTACCTGCACTTCCGGTAATTGCAATAATTTTAGTTTTTAATTTTATCCTCCAAATTGCTGCAAGTTCACCGAGAGCTAAAGTTGTATCTTTTACAGTAATTATTGGAGCATCAATATTTCCAAGGGTGCTAAGCTTATCACTATTTACTAAAACAACTGCTGCCCTTTTTTTTACAGCATCTCTGACAAAGTCATGTCCATCAAACTTATCGCCTTTAATTGCAATGAACAGCGAATCCGCGGGAACATTTCTAGAATCAATTGATACTTTTGTAACAGATTTAATTTTTTCAGCGTCATAAAGCACAGCACTTTTAAGTTCAAAAAAATCTTCAACAGTAAAGCATAATTTTTTCATCGGTTCAAATATTTTTCCGCAATTTCCTTATCAGAAAAATGATTCCTGACATCCTTAATTTCCTGATAAGTCTCATGTCCTTTCCCGGCAATAAGAATAACCGCATCATCTTCTGACGATTGAATTGCATTTTTGATTGCTTCTTCTCTGTTTTCAATCACCTTGTAATTCTTTTTTGATATTCCCGATTTTATTTCTTCAATGATCGTCCTCGGTTCTTCAAAGCGAGGGTTATCCGAAGTGATAATTAATTTATCCGCAATTTCACTTGCGACCTTTCCCATCATAGGTCTTTTAGTTCTGTCTCTATTTCCGCCGCAGCCGAAAACAGTATAAACAGGTTTATCGTTCTTCACAATTTTTCTAATTGCCAGCAAAGCTTTTTCAAGGCTATCTGGCGTATGTGAATAGTCAACTATAACTTTTTTATTATCTTTACCAATCACTTCAAATCTTCCCGGAACCTGTTTGGTATTTTTTATTCCACGAAGAACTGCTTCTGCAGCAATTCCCAAGAGCATTGCCGACGAAAATGCTGCACATGCATTATAAGCATTGAAATCGCCGATTAGTTTTGTCTCCGCACTATATTCTTGACCTTTGTACCTCACTTTAAAGCTTGTTCCGTTCAAATCAAATTGAATGTTCATCAATTTAAAATCAGAAGTTTCAGAATGGCCGTATGAATATACTTTCGCTTTTGAATCAGCAACAATTTTATTCCCACCTGGATCATCCATATTATAGATAGCAGAAGCAGAGCTTTCGAGATTATCGAACAGAATTTTCTTTGCATTAAAGTAGTTTTCAAAGCTTGTGTGAAAATCCAAATGATCTTGTGTAAGATTTGTAAAAATTCCTGCTGAAAAGGAAAGCTTGTGTACACGCTTTAGAACAAGAGAATGCGATGAAACTTCCATTACAGCATACTTACAACCTTGAGAATACATCTCATGGAAAAGCATATTCAAATCATTCGATTCCGGAGTTGTAAGCGATGAAGTAATTTCCTTATCGCCGATAAAATTTGTAATTGTGCCAACCAATCCTGTTTTATATCCAGCAATTTCAAAAATGGATTTAAGAAAATACGTTGTAGTCGTTTTACCGTTTGTCCCAGTCACGCCGATCAGCTTAATTTTTTTTGATGGTTCTTCAAAGAATGAATTTGATAGTTCAGCTAATGCTTGCCTGCTATCCTTAACTAAAATCTTCGCAGCATTTTGTCGTGTAATTGCATCATCAGGAAAAGATTTTTCATCTTCCAAAACAATGGCTGCTGCACCTTTATTAATAGCATCGAAAATAAATTTATGTCCGTCTTTTTTAAATCCTTTTATTGCAACAAAGACTGAGTTTCTCGTAACCTTACGAGAATCATAATAAATACCGGTAATTCTCTCACGAGAAATTTCTCCCACAACTTGAATGACCTTGATATTATTTAATAAGTCTGTCAATTCCATTAATTTACGAACACGCTTTTCTTCACTTCACTACAAGTGATTTTACAAACACTGCCCTTTTTGATTGGAGTTCCTGGCGAAATACTCTGCGAAGATATCCTTCCTGATCCGGAAACTTTATATTTCAATCCCAGTTTGGTTAGAGTTACTAATGCTTCACGAAGAGAATATCTTTTCAGATCCGGCATCGTGTTGTTTGCATTAATATTTTGATTAACAAAATGATCTTTACTAACATTTTTTATAGTAACAGGTTTAGCTTCCTCAACGCTCTTCGCTTTTATGAACTGCACATCTTTACTATCTTCTTTTGTCTTTTGGGAATCGTTTTGATATGATTCTTGCAGAGATATTAACATTCTTTTCGTCACTTCTTTAAAAATCGGTGCTGCAACTAATCCCCCATATCCTCCAACTTTAGGGGAGTTTAAAAGAATTAAGCAGACAACTCGGGGATTCTCTACCGGAAAAAAACCAACGAAAGAGGAATTATAATTTGATTTCGAATACTTACCATTCTCCAAAATCTTTGATGTCCCAGTTTTGCCGCCGACAGTAACAAAATCAAGTTTAGCATTTTTTCCTGTTCCATCTTTTACAACAGATGCTAATAAATTTCTCATTCTATCGGAAGTTTTTTGCGAGATAATTCTTCTTACTTCCCTCGGTTTATATTCCAGATTGGTTTCACCAGAGGAATTTAAAAATCTTTTTACAATTTGCGGCTGATACAAAATTCCGCCATTTACTAAAGCGCTATAAGCTGTTACCAATTGAATAGGAGTCGCAGCCATCTCATATCCGAATGAAAGAAATGCCTTGCTGATCAATGACCACTCAGAAGGTTTTGTTAATGTTCCTTTGACCTCGCCGGGAAGATCAATTGCCGTAATGGTTCCAAAACCAAAACCACGTAAGTATTTGTAAAGCGTTTCATCATCAATTCTCTGGATCAATTTTGACATCCCGATGTTACTGGACTGTTCAAGTATTCCGCGTACAGTAAGTGTTTTATGCTGATGGGAATCCTGAATAATTTTATCTCTGTATTTGTATCTCCCATTTTCAACATTTATAATTTCATTTTCCGAACATAGATTTTGATCAAGCAAAGCCGCTAGATTAATTGCTTTTAATGTTGAGCCGGGTTCATACGTATCTGTTATGCAGCGGTTTTTTCTTTGGAAATCATCGTAATCGGAATAATTATTAGGATCATAATCACTTACATTCGCGAGAGCTAAAATTTCTCCAGTGTTAGGATCCATCATTACCCCGCTCGCAGAGATTGCGTTGTAACTATTTAAACCATTTTGTAATTCTTCTTCAAGAATAGCTTGAAATTTTTTATCAATGGTAAGCTGCAGGTTCAAACCGGGAACAGATTCTTTTGTATCTTCTTCCTTAACAGTGATCATTCTTCCGCCGGCGCTTCTCTCAATAATTCGTATGCCATCTTCACCTTTCAGAGTGCTGTTAAAGGAATTTTCGATCCCATCAACTCCATTTAATTGATCATCTACATATCCGATGATGTGAGAAGCTAAACTATTATAATGGTAAATTCTTGTCGGATCTTCTCTGAAGTATAATGCCGGAAGCTTGAGATTTTTTGCAAACAGACTTTTTTCGTTCGAAACTTTTTTCTCAATGCAAATTGTGCTCGATTTTTCTTTCATCATTCTAAGATAGTGTGAGGGTTTATTCTTAAATAAAGATGAAAGCTTTTTTGCTACAATGGGACGCTCTTTTAAGGTTATGAAATTGTTATCTAAGAAAAATGAAATGTCGTTACGATTATATACCAAAAGTATATTGTTTCGGTCGTAGATCAATCCCCTTCCAGCTTTAATATACTCGGTTTTGTTTTGCTGGCGCTTTGCATAAAAAATTGATTCATCATTTTTAAGAATTTGGATTTCAAATAATTTTACAATCAGCAGGATGAAAAAGATTGACACACCTATTAAAACCCAAAAAACTCTTGAGTTAATCATACTGCTCCTGCATGAGAGTTTGCAAATCCAATATTTTTTCGGATTCAATTGTAACTACCGAGATAGGAGGATCAGCAGTGACCATTCCCAATTCGTATAAAGCAATGGTTACAATTCTATCTTCAGAAGTTAAGTTTTGATACTGTGCAAACAAATTATTTCTTTTTGTGTTTTGATTTTTTAATTCTTCTTCGGCAACAACTTTTTGTTTTATTAGATCATCGCATTTTTTTTTAAGAGCAACATAAGCAACTATTAAAGTTCCGATTGTCAGCAAAACAATGAAAACACTTGCAATGCTTTTAAGCTTCGATGTTTTTCTCATTTTCGTTCTGCTGCTCTTAGTTTTGCGCTGCGTGCTCGAGGATTTCTCATTACTTCATCCTCCGATGGAAGAATCGGTTTCTTAGTTAATATTTTTATTCGTGATACTTTATCACATTTACAAACCGGATAATCTTTCGGACAAACACAATCAAGCGCTTCAAACCTAAACGCATCTTTAATTATGCGATCTTCGAGGGAGTGATAAGAAAGAATGACAATCCTTCCTCCCTGCTTTAAAAGATCAACGGCTTTGCGAATAAAACTTTTTAAAATATCGAGTTCGTCATTCACATAGATTCTCAATGCCTGAAATACACGCGATAAAGTTTTTATTAAATACCTTTGAGAAGTTATCTCAGAAATTATTTCTGAGAATTCGAATGTAGTTTCGATTTTCTTGTGTGTTCTTGCTTCACAGATTTTTGCGGCAATCTTTCTCGAATTTTTTTCTTCTCCATATTTATAAATGAGATTTGCAATATCTTCTTCACTATAAGAATTAATTATGTCCGATGCATTTACTGCAATGCTTTTATCCATACGTAAATCCAGTTTAGCATTTTGCCTGTAAGTAAAGCCCTCTGATGGAGAATCAAGCTGGTATGATGACACTCCAAGATCTGCAAATATTCCGTCAAATGCATTAACTGACTCAATTTTTGCAATTACATCAATCTTCTGAAAATTGAAGTTGTAGATTTTCATGCGCGAATCGTTTGAAAATTTTTTTTTCGAATGCTCAAAAGCATTAGTATCAACATCAGTAGAAATTAATTTGGCATTTTTATTAAGTAATTTTAGAATTCCCTCCGAGTGGCCCCCAAATCCAAGCGTACCGTCAAAGTAGACACCGGTTTTACTCCCAACCAAGTATTCCAAACTTTCCGCTAATAAAACAGGTGTATGAAAATTGCTCATCTCCCCATCATTACCTTTGCTGCAAGTTGATCATAAGATTCCGGTGAACTGGTCGAATGGTCTTTAAAAATTTGAGGATTCCATATTTCTATTTTTTGTAAAGCACCAAGTATCAGGACTTCTTTTTCGATTCCTGCAAACTCTAAAAGCTACAGCGGAAGAATTACTCTTGCT
>DAIMIJ010000152.1:0-5533 GCA_036722835.1 Ignavibacteriaceae bacterium | reverse complement strand
CAACAACTGACTTCTCTATTTTCGCTTTGGTTACCTTTTATTTTGGCGCAACACGATGAACAAATCAAATTAAGGTCATCTTTGTGGAAAGATTAGGTCGAGATATGCCAGCCCGCCCAAGGTGGGCTGGCATATCTAGCAATATTGTGGTAAGTATTATTACTAAAATTTATGACAGTAAAAAAAATTGTTCTCTTTTCAAACAAATCTTTAACATAATACAAAGTAAAAATAGAACCCAAGCAGAAAAATAATCTGTATCAAAATAGGTTTAGAAAAGGATGATTTTCAAAACAAAGGAAACTGATACTTCGTTTTAATGGTATAATTATTGTCATTTTTTACTAACAGTTAATATCTCAAGTTGTAAATGAGTTGTACATTAAAAATAGATGCATTTCGGGTAATCTTCATTAAATTGAGGTATTAACTAATTATTTATATATTTAATGCAACATTTAAGCAAAAAAAAACGTTTAGACAGTATACAACTGAAATAAGGAAAAAACATGGACGGAAATTTCTCGGATAGATTGCAAGAAGTTATCAGACTTAGCCGCGAGGAAGCTTTAAGGTTAGGCCATGACTACATTGGAACGGAACATCTCCTTCTTGGAATTATTAGGGAAGGACAAGGTGTTGCAGTTAGAATTTTAAGAAACCTTGATTGCGATCTCATAAAATTAAAAAAAGCTATCGAGGATACAGTCAGAACTTCCGGTGGAACAATGACTATCGGAAATATTCCTTTGACAAAGCAAGCCGAAAAGGTTTTAAAGATTACTCAAATCGAATCTAAAATTTATAAGGCAGATGTTATCGGGACCGAGCATCTTTTACTCTCTTTATTAAGAGACGAAGATAATATTGCAACACAAATTCTTCATCAGTTTAATGTTACTTATGAAAATTCACGCTCAGAATTGAACTCAATGCTGAGCAGTAAAAGTTCGAAAGACCCATCAGGATCAATTCCTGTCCCGGATAGGAAAGCTGATCGGACAAAAACTCCAGTACTAGATAATTTTGGACGCGACCTTACCAAGCTTGCTCATGAAGATAAGCTCGATCCTGTTATTGGACGTGAAAAAGAAATTGAAAGAGTTGCTCAGATTCTTAGCAGAAGAAAGAAAAATAATCCTGTACTCATTGGAGAACCGGGAGTAGGAAAGACTGCTATCGCAGAAGGATTAGCTTTAAGGATTGTTCAGAAAAAAGTTCCTAGAATTCTTCAGGACAAAAGAGTAGTTACATTAGATCTTGCCGGACTTGTAGCAGGTACAAAATACCGCGGTCAGTTTGAAGAAAGAATGAAAGCATTGATGAATGAATTGGAAAAAGCCAGTGATGTTATACTTTTTATTGACGAATTGCATACCATAGTTGGAGCGGGCGGAGCTTCTGGTTCATTAGATGCTTCTAACATGTTCAAGCCTGCTTTATCTCGTGGTGACATTCAATGTATTGGTGCCACAACTCTTGATGAGTATAGAAAATACATCGAGACCGACGGAGCTTTAGATCGCCGATTCCAAAAAGTTATGGTTGAACCGCCGAGCTATGATGAGACAATTCAAATTTTAACAAACATTAAGTTCAAATATGAAGAACACCATCATGTAAGATATTCTGATGATGCAATTGAATCGGCTGTTAAGCTTAGCAACAGGTACATAACAGACCGACATTTACCTGACAAAGCAATTGATGTTCTTGATGAAGCGGGTTCAAGAGTTCATATGGGTAATTTTGAAGTATCCAAAGAAATACTTGATCTTGAAGCCGAAATTGAAAAAGTAAGAGCAGAGAAATCTTCTGTTGTAAAAAAACAAGATTATGAAGAAGCTGCTCGTCTGCGTGATAAAGAAAGAAATCTTCAAAATGATCTGGAAATAGCTAAGCGCGATTGGGATGCCAAAACGCGCGACATAGTTTATGATGTCACCGAAGAAGATATTGCTACCATTGTAGCGATGATGACGGGCATTCCAGTTAACAGAGTTGCTCAGACTGAATCCGAAAAATTATTGAAAATGGCAACAGCTCTCAAAGGATATATTGTTGGTCAGGAGGAAGCGGTAGAAAAATTATCTAAAGCTATTAGAAGAACCCGAGCGGGATTGAAAAATCCAAGCAGACCAATTGGAAGTTTCGTTTTCTTGGGGCCGACCGGAGTTGGAAAAACCGAGTTATGTAAAGCTCTTGCAAAATATTTGTTTGATTCCGAGGATGCTTTGATCCGAATTGATATGAGTGAATACATGGAGAAATTTGCTGTATCCAGACTCGTTGGTGCACCTCCGGGATATGTCGGTTATGAAGAAGGCGGTCAATTAACAGAAAAAGTAAGAAGACGTCCTTATTCGGTTGTACTGTTTGATGAAATTGAAAAAGCTCATCCTGATATTTTCAGCATTTTGCTTCAAGTTCTTGATGATGGAGTTCTCACAGATAGTCTTGGAAGAAAAGTTGATTTCAAGAATACAATAATCATCATGACTTCAAACATTGGGACTAAGGATATCAAAAATATTGGTTCTTATGGTTTTGGCGGTGAATCCGAAGCAGATAGATATTCTCATATGAAAAGCACTGTTGAAGAAGCGATGAAAAAATTATTCAATCCGGAGTTTCTAAACCGGTTAGATGAAACAATTGTTTTCAGAAATCTGGAAAGAGAAGATATTTTGCAAATTATTGATATAGAGTTGAAGGATCTTTATAAAAATATGCACGATAATAAAATGGTATTGACCCTCGATCAATCCGCCAAAAATTTCTTAGTTGATAAAGGATTTGATCAAAAGTATGGTGCAAGGCCATTGAAACGTGCTATTCAAAAATATGTCGAAGATCCTCTTGCAGAAGAAATTCTCAGGGGTTCATTTAAAGATGGAGCTAAAATAATTGCCAAACATTTTGAGAATACGGATCATATAATCTTTATTGACGAGGATTCGCAGATTGATATTCCTGATAAAGCTCCAGAAAGTGCTGGATCAGAGGAAAATTAAAATTTCCAAATAATTCTTAAATTACAAAGCGTATTAATTTTTAATACGCTTTTTTTATATATAGTCTGAGTTTATGTAGAATTTTTTTACAAATGAAATAATTTTGGACAGAATTTATTTTAAGATTTTTTTAATTCTAATATGCAATGGATATATTTCATCCCATACGGAATTTGGGCATATTTTTCTTTGTTGATTAATATAAATATTGAGTCCTTAAAGGGACTTTACAATCAGCAACGCAAAATTATTTGGAAATGGCCCGTTGGGGACAAAATATTTGTAGAACATTTTGCTCTTTGTAGTTTAAAAGTCCCAGCGCGACAAAATAAAAAGATTCGCTGATAAAATATTCAAGGAAGGAAATTTTATTATGTTACTATCTGAAAATGTAATTCGAGAGAAGTTAAATGCTTTTGTTGATTGGATTTATTCTAACAAACAAATAAGTAGAGAATTTCAGCTTGCCAATTTTAGAGAAGCTCTTGCATTTGTAAATAAAGTTGGAGACGCTGCCGAATCAATGGATCATCATCCTGATATTTTGATGCATAGCTGGAACGAAGTGAAGATTTCAATCTCAACTCACAGTGATGGCGGTGTTACAAATAAAGATTTTCAGTTAGCAGAAAAGATAGAGTCACTAATCTGAAAATACGTAAATTTAGCTGGAGATTCTTATGAGCTTAAGCGAACAAGAATTATTGAGTTTGTTTTATAAAACCGAAGCATTGCTTGAAGGTCATTTTCTTCTTACATCAGGAAGACATAGCCATCAATACTTCCAATGTGCAAAAGTTTTGCAATACACCGATTACAATACGCAAATTTGTGAGAAGATAGTTGATCACTTTAAGAATTTGGAAATTGAAACGGTAATTGCCCCTGCAATTGGTGGAATTATCGTCGGACAGGAAGTAGCTCGTCAATTAAATAAAAAATTTATTTTTGCCGAGAGAGAACAAACGGCATTAACATTGCGCCGAGGTTTTTCCTTAGCCGAAAATGAAAAAGTACTTGTATGCGAAGATGTCGTAACAACAGGCGGATCTGTTTTCGAAGTTATTGATATTGTCAAATCATTCGGAGCAAAAGTAGTTGGTGTTGGATTAATTGTAGACAGAAGCAATGGCAAAGTGAATTTTGGTTATCCGCAGTTCAGCGCATTAAAAGTTGATGCAATTTCATTTACGCCTGATGGGTGCCAACTTTGCAAGCAGGGAATTCCATTGGTCAAACCCGGCTCAAGAAAAGTTACGAAGTAAAATTTATATCACAAATATTTTATTGGATACCTAATATGAAATTTCTTGTTACGATCTTCCTTTTAAACTCCTTTCTATTTCCCAAAATAAAATTTGAAGATCATTTTTTAGATAAAACACTTCGGATTGATTATTTTCATACTGGAAATGTCGAGAATGAATATTATTCCATCGATGAACTAATCGAAGAACCATTTTGGGGCGGATCAAAAATTAACCTAGTTGATAAGTTTAACTTTGGCAAGTATGAAATTGTTGTTTACGATTCTGTGCCTGACAATATCATTTTTTCAAAAACTTATTCAACTCTATTCAGCGAGTGGCAGACAACTGAAGAAGCTAAATCCACATTCCGCACCTTTAATGAAACTGTAACAATTCCATATCCGAAGAATAAAATCAGAGTTGAATTTTTCAGCCGTAATAAGAGAAATGATTGGATAAAAAAATTTGAATATGCTGTTGATCCGCAAAACTATTTTATTAAAAAAGAAAGAACCAGAGAATTAAATTCATTCCAGGTGTTTAATTCGGGAGCCGCCTCGAGTAAAGTTGATATTGTAATTCTTCCCGAAGGATACACTAAAAGTGAGATGGAAGTTTTTAAAAATGATTGCAAGAAATTTGCCGATTACTTTTTTGATAAATCGCCATTCAAAGAGAATAAGGAAAAATTTAATATTTTGGGAGTTGAAGCAGCATCAGATGAATCAGGTACAGATTTTCCGGGAAAAGGAATCTGGAAAAAAACTTTGTTGAACACCAACTTTTATACATTCGGTACGGAACGGTATTTAATGACAACTGATAATAAAACCGTCCGCGATGTCGCATCTAATGTTCCGTACGATCAAATTTACATTTTAGTAAACACAACTGAATACGGCGGCGGTGCAATTTACAATTACTATTCTGTCTGCATGAACAATAATCGTTTCGAGGGACAGGTTTTTGTGCATGAATTTGGACACGGCTTTGCATCTCTTGCTGATGAATATGTTACCGATGATGTGTCATATCAAAATTTTTATGAGCTGGATATTGAACCTGCAGATCCAAATATTACAACTCTTGTTGATTTTAATTCCAAGTGGAAAAATATAGTTGATGATGACACTCCAATTCCAACTCCTGAAACCAAGGAATATGAAAATAAGGTTGGTGCATTTGAAGGCGGAGGTTATGTTGCGAGAGGAATTTATCGCCCGATGTATGATTGCATTATGAGATCAAATTCTGCAAAGGAATATTGTG
>DAIMIJ010000151.1:0-5557 GCA_036722835.1 Ignavibacteriaceae bacterium | reverse complement strand
GGTTAATGTTTTTACAGGATTAGGAATTGATTTTGCTGATACGACAACTGTTGTTGGTCAAAGTTTAATTGACTACAGTATCAAGTAAAATTTTGTAGGGCGACCAGATTGGTCGCCCTACTGTTAATATTTTGTTGCAATTACAACTTGAACAATTCCTAAAGTTAGACTGTGAGTCTCGACTTTCTTAAATCCAACAGATTTAAGCTGCTGAGGCATATTAACTTTTTCATCAAACTCCTCAACTGAATCCGGTAAATATTGGTATGCACTTTTATCGCCGGAAATTATTCCTCCAATGAGAGGAAGAATATTTTTGAAATAGAATTTATACAAAAATCTTACAATTGGATTTGAAGGGAGACGAAATTCTAAAATTGTTGCTTTACCGTTTTCCTTAAGCACATCAAAAAAAGATTGGAATCCCATTTGAATATCGTAAAAGTTTCTAACTCCGAATGCGATAATAATGTTCGAGAATGAATTACTTTTGAATGGCATGTACTCGGCTGTCATTTGCACAGTGTTACCAATGCTCCAACTGCTTTTCTTAGAGAATAATTTTAGCATGTTATGCGAAAAGTCACCGCCGAAAATTTTTTGAATCCCCATTTCATAAGCATCAATTGCAAAATCGCCCGTACCGCAAGCAACATCTAAAAGGATTGATTGAGAGCTAATGCCAGAGAGCTTGAGAGCTTTTTTTCTCCAGCGATAATCAATTCCAAAGCTAAGCAGATGATTGAGCAGGTCGTATCTGAAAGCGATGCTGTCAAATATTTTCTTTACATTATTTTTTTTATCCTTCATCATTGAACCAGAGATTGAGTTCGGGTTTACCAGTTAATTTACTCCACCAATTAAAAATTTTGGGTGCTGTAAAAACGCAAAAAAGCATGAAAACTAATCCTCCGATCAAATCAATCACATAATGATATCGCAGATACACAGTTGCAAAAATAAGAAGTGATCCGATGGGAATTAGGAAAAATCGTGATCTACTTTTTAGTTTTATAGAAAGAAAAATAACTACGAGAGTAATCATTGTATGCCCGCTTGGAAACACATCTCTCTGTACAATGTTTTCCGGATTCGGTGTTCCTTGAGGAATTGACTCAACTATATTAGTTACGTTGCGCAAAAAACCGGTAACTAAAATTCCAGGCATTTCAATGTTCTCGCTGTGAAAGTCATGAAGAGTAAACCTCGGACCAATGGCAGGCAAAGCAAAATAACCAATGTATGAAAGGAAAAACCCGAAGATTATTGCGAAAATTGCAAAGTCAGCTTCCACAAGTTTTCTTTTCTTCAGTAATACTAAGCCAAGAATAATCGGGAGAAAATAAAACATACCATAGATTATTTGCAAGACTTCAGTTATTACTGGATGAGAAAATTTATAAAGAAAAACAGTCGGATCAACTCCAAACAACCATCTATCAATATTAATAAGAAGCTGGTCGTAGTCATTCGGACGAAGCGGTCTGATTAAGAAATATATTTCTTTAAAGGTCAACAAAACTAAAGGAATTAAATAAAGGTAATGGATAATTCGTAATATTTTATAACGATATGTTTCAGCAGTATATGCAAGTAGAAAAACAAAAATTATTGTAAGCAAATTGAGAATGATGAATGTTTGCCAATTTTCAATTTGGCTATGGAAGAAGAGATTTAGGATAATTAAAAAAATAAAAAAAGATATTACGATAAAGTCGTAAGCTTTTAATTTAGTTATCGCTTGAAAGTTTTTCGGCATTAAGTGTAGAATTATTGTGTTATTTGGATTGTTCTAAATATCCTTTATCAATTTGCCCGGAAGCAAATTTTGCGAGGGTTCTAAAATCTTCAATTGAAAGTTTTTCAGCACGCAATGATAAATCAATTCCCGTATCATTAAAATTTAAGTGACCAAATATACTATTCTTGAGAGAATTATAGAGCATTTTTCTCCTATTTCCAAATGCTGCCTTTACGATCTTAATAAAGACCTCATCATCTTTTCTGTCATTTAAATTTTCTTTAAAGAATAGATGAATTACTGCCGAATAAACTTTAGGGCGCGGATTAAAAACATTTGGTGATACTTTAAAGCAAAGCTTTACATCGGCAAAATTTTGTGTAATTACCGAGAGAATCCCATATTCCTTTCCTCCGGATTTAGCGGTTATTCTTTGCGCAACTTCGTGCTGGACCATCAGAACTGAATCATGAATTATATTTTTGTTTTCTATCATCTTAAAAATAATTGGAGAGGTGATATTGTAGGGGATGTTTCCAACGATGCGAAGCTTTTTACCATTCTTATTAAAAATTTTACTGAGATCAAGTTTTAAAAAATCTCCAGAGATCAAGTTTAGCTTAGGAAATTTTGCGGTAAGCACTTCGACATTTCTCTTATCAATTTCAATTGCAATAAGATTATCTGCTTTTTCAATCAGCTTAGAAGTAATTGCTCCTTCACCCGGACCAATTTCAATAATTAAATCATTACACTTCGGTGAAATCTCAGAGATAATTTTTCCAATAATGTTTTCATCTCGAAGATAATTTTGCCCGAAACGTTTGATAGGAAATTTATGGTTCATATATTAAAAGTACGGATAATGTGAATTAGTTTTAAGTTATTAAGTTGCCTTACGCACATCGGCGTCAACTTAAGACTTGCAAAATGGAATTTGGTTATCATAATCAAGTTTTTAATCTTATAAATACTTTTATGTCATGCCTTCGGCATTTACAACAATTTCCATTTAATTTTTACAATAATTTCATCCCGTTGGGATTAAGAAAAACAAATCCCGATAGGGATGTTATAATTATAGAAAAATGAATAAAATAAATGAAAAAAATCCCTTTAGGGATGACATATTTCCTAATAGTCTGGTTTCTCATATGTTTTTATTGAGGAACATATTTATTAGGTTAATATATATGTGCTTTACGCAAGGTAATTATAAAAATTCCTAAACAAACCCAGTCCCTTTGATTTTTAGAACTATGCGTTAGGAACTGGGTTTGAATTCTTCACTTTTACATAAGTTAAGTTTTTAAAGCTTTGCATAACATAAGATTTCTTGATAAGTTTTCAAAAACACGAAACAAACTTTTAGTTAATCATCGGAGACTAAACTGAAATCAAACTCCATAGTCAGCATAGATATGGGCGGCACGAAAATTTTAGCCGCTGTAATTAATTCTAAAGATGGAATTATTGCGCGAGCAAAAATTGCGACAAAATCGGATTCAAGCGAAAAAGCTTACATTGAAAGCTTGGCAGCAATTACTCATGAAGCCATATCTATTTCAGGATTGAAAGAATCAAAGATTAAAGCGGTATGCCTTGGAATTCCGGGTTCTGTAAATCCTTACACCGGCAGAATTGGTTTGGCTCCTAACCTGGGTTTGAAAAATTTTTACATCAAAGAAAAATTACAGAAGAAAATTCATGTCCCTGTATTAATTGAAAATGATGTTAACCTTGGTGCCTTGGGAATTAAAAATTTTGGCGTTGGAAAGAAAAATAAAAACATTTTGGTAATGTTCGTTGGTACGGGTATAGGCGGAGCATTAATTTTTGATGGAAAAATCTATCGCGGAACAAACTTTATGGCAGGAGAAATTGGTCATA
Source organism: Ignavibacteriaceae bacterium (assembly GCA_036722835.1). GTDB lineage: Bacteria > Bacteroidota > Ignavibacteria > Ignavibacteriales > Ignavibacteriaceae > XYD12-FULL-36-8. Next base: position 1,926 of record DAIMIJ010000151.1, on the reverse strand, counting down.
TGATTGTTCAAGAGAATGGACCTCTTTGCGGCTGCGGAAAAAAAGGTTGTTTTGAAGCAGTTGCAAGCAGAACGGCAATTGTTCGAAATATACTTTCTGATAAAAGAACAAAAAAGAAAAGTAAAATTGGAAAGCTCGTACCTTCTGGAGAAAAAATAAAAAGTAAAGCCCTTGCTGAGGCAGTTAGAAAAAAAGATAAAATTGTTTTAGAACATTTAAAAAATGCTTGCGATGTAATTGGAGTTGTGTCTGCAAATGTAAGTAATCTGCTGAATGTGGACATGATAGTTTACGGCGGCGGTTTAATGGAAGCTCTTGGAGATGCAATGCTTCCTATGATCAAAACGTCTTACTATAAAAATGTTCTGAGTGATGCAGCTAAGGGAACTAAGCTTGTTAAAAGTAAGCTTGGTGATGATGCTGCGATTTATGGCGGGATTGCTCTGGCCGAAGAATTTTTAGGCGTGAAAGTCTAGGCAAACTTTTTTTCAATCTTTTGAATTTCCCCTGATAACTTTTCCCATTCCATAAGGCACTTCTCAAGCTCAATTTTATTCTTATTGAGTTCTAAAGTTTTTTCATTTGCAAACTTTATGTCTTTATATGTATCGGCTGAGAATAATATCTCTTCGAGTTCTTTCTGACACTTTTCCAATCCTTCAATCCTCTTTTCAATCCCCTTGATTTTTTCTTTCAATTCTTTGGTTGAAGAATAAATTTTCTGTCTCAGCTCAGCTTCCTGTTTCTTCTGCAATTTTTTGTTTTCAAAAGAAGTTTTATCAGGCTGATTATCGTTCTCATTCGCGACATTTTCATTCAAACTTTTTTTGTAAAGGAAATATTCAATTCCACCTTCAAACAATGTGACCTTTCTGTTTTTAATCTCAACAGTTTTGTTCACAATTGGTTTGAGAAAATCAATATCATGTGAGATTAGAACTATCGAACCCGAAAAATCTATCAATGCTTTTTGCAAAATTTCTTTTGAAGTTATATCAAGATGATTTGTAGGTTCATCAAGAATAATAAGATTTGACCTGGTAAGCAGAATTTTTGCAAGTGCAACGCGACTTTTTTCTCCACCGGAGAGAACTCCAACTTTCTTAAAAACATCATCGCCCGTGAAAAGAAAAGAACCCAAGAGATTGCGCAATCCCCCAAGCGACATCTGGTCAGAAATACCCATTAGCGTTTCGAGAATATCTAAATCTGGATTTAATTGATCAGCAATATCCTGAGCGTAATGTGCAATCATTGTGTTATGCCCAATAATTCTATTACCACTATCAGGAAGCAAAAGACCGGCAATTATTTTAGAGAGAGTTGTTTTACCTGCACCATTAGGTCCCACAAATGCAATTTTATCTTTACGGTTGATCGTGAAATCAATATTTTCGAAAACAATTTTTTCATCAAATGATTTAGAAATTCCTTTTAGCTCAATGTTTACTTTGCCGCTACCCGGTGCTTCGGGAAATCTTATTCTTATTTCCTTTTTTGCTGATGGAAGTTCTAACAGCTCAATTTTTTCCAATTGCTTTATCCGGCTTTGGACTTGCTTTGCCTTTGTTGCTTTGTATCTGAATCTCTCTATAAACTTCTCTGTCTCTTTAATCTTTTTTTGCTGAAGCTCATACTGACTTTCTAAAAGTTCATTTCTTTCTTCTTTAAAACTGAGATACGCATCATAGTTTCCTTTAAAGTTTGTAATCTTATTCAGAAAAATTTCCAGTGTTCTATTGGTAACTGAATTGACAAAGTACTTATCATGTGATACAATCATCAAAGCACATTTAGTGCTGTTAAGAAAGCTGATAAGCCACTGAAGTGAATTGAGATCGAGATGATTGGTTGGTTCATCCATCAAAAGAATATCATTTTGTGAGATGAGAATTTTAGACAACGCAATTCTCATCTGCCAGCCCA
>DAIMIJ010000150.1:366-5776 GCA_036722835.1 Ignavibacteriaceae bacterium | reverse complement strand
GGCAATCCGCCTTATTCAGGTCATTCAGCAAATACAGGTGAATGGATTTCTGGTGTAATAAAAGAATACTATCAAGTTGATGGTAAACCGCTTGGTGAAAAAAATCCTAAATGGCTGCAAGATGATTATGTTAAATTCATCCGATTTTCTCAATGGAAAATTGACCAGGCTGGCGAAGGTGTTTTGGGTTTTATTACAAACCACAGTTATCTCGATAACCCGACTTTTAGAGGAATGCGACAATCTTTAATGAACAGTTTTGATGAAATTTATATTCTCGATCTTCACGGGAATAGTTTGAAAAAGGAAAAAGCGCCCGATGGAAGTAAAGATGAAAATGTTTTTGATATTCAACAAGGTGTGGCTATTGCTTTCTTTGTCAAGTATAAAAATGGGAAAAAGAAACAAGTATATCATCAAGAAATTTTTGGTTTACGCGAAGACAAATACAATTGGCTTAATAAGCACAACATTAAAAATGTAAAATGGAAAAAGATTGTGCCACATCCGGAGTTTTATCTTTTTATTCCCACTGATAATAAACTGGCAAATCATTATTACTCATTTGAAAAGATTACAGAAATTTTTCCAGTAAATAGCGTTGGTATAGTTACCGCAAGAGACAATTTTGTAATCGATTTTGATAAAAAGAAATTAGAAAGAAGAATCGGAGAATTTTGTAACCCTAAAATTGATGATGAAATAATCAAACGAACTTATGACTTAAATGAAAACCAAAGCTGGAAGATTAAAGAGCAGCGTGAAAAACTAAGAAAAGATTTAGACTGGAAAGATGCTATAACAAAAATTCTTTACCGGCCTTTTGATGAACGATGGATTTTATATCACGATGAAATGATTGAACGCTCAAGAAGAGATGTAATGCATCAATTACTTGAAGAGAATATTGGCCTTGTAACTTCAAGACAAACTGGATTAGAATTTAGACACATTTTTATTACTGATAAAATTATTGAGTTTAATCTTACCGGTACTGCAGGAAAGTATGGTAGTGGATATATTTTCCCGCTCTACATTTATCGGAAAGTAAAGGCAGAGACGAAGAAAAAAGCAGCACTTACCCAATTACTTATGTTTGAGCCTGAAGTAGAATATGAAGCGATATTATCAAATATCTCGCTCGAAGTAAGAAAAACATTACAACAGAATTTCAAAAAACCATTTTTAAATCCTTTGGATGGAGATAAAAAGATAAAAGGATTCGGTTCTAAGGAAATTTTCTATTACATCTACGCAGTTCTTTACAGCAATACCTACCGCACAAAATACGCAGAATTCTTAAAGATAGATTTCCCTCGTATTCCATTCACAAAAAATTACAAGCTCTTTATTCAACTTGGTAAACTCGGTAAACAGCTTGCAGATTTACATTTACTGAAGTCCAAAGATCTAGACAAAATCATTTCTAAATTTTCCAAAGAAGGAAACAATAAAGTAGAAAAACTAAAATATGATAATGAAAAGGTTTGGATAAATAAAGAACAATACTTCAGCGGCATAAACAAAGAAGTTTGGGAATATCAAATCGGTGGTTATCAAGTCTGCGATAAATGGTTAAAAGACAGAAAAGAAATAGCGCTTAGTATAGAAGAAGTACAAACTTACTGTAAAATTGTAACTGCACTTTCAAAAACTATTGAACTGCAAAAAGAAATAGATAAGCTTTATGACATGATAGAGGAAAAGTTATGATAACATTTTTCTCAAACGAACTACTTTCCGGCTAACTGATGTATTTTAAGTCAGAAAAAACTCTCACCAATTACTCGTACTCAATCCTCCGGAGATAATAAACGTCATCATTTCTTTTGCACCGACATCGAGCTTTTTCACATTTTCAGTTGGCACTAAGATTAAATTTCCGGCAAAGTTATATGCTTGCGGAATGTAAACAGCGACTTTGTCTTTCTCGCCCAGAAAATCCGTGTTTTCTTCTGTTAGAAATCCAAGAATTTCTACCCCACTTACACCTGACAATCTCACAGAAACCGGTTGATTGAACTTTTTCCTTTCACCAAACAATGCTTCGGTTAAATCCTTTATTGATATGTAAATAATTTTTACAAGCGGAACACGATTGAACAGATTGTGAATTAAAACAATAAATCCTTTAGTTAAAAAGTGGGATGCGATAAACCCGATTATAAGAATTCCAACTATAGTAATTAAAAATCCTATGCCTGGATATTTGAACTTAAACAGTCCATCAATTTGAATAAAAGTAATGTACAGCAAATAAACCGTAACACTTACCGGTATTACGACTATCAATCCTTCAAAAAAATATTTGCTAAGTTTTTTCATGTTAATTTCTCCAATCTTTGTTCGAATAAAATATTAATTTTAAGAATAATGCTCTATCACAAAATGGGTCGTGACAGGCAATTTAATTTTCGGTACTCACATTCCACTTCGCGACTGGTTCCGACTAGTAACTATCTTGTATCTTATCTGCACTAGAATCGCACCTAATGCAGCTATAAACATACCCATTCCTTCTTGAAGAGTAATTTTTTCATCAAGAAAGACCCAAGCTAAAATTGCTATTTGAATTAGCATTGTTCCATTTATAATGCATGACTCCATTGCGGTTAATGTCCGTAATGTTAAATTCCAAAGAGTAAAGGCAAACGCAGTATTTATTGCAGCAAGCCAAATTAAGAAAAGCCAATTTGTAGTGCTGATAATTGGAAACTCATTTAATGATAATCCTACGATTAATAAAATTATTGCTCCAATTCCCATGCTGATAAAAGTTACCACAAAAGGGCTTATATCTTTATTCCTGTTTACATTTCTTCCAATTATTGCCGAACTGGAATTTGCCAAAACACCAACGAACATGATTAGTAATCCAAGCATTTCATTTTCTAAAAGTGATACAGGTAAAAAGTAAGTCAATATTCCTATTAAAAATAAAATTGCACCAATCCATTGTAATAATGTTGGTCTTTCATTTAATAGAAAAATTCCCATGATCGCCACAATTATCGGAGTGAAGTTTAAAATCAAACTAACTGTAACAGAGGGAAGTAATGATAATCCTAAAAATTGTGCACCCTGAGTAAAAGTGTAAAAGACAAAACCGAGTAAAATTAAATTTATCCATTGAGAAGAGTTTAAGTTCTTTACTTCTTCCCAATACTTTCTCTTAAAAAATAAAAATGGTAAGAAACATAAAAATGCTAAGAAGTATCGCAATCCGGCAAAAGTTATCGGGGGAATTTCAACCAATCCCCATTTTATGATTATGAAAGAAGTCGACCATAAAAATGTTACAAATAATGCTTGAATAATTGAAACAATGTGAAAGGATTTATAATTCATAACTTTTAAGATGAAGCAAGTTAGTGACAATTTTATTAAAGAATACTGTTGATTTTATGTTCTTGAGTTCAAACAATTATGTGGCTAATTTTGATCATTGATAAATAACTTACTGTAAAAATATGAAATCTATTCTAATAAACATTTTAACTTTTTTGTTTTTAGCATCGAATTTTTACTCACAGACAATTCCACCCAAAAGGGAATTTCGTTCAGTTTGGATTGCATCAGTAACAAATATTGATTGGCCATCAAATAAAAATTTAACTCCATCTGCTCAACGAACCGAGTACATAAATATTCTTAATAAGCATAAGCTTAATGGCTTGAATGCAGTGGTGACACAAATTAGACCATCGTGCGATGCATTTTATCAAAGCGCAATTGAGCCGTGGTCTGAGTGGTTAACAGGAACTCAGGGAGTTGCCCCAAATCCTTTTTATGATCCGTTGATTTTTATGATTGATGAAACACATAAACGAGGAATTGAGTTTCATGCATGGTTTAATCCTTACAGGGCAGTTCTAAATAAAAATACAAGCAGCATTTCACCAACACATGTATCAGTTGTGCATCCTGATTGGGTGAGAGAATACGGCAACTTAAAATTACTTGATCCGGGACTACCTCAAGTAAGGAATTATGTTGCAAGCGTTATCATGGATGTTGTTCGAAGATATGATATTGATGGAGTTCATTTTGATGATTACTTTTATCCTTATCCGCAAACTGGAGTAACATTTCAGGATTCAGCAACATTTGCAAATTATCCAAACGGCTTTACAAATAAAGATGATTGGCGGAGAAATAACATTAACCTGCTTATTCAAATGTTGAGCGATAGCATCAAAGCGGTTAAACCGCATGTAAAAATTGGAATAAGTCCATTCGGGATTTGGAGAAATCAATCTTCAGATCCATTAGGTTCAGCGACGGCGGGATTTGAATCTTACAGCGGAATTTATGCTGACTCACGAAAATGGATGCAGCAAGGATGGCTTGATTATATCAATCCGCAAATTTATTGGAACATTGGTTACTCGGTTGCGGCTTATGATGTTTTAGTCGAATGGTGGACAAATAATAATTTTGGAAAACATTTTTATACGGGAAATGCAGCGTACAAAATTGGAAGCAGCAGTCCGAGCGCATGGTTAAATCCAAGTGAAATGCCTGATCAGGTAAGATTGAATCGTACGTACGATGAAGTTAAGGGCATGAACTTTTTCAGTTCAAAGTCTATCACGAATAATTTGTTAGGAATTCAGGATTCACTGCGAAACAGTTTATTCAAATATCCGGCTTTAGTTCCAGTCATGCCTTGGAAAGATTCTGTTCCTCCTTCAACGATATCGAACTTATCTGCATTTAAAAATACGGATGGAGTTCTGGTCACTTGGCAAAAACCAACAAATGATCCGGCAAAATATTTTATTGTTTATAGGTTTGATGACCAAACTCTGATAAACATTGATGACCCAAGATACTTTAGAACCATAACGTATAATGATACTACTAGTTTTCTTGATACACAACCGATCGGATTAAATACTCAAACTGTCACTTACGTTGTCACTTCTTTGGATAGACTCCATAACGAAACTCCGGTTTCAGCAGCAAATAGCATTACTCTACAAATAGTAGTTCCTGTTGAACTTACTTTGTTTTATGCATCAGTTGAAGGGAATAGCGTCAACTTAATTTGGAAAACTGCGAGTGAAAAAAATAATTATGGGTTTGAAATAGAGAAAAGTCAAATGTCATCCGCCTCAGGCGGAGTCAAAAGTGAAATGTGGGAGAAAATTGGGTTTCTAAAAGGCAGTGGTACAACACAATCACCTCAAAAGTATGTGTTTAGTGATGAGAATATTTTTGAAGCTGGTAGCTATTCGTATCGCTTAAAGCAAATTGATTTTGACGGTGGCTATGAATATTCAAACATCATTCAAGTTGAAATTGATAAACCATTGAAGTTTGCCTTGATGCAGAATTATCCGAATCCTTTTAATCCAACAACAATTATTAGTTGGCAGTCTCCAGTAGGAAGTCGGCAAACATTGAA
>DAIMIJ010000150.1:0-331 GCA_036722835.1 Ignavibacteriaceae bacterium | reverse complement strand
CTTGGTAACGAAGTTGCTGCTTTAATTGATGAATGGAAGGATGCAGGATATTACCGAATGGAATTCGATGCCTCAAATCTGTCAAGCGGCGTTTATTTCTATCAATTGAGGACTCAAAACTTTTTGCAAACCAGGAAAATGCAAATCTTAAAATAGCTCTGGTTTTGATTGCTCAGCAGATTTATTAGATATTATCAAAATTTTTGTTAGTTTTAATCATAAGGTTTTAATAAAAGTTTAGGACAGAGTTTATCCTGCCAATATTTATACCATTAAGAAGTTATTCTTCATTTATCATTCAATATATTTGAGTATCTGTGTTCATCTATAA
>DAIMIJ010000149.1:4174-5785 GCA_036722835.1 Ignavibacteriaceae bacterium | reverse complement strand
ACTCTCTTTGCAGGAATCTGCATTGTTTGTCCGGTGGCGGGATTTCTTCCCATTCTAGCTTTTCTGTTAACCACCACTAATTTACCAAGCCCCGGGATAACAAAGGATTTCTTTGCTTCTTTGTAGGATAGCTTGACAAATTCATCAATGAACTCACCGGCAAATTTTTTGGTGACTTTCGTCTTCTTTGCCATGTGATCAAGAACTTGGTTTTTGGTCATTGGTTTTGGTGCTGCCATAATACTGCCTCTCTAATTGATTATGATAAGTTATTTCATTGGTGAAATTAAATATATTTTTGATTAAAGGAAATATTTATTTTAAATAAATATTATTTACAGCATTGATTTATAAGCTCCCAAAAGGTTGGCTATTAATGTATTATCCGGGTGACATAACGGGGTCTAATTCCAAAATCATCGGTTTCCAAATTAATATCGCTAAAAATATTTTTTTGATGCTTATTCCTTAAATGATTATTTTCATTTCATAATTTATACGCAGAATATTTTTCAATCTAATGTTTTTTAAGACGGGACTTTTCTTATTCGGTTTAATTCCGGCATCTCTTGTTGCTCAAATTGAAGATTCTGTTTATGCTGAAAAGATTGATAATGCTACAGATTCATCAGTAGTATCATTTACAGATTCAATCGGGAGTAAAGCAGATTCTCTTTTAACCCGCACCGAAGCAGCTCAATCGTATCTTTATTATCAACCGTTTTCATATCAAAGTACATTCATTAGCAAAAAAGATATTTTGAGAAATGATTACAGATATGCCGGGGATCTCTTTAAAGTATTTCCATTCAGTTTTGAAAGATCATATGGTTTTATAGGACAGCCAAACGATATTTACTTATATGCAGAAGGAGCAGGTTCGACGAGCTATTTTATGGATGATGTGCCTATCTCCAATGCGCTCTTCTACTCTCTGGATTTTAATCATATTCAGAGTGAGGACATTGATTCAATTGAGATCGTTCCATTACCGAGGGGATTTTTGTATGGATTCACAACTAATCCAGTATCAGTGAATTTTATAAGCAAGGATATTAATTCATTCAAACCTTATTCACGTATAAAATATTATGAAGGACCATTTGGGGAAGCTTTTATCGATGGACTATTCAATATGTATTTGTTTAAGGATTTAAATGCATCGGTTGATATAACAAACCGAAAGGTTGATGATAGTTTTAAGAATAGCGCCTTCTCAATTTGGCAGGTTAAAACGAGACTTAGGTATAATTTATCCAATGATCTGAATGTGTTTGGGAGCTATTACTTTTCTAAATCAGAAACAGGAATAAATGGCGGAGTGAATGTTGATAGAATTTTACAAACAACTACCAATATAAATTCATTATTATTTAATGAAACTCTTGCACCTGTTTATTTTGAAAACAACTCTCTTAACTCGAAGCAGCATAATTTTGGATTAAAGATTCTTGCAAAACCTTTCGAGAATTCTTCTACAAATATAAATCTCTATTATAAATTTTATCAAAATGAATTTAACGCAGTTGACTCATTATTTAATTCTAAGAGCATATCAAAGGATAAGGTATTAGGAGCAATGTTAGATCAAAGATTTTCTTTCGATCCGAT
>DAIMIJ010000149.1:0-4074 GCA_036722835.1 Ignavibacteriaceae bacterium | reverse complement strand
CATTATTTTGTGGAAAAGGGATCGTTGGTAGAATTTATTAATGTGCCTGAAACCAAATTTACTGCCGGTGTTTATTTTAAAGACTCGTTATTCAACTCTAACCTCGATCTTAAAACAGGCTTTGTGTTTTATTATACCGGAAAGCAAAATCTTAGATTTCTTACCATCCCACACTGGGGTATTTTAGCTAATGATGTTGATTCCTGGATTACTGTTGATTTTACGGTTTCTGCGGAAATACAAAAAGCCGCAATCGTTTATTTTACTTGGGAAAACTTGTTCGATAAAAAATATTTTATCACGCCTTATTACCCAATTCTTGAAAGGAACATCCGGTTTGGTGTAGCATGGGAGATATTTAATTAATCCTGCAATAATGTGAATCTAAAAAGGGACTCATTTGTTTTACTGATTACTTGTGGTTTAATAACCGAATTATTTTATCTCTTATTCGTTATCCTCAACAAAGACCGCAATATTCCTCTCTACATGTTCATATACTTCGAATCATTTGTCCTTTTCTTCTTCGCATACTTTTTAATCTCTAAAAAATATTTTGATATTGAAGCCAAAGCTGATTTACAGACCAATTCAATTTTCTTGAAAAAAATATTCATAAAAATTTTCAATGATAATGCATTAGAAATTGATAAGCTTAAAATTCCTCTTTTAATTATAGCTCTTGGAATCATATTCAGAATAACATTACTCCCGACTTCATATACAACTTCAGATGATGTTCATAGATATTTGTGGGAAGGGAAAGTTATTGTCAATGGTTATAATCCGTATACAACACCGCCTGAAGATTCAAGTCTCATTCATCTTCATGATGATAATTATGAGAAGGTCACCTTCAAACACATGACAGCGATTTATCCTCCCTTATCACAAGTTGTATTCGCAGTAAATTACTTAATTGCTGAAAACAGTGCTTTGTTCCTAAAAGTAATTTATCTCCTTTTTGAGGTTATAACTCTAATTTTTCTCTTAAAGCTTTTAATATTAAAGGGGAAGGATCCGAAATTAATTCTACTTTATGCTTGGCTTCCTCTTCCGATAATGGAGTATTTTATAAATGCACATATCGATGTTGTGGGTATCACTTTTCTTTTGTTTTTTCTCTATTATTTTGAAAAGAATAAAATCAACTTATCTTCTCTGATGCTTGCTCTGGCATTCTTGTCTAAGCTCTTAGCTTTATTACTTCTTCCTTTGATAATAAAAAAGTTGGGAATTAAAAAAGCATTAATCTTTTATTCTGTGTTTACAATTACTTGCCTTATTTTTTATTTGCCATTTATCTTCGGAAATCCAGATGTACTAGGAGGTTTGTTTAGATATCTTGAACATTGGGAATTCAATGGTTCGGTCTACAATTTAATTAAGATGATATTCTCTCGCGGCGATATAGCTCATATAATTTGCGGTGCTCTGCTTACAATATCAGTTTTGGTAGTTTCATTTAGGTATAAAGAATTTATAAATGGGGTATTCGCGGTTTTTCTTTTTATTATAATTTTTTCTACGACAGTCTATCCTTGGTACTTAGGTTGGATTGCAGCTCTTACCGGGTTCAACCCCCTCTATTCAGTCCTAAGTTTATTCTTCACCATAAATTTTTCCAACTTTACTCCGCTTGCTCCTCAATGGAAAGAATATCCGATTGTGTGGATAATCGAATATGTCCCTTTTTATGGTTTGCTAATTTATGATTTGTGGAGAAGAAAATTTCATGATAAAGAGCAAGATTGAGAATATGATGAAGAATGGAAAAATAAAATCCCTCACTCTGTTTAGAAAAAAATGAGGGATTACTAAAGGTTAAATAATTACTAACTTACGTTATGCACAATGACGATTAGAATTCGTAAACAAACCCAGTTTCTGAACGAACGAATCAAGCAATGCTGAGAAACTGGGTTTGTAATCCTCACATTGCGTAAGGTGAATTAATAATTGTATAATTTCAATTTATAAGCTCATTATATCTTTAAACTTCACAGCTTGACGGCGTGACACTTCAATTTTATTCCCGCCCTTAAGCCTTACAAGTAATCCACCATTCAGCCATGGGTCTATTCCCTCAACCCACTTTAAATTTATTATGTGTTTTCTGTTTGCTCTAAAGAATGTTTTGTCATCAAGCCGCTCGTCAAGATAATTTAGTGTTCTCAATATCAATGGTTTATTTTCTTCAAAGTACAGCCGCACATAATTTCCTTCAGATTCAAAAAGTTTAATGTTTGAAAGCTTAACAAACCAGCACCTATCGCCATCTTTGACAAAAACCTGATCCTCCTCGCTCAATGTTTCATGTGCTGTTTGAACTGCTGTTTCTTTTACTTTTTTCTCAAGAATTTTTTTGATTGAATCTTCGAGCCGCTTCGGTTCAATTGGTTTGAGCAGATAATCTAAGGCATTGTACTCAAACGCTTTTAATGCATACTCATCGTAAGCCGTGGTAAATACAACAATCGGGACACTGTCAAGTTCCTCAAGAAGCTGAAAACCATTCTTACCGGGCATCTGGATATCAAGAAAAATTATTTCGGGGCGAAGCTCGGTGATTTTATTCAATGCATCTTCAGCATTTATTGCTTCACCAACAATTTTAATTTCTTTGAAGGGAGTTAATAATCTACGGAGTTCAACTCTTGCTAATCTTTCGTCATCAACTATTAAAGCTTTCATTTTAAAATCCTCCTACTGGAATAGTTATTTCTGCTGAAACCGAATCATCCGAATTATTTTTAATTTCAAATTTTGCAGCATCGCCATAAATTAAATTTAAACGCTGCTTGGTATTGCTTATTCCAAAGCCATTGGATTGTTTAAGCAAATCTTCCTCAATCTGTCCAGAGTTTTTAATATTAATATATAAACTTGAATTTTCTAATTTAGTTGTGACAAAAATTGTTCCTCCGTCAGTTCTCTTTGCAATACCATGCTTGATTCCATTTTCAACTAATGTTTGGATCATCATCGGCGGTATTTCAATTTTAGATGATTTTGGATCAACCGATATTTTATATTTTATTCTCTCCTCTAATCTCATCGCTTCCAAAGCAAGATAATCCGCAACAGTTTGCATTTCTTCATCAAGCGGGACCGTTTCATTTCTTTCAATCTTCAGTGAATAACGTAAAATGTTGGAGAGTTTTGTCACTGCTGTTTGTGCACTCTTCGGATCTTCCTCAATCAGCGCGCGGATGCTATTCAAGGCATTAAACATAAAGTGAGGATTAAGCTGGGATTTTAATGTCTTCAATTCAAAATCTTTAACTGCAGCTTCCCAAATATAGGATTCGATTTCGGCGCGTTTGTAATTTTGAAAGTAGTGAAATGAAAAATATATCAGCGACCAAATAGCGACTACGCCGCTAAGGTTAATTATTCCAGCCAATGGAGATGCAATTTTAAATTCGTCGGATTTGAATTGACCGAGTGCATAGTCTGAACTGAATGCTAAACTGTAAATCAAGGTTCCAATGATTAAGCAGGCTAGCAGAATTCGCGGAAGTAATTTTTTGATAGGAAGATTTATCCAATTATTCTTTTTTATATAATTTCTGAATTGATGAGTTGAAAGCAAACCGAAAAGACAAATTATAATAAATACGACTAATCTTTGCCATGTATAACGTCCAAATGCGGCAATGACGACTAAATTCACGACAGCAAAAACTGACCAGCCTGCTATTTGACTGACCCAGTACAGCTTTTTCTCGCTCCACTTTTCTGTTTGAGAAGAAGAGTTAATAGCTCTAATAGAATTTGCTCTATTTAAATAAGTGTCATTTAACATCGTTAAAAGCTCAGATTGATCTGAAAATTATTTCAGAGTAAATGGATTTCTATTTTCACGCCTTAAAATATGGTTTCCTACCCCGATTGGTTGAATTTTTATTATAAAAGGCAAATAGGAATGATGAGCGGAATTGAGTACGCAAGTGAAATCACACCAATCAAATGAAATTAATCTGCATGGCATCGCAATCATTATGAAGTAAACGAATATTTTTAGTCAAAAATGAAACTAGAGCAACTGCTTCAATTTACAAAACTTATCAA
>DAIMIJ010000148.1:0-5884 GCA_036722835.1 Ignavibacteriaceae bacterium | reverse complement strand
TGGATTAAAACTCTAAAGGACGAATCAATTAAGAATTTCCCGGCAGACTTTACTGCGCAGGTCGAATATCACAATTATAACCTCCCCGGTAAAGCCCTTTTAATTGGAAAGGATTTTTTTGGTGAATATGAATTGATTAGTGCAGAGGGTTTAGAAGTTCTTCGGGTTGATAGCTATGAGAAAGCGAAATTTTTTATATATGCGAATAGAAGTAAACCAAAACACCTTTCTGTTCCAATTGATAATTCTGTCATAAAAGACACGACTACAAAATATGAAAAATATTTGAATTCAATTATTAAAAGAATTAATCAAGATTACCGAAAAAAATTTTCGGGTTCAAAGAATTTCACTGAAATTATAAATCAAATATTCAATCATCTAAATTTAGTCCGACTAAAATAATTTCAATTGAACTACATCAGTGAAAATATAACAAATTATATCAGTTCAATTTATGGAAGCGATCTAACAAAATCTTACCAGGAACTAATCAACCAACAGCCCGCTCAGTTTATTAGGGTAAATCTTTCTAAAATATCTGAACATGAATTATGCACAGCTCTGAAACGAAGATACGATATTGACTGTGACAGAGTCCCAAATTATTTAAACATCTTCAATGTAAAAGACAAGAATAATCTTCTCGGAAAATCGCTCGAACATATTCTTGGTTATTATTACATACAATCTTTTTCTTCATACATACCACCTTTAGTTTTGAATCCTTGTGATACTGATATTGTTTTAGATTTATGTGCTGCTCCGGGATCTAAGACAACAGAGCTTGGTGAGATAATGAACAACAAAGGCACAATTGTGGCAAATGAAATTCAGCTTGATAGATTGAAATCTTTGGTGCACAACATTGATCGCATGAATCAGATGAATGCTGGAGTTACTCACTTTAAAGGTGAGCAGCTAAACACAATTTACGCTGATTACTTTGATAAAATTCTTGTTGATGCACCTTGCAGCGGTTTGGGAATTATTCAGAAAAAAAATGAAGTGAATGATTGGTGGACACTTGAAAGAGTAAGACGACTGTCTGAATTACAGTTAAAACTGCTTGTATCAGCCATTAAAATGTTAAAAATTGGTGGAGAACTAGTTTATTCTACTTGCACACTCACTGTTGAAGAAAATGAATTAATTATTGACAAGATACTCAAGAAATATCCGGTTGAAGTGTTAGAATTTGATATCCAAATTCCTCACAAACACGGAATTACTTTTTACAATGATCAAAGTCTAAATCCCTCTCTTGAAAAAGCAAAAAGAATATTGCCGTGGGAGGTTGAATCAGACGGATTCTTTATCATAAAGCTAAGAAAAATAGGAGAGACTGAATCTCCATATAAAAGAGACTTACGAGTATGGAATGTGAGATTATTGGAACATGATCACAAGCCGATAAAAAATCACTTAAAAAATATTCAAGATGAATTTGGAATTGAAGAACAAGTGCTTGCTCAATTCAAATACATAATCAAAAGTAATGATATATTTTTTGTTGATAAGAATTGGTTCGATCCGAATCCGGGATTATTCGAGAGAATCGGAACAAGGTTTGGAACAATCAATAAAGACAATAAAATAATTCTCAACACACAAGCTGCACAAGTTTTATCTCATCATATATCAAAAAACATATTTGAGATAAAAAATTCGGGTGAACTAAAGTCTTACCTAGAGGGCGGCACAATAAAAACAGCTTCTACTCAAAGAGGTCAATGTGTAGTTAAATATGAAAATTATACTGTAGGTACTGGTGTTTTTACAATCATAGGATTAAAAAGCCAATTTCCTCGTGCGTTTAGAACTCAAGAAATTAGCTTGATGCAATAACATATTTAACGTGTAAAACCAGACATAATAATTTCTAACCGACTTAACTCCAACCAAACATTAAAACCTCTGTTGTACACTTTCATCGTGTTGACTAAGATCTAATCCTATTTCTTCTTGTTCTTTAGTCACACGAAGCGGTATTAAAAGATCGGTTAGTTTGTATAATAGGAACGATCCTCCAAACGTAAAAACAGAAACTATTACTAATGCAAGCAAGTGGATAAAAAATGTTTTCGTCTGTCCGTAAACCAATCCAACTCCATTTGCAAAAACACCAGTCATAATCATTCCAACAATTCCTCCTAAACCGTGACAAGGAAAAACATCTAAAGTATCATCCAAAGTAGATTTAGATTTCCATGATACAGCAAGATTACTGACAATACTCGCAACTACTCCTATGAAAATGCTTGCGCCCACGGAAACATAACCAGCTGCCGGAGTAATAGCAACCAAACCTACAACAGCGCCAATGCTTGCACCTGAAGCAGAAGGTTTTCTTCCAAGCAGAACATCAAAAAATATCCATGCAAGTGCAGCTGAAGCTGAAGCAGTATTTGTAGTGGCAAATGCAAGAACCGCTAAACTGTTTGCACCTAAAGCAGAGCCTGCATTGAAGCCAAACCATCCAAACCATAATAATCCTGTACCTAAAATTACATAAGGAATATTGGAAGGAGTATGCTTTTCCTTTTTGATGTGTGATCTCCTTCTGCCAAGGAGAATCGCACCAACCAAAGCAGCAAACCCCGCAGACATGTGAACCACAGTTCCACCGGCAAAATCCAAGACACCCAAGTTTCTTAAGAATCCATTCGGGTGCCAAGTCCAGTGTGCCAATGGAGCATAAATAAAAATGGAAAATAAAATCATAAAAAGAATGTAGGCAGAAAAACGTACTCTTTCGGCGAATGAACCTGTAATCAAAGCCGGTGTAATGATTGCAAACTTTAATTGAAACATTGCAAACAAAAGTAGAGGAATAGTTGGTGAAAGACCGGGATGTGTATCTCCATTAACACCGCGAAACATAAAATATGTAAACGGATTACCAATTATACCACCAATTGAATCTCCGAATGCAAAACTAAAACCCACTACTACCCACATTACGCTAATCACACTCATGGCAATAACGCTTTGCAGCATTGTTGATATGATATTTTTAGAGCTAACCATTCCACCATAGAAATAAGAAAGTCCTGGAGTCATTAACAGAACCAAACCGGTTGCAGTTAACATCCATGCAATATCAGCACCTGAAGCGGGTTCACCTTTAACATGTGAATAATTATAATTTAGAAATGCACCAATGCAGGCAACAATTATTAGAATTATAAATGGTACCGGTTTATATTTTTGCATAATCTGTTTTTTAAAATGATATTAAAATGAGAGATTTATTCCATATAAAAATAGAGCGAGAATTTTCTCGCTCTAAGATTTAGCTTTTATTTTCTTATATGATTATTGATTATACATCGTAATAAAGTCCAAACTCATAAGGATGGGGTTGAAGAGCCATTGGTTTAATTTCCTTTTCTATCTTGTACTTTATCCAAGTTTCAATAACATCATCAGTAAACACATCGCCTTTTAGAAGATACTCGTGATCATTCTTCAAACACTCGAGAGCTTCACCTAAACTCCCTGGAGTGGAAGGAACATTCACTAATTCTTCGGGTTCCATATCGTAAATATCTTTGTCTAAAGGATCGCCCGGATCAATACGATTTGTAATTCCATCTAATCCAGCCATAAGCATAGCTGCAAAACCAAGATAAGGGTTGCATGACGGATCCGGACACCTGAATTCAACACGCTTTGCCTTAGGACTTGAAGAATACATCGGAATTCTAATTGATGCACTTCTATTTCTTTGCGAGTAAGCAAGATTAACAGGCGCTTCAAATCCGGGAACTAATCTCTTGTAAGAATTAGTTGTCGGATTTGTGAATGCTAACAATGATGGAGCGTGCTTTAATAAGCCGCCGATGAAATACAAAGCCATCTCACTCAATCCGGCATAACCTGAACCTGGAAAAAGTGGTTTACCTTTTTTCCATAAGCTTGTATGAACGTGCATTCCGCTTCCGTTATCGCCAAAGACTGGCTTAGGCATATAGGTTACAGTTCTATTGTTCTTCTTTGCAGTATTTTTTACAATATACTTAAACATCAAAAGCTGATCTGCTGATTTAACTAATGGTTGAAATCTCAAATCAATTTCGCATTGACCGCCGCTTGCAACTTCATGATGCTGAGCTTCAACATCAACTCCGCAATTCATCAAATTAGTTACCATTTCATTTCTTAGATTCATTAAAGCATCCGTTGGAGGAACAGGAAAATATCCTTCCTTGAATCGTGGTTTGTAACCAAGATTTGGAGCTTCATCTTTTCCACTGTTCCATCTGCCTTCAATTGAATCCACAAAATAGAATTGGCTGTTCGGCTGAGAATCAAATCTGACATCATCAAAGATGAAAAATTCTGCTTCGGGTCCATAATAAACGGTATCTGCTATTCCAGTTGAAATTAAATATGCTTCGGCTTTTTGAGCGATGTTACGGGGACATCTTGTGTATTTTTCTTTTGTAGCAGGTTCATAAACATCACATATCAAACTGATCGTCGGCTGCTCAATGAAGGGATCAACAAACATTGTTTTGGGATCGGGAATTATAAGCATATCGCTCTCATTAATTGGTTTCCAGCCGCGGATTGATGAACCATCAAAACCAAAACCATCTTCAAAAGATCCTTCGTCAAATTGAGTAACAGGAACTGTGAAATGCTGCCATTGACCCGGAAAATCCATAAACTTCAAATCAACGAATTTTACTCCATTTGATTTAATGTACTTCAACACGTTATCATTAGGTGATTCAGATTTAGCCATGAATGAATGCTCCTTTTATTTTGAATGAATTATTATTTAGAAAAATTAAATGTCTAATTCAGTTGTTTCTTTAATTGTAGATAATACAAATGTTGTTTTAGTTGCCGTGACTCCTGACCACGATTGAATTTCACTTAATAGTTTTTCCAGCGATTCAGTGTTTTTCGAAATTGCTTTCAGTAAATGAGAACCTTCACCTAAAACGGAGTGGCATTCTAATATCTGCGGTAACTTTTCCACATGTGAAATCAATGATTTATAGTACTTCGACGATTCCATCATTACCAGGATGTATGCCATAATATCGTAACCAAAAGCTTTGCGATTTAGCTTAGCATAATAACCCTCTATAATTTTCTTCTCCTCCAGCTTATTAAGTCGTTCGCTAATTGCAGGAAGTGACATACCCGCAGCATCTGCAAGTTCATTCCTTTTTGTTCTCCCCTCTTTTTGCAGAATCTTTAATACTTTAATATCTAAGTCATCTAACATGTTTTACTTTACTTAATCAAGTAATTGAGAATAATTACCTCAAATATAAAGCCATAATTCAATTTATGCAAGTATTGGGTACTTCGAGGTTAATAATTAATTTTGTGGTTGTGTTTACGTAAAATTTTCGAAAGAAAGTTTTACCGATTCGACAGGAAATATTTTCTGCTGATGTATGCCTGGAGAAGCAGTTTGCCAAATGGTGAGAGGATGTCTTAATCTGAAACTGAAATTTGTTTGCTTTAAAAAAGTAAAATCACTTCAGTAAGATCATCCCCTTCGTCTGCGAGGATTCCCCGGTTAGAAGATTGTAGTAGTAAATTCCGCTCGCCAAACTTCTGTGATGACTGGTGTCAAATATTATTTCGTGGGTTCCTGATCCTAATTCCTGATCAACTAAAGTTTCAACCAACTCACCAACAGAATTGAAAATACGCAATTGCACTTTTGATTGACTTTTCAAATCAAAACGAATTGTGGTTTGCGCATTGAACGGATTGGGATAATTCTGATAAAGTGTAAAATCTTTGGGTGTTACATCTTCATCAACTGATGATAATGGTCCCCGGTAAATAATTCTGAATGCATCTGCTGCAACAATTCCTGTGGTGTTATTCCTCATTTTAATTGAAAGGGTAC
>DAIMIJ010000147.1:1534-5942 GCA_036722835.1 Ignavibacteriaceae bacterium | reverse complement strand
GGCGATACTTTGGTTTCTACCGATAAGAAGACACGTCGTCGTTATAAAATTGAAAACGACATTCCTATCATGTTGATTGATGAATCTGAGATATTAAGCGTGGAAGAGTGGGAAAAAATTATGCGCAAACATGGTAAGTTAAAATAGATTTCGGTATCGCTGTTTTTTTTGATTTTTGGTTTTTCAGTTGCATATCAATTCACATTCAATCATAAAAGAAATATTCCTAATATGGATCCCATTAATATTATTGTTGGTTTAAATATCATTGCATCGTTCGGAGCAAATTTAACCGGTGCAAAAAAAGGATTGAAATCAACCGTTACTCCGGTAAAAGAGCGTCCGAAAACCTATCTGCAAAAGCTTCCTTTAGTATTGGCAACATTAAGTTTAGTTGCGCTGATACTTGCAGTCTTTCAACTCGGAACATTAAACTATGCAGAAAATGCTAATCTTAACAATTTTAGATTAGCAGGATTAGTTATTTATGTTTGTTTTTCATGGATTCAAATCTGGGCATACAAAAGCTTAGGCGAAAGTTACTCACAAGATATGGTCATTTTTAAAGATCACAAGCTTGCTGATAAAGGTCCCTTCAAAATGATTCGTCATCCGCAATATCTTTCCCAAATTTTAGTTGATGTCGGTGGTGGATTTGCAACTTTAAGTTACATTTTGATTCCAATCGCAATTGTTCAAATACCTATTCTCATTATGCGTGCTGCGTTTGAAGAGAAGCTTCTTTCCAAACATTTCAATGAAGAGTTTGAGCAGTATAAAAAGTCACGCGGATTTATGATTCCATTTGTCGGTTGATCTAATTTGAAATGTTAAGAAACCTAAAAAATATTTTCTTGCTGCTCATAGTTTTCAATGCTTTTGTTTCTGCCCAAGTTGATAATCGGTTATTGTTAGTGCATGGTGATAAAACTTCTTATTTGCCGGCTTACGTACGTGAAGGACAAATTTATTTTTCTCTCATTCATTTTGCTGAAGCACTATCGCTAAATTATTCTTTTGATGCTAAGAATGATAAAGTAGAAATTCAATTTGATAATTATTCGATTCGTGCAGCTATCAAAAATCCGTTTATTATTCTAAAGAATAAACAGACAGAAACTACAAAAGCGATTCAGCTTCCTACATCAACCTATTTCATGAATAATAATCTCTACCTTCCATTGAATTATGCCCTGCCAATTTTGAGGACAGCATCAAGCTGGCAGATAGATTTGCCAGAGCAAAACAAATTAGTTATTAAGCACGAGAAGATTCCTAAAGTAAAAGTAGTTGATGGAACAAATTCCCAGTTTAGTATAACCGGTTTTTCTTTGGATGAAAAAGCTAATGGGACTTTGGTTCGAATCAAAAGCAACAAGCCGATTGATTCTTACAACAGCTCATTTAAAGATGGAATACTTACAATCGTTTTTCGAGAGGTAAATATTGATGTGAGTAAGTTCATTCAAGAGCATAAGCTGGGACTTATAAAAGATATAAAAGCAAAAAACATCGGAAGCGATTGTGAAATTAAATTCGCTTTGAGGGAAGAATTCACTACGAGCGAGGTGTTAAATGCCGATCAGGGTAACGACATTTTAATAACTCTCCACAATAAAATTTTTACGAACAACATTGATAAAATTGTTAAGTCTGAACGATGGAATTTTGATGTTGTGGTGATTGATGCCGGGCACGGAGGCAAAGATTATGGTGCAATTGGTGTGAATGGTGCAAGAGAAAAGGATATTAATTTATCAATCGGTTTGAAACTTGGTAAGCTGATTCAAAAAGAATTAAAAGATGTTAAAGTTGTTTTCACAAGAAGTGATGATCAGTTCGTTGAGCTTTACAAGCGCGGAAAAATTGCTAATGAAAATGATGGAAAGCTTTTCATATCAATCCATTGTAACTCGACAGCGGAAAAAAATTCCAATGCAAACGGTTTTGAAGTATATTTATTACGACCCGGAAAAACTCAAGATGCAATTGAGATTGCCGAAAGGGAAAATGCTGTAATTCAGTATGAATCTGATCCGCAGCGTTATCAAAAGCTGACAGATGAAAATTTTATTCTTGTGAGTATGGCTCATTCTTCATACTTAAAATACTCAGAAAAATTCTCTGAATTGCTTCATAATCAGTTTAGTAATAAGTTTAATTTTGAATCACGCGGAGTTAAACAAGCTGGATTTTATGTTTTGGTTGGTGCTTCAATGCCAAGTGTATTGATTGAGAGCGGTTTTCTCTCCAATAAGAAAGATGCAGAGTATCTTAAAAGCACAAAAGGTCAGGAGGAAATTGCTACAGCTATTTTCCATGCAGTCAAAGGATATAAAGCTTACTATGAAAAAGTAATACAAACAGAACTATAAAATTTGTGATTTCTCTTCGTGGTTCTCTGAATGTACTCTGAGCAACTCCGTGTAGGGATTATTAAGAATTGCACGGAGAAACACGAAGAAATTACGAAGTTTCACGAAGAAAATAATTACATGAATCCTTTTAAAAGAGCTAACATCTAATTGATTAAAAAATAAAAAAGGAAAGAAAAATGATATACACAGTCGAAGGAACTGACGCAAACTTTGAAACCGAAGTATTAAAAGCCGAAATCCCCGTGGTAGTTGACTTTTGGGCTCCTTGGTGCGGACCTTGCAGAATGGTAGCACCCATACTTAATGAAATTGCACAAGAGTACAGCGGCAAATTGAAAGTCGTAAAACTCAACACTGATGAAAATCAGAATACTGCAATTCATTACGGAATTAGAAGCATTCCCACAATTGGAATTTTTAATAAAGGAAAAGTAGTTGATGCAGTTATTGGTGCTGTTCCTAAGAAATATATAGAAGATAAGATTAAACCGCTTGTAACATCGGTAAACTAAAATCGAACTATAGTTCTTACAAATTAAAAAGGCACTGAGTTACTAGTAAGTAAACAGTGCCTTAAATTTATTCGTTCGTTCTTATTTCTGAATTATAACTCGATTAGAAATTTCATTCTTATCATCTGGTCTAATTGGAAAATGCCGGGCTAAGATTTTCCCAATTTCATCTATACCGTACAATATGCCTTTGCAGAATTCTCCGCGCACAAATTTTTCTTGCATTATGTCTTTAATTTCAGTCCAAACTTTCTCACCAGTAATTTTATTAATATTATCATCAGCAAGAATATAGAATTGTCTTTCGGAAAGTAAAAGAAAAATTAAAACTCCTGTACCTTCTTTTGTTTTATTGATTCCAAGTCTAATGTACTCCTTTTCAGCAAGCTGCCGCAGAGGTTTCTTTCCTTCAAAAAAAGATTTATACTCTCGAACGCTGACAGCAACTTCACCTGAAGTTTGTTTCTCAACATTTTTTATTTTATTAGAGATTCTCAGCAGTTCGTCATCGGTGAGATAACTGTTTAATATTTTTGGTTTCATAAAACAATGTTGGCAGCAAGTTTCTTGTTAAAAATAATCAATTCTTGTCAAATTGGTAAGATGTATTTTTTGAATGGTAATAATTCTGCCGTCATGTTGCGACAGGCTCAACACGACAGCAGTCATAAAAATTAATCTTATTATTTCTTCTTTACAACAATATCGCCGCCGGTAGTTTTTAGTACAAGAGGATTGCCTCCATTATTAATGTCTGCCTCAAACTTAGTTGATGAAATATTTACAGCATTATTTCCTTTAAAATCCGATTTGATATCTCCTCCGAGAGTAGATAAATTAGCCGAAGCACCAACATTTTTGGGAAGTTTTACAGCAATGTCTCCGCCGGATGTGCTGAGTTCTATTCCTTGATTCTGACCGCTGTAATCAAGTGAAATATCGCCGCCTGAAGTTGAACCATTAATTACGGCGTCTGATCCGAGCAGAGTTATGTCACCACCGGAAGTTGAAACTTCCAACTTGCCTGAAAATTTGTTTCCCTTAATGTCACCTCCGGAAGTTGAGAAATTCAGTTCGCCATAAGAATTGTTAAATGTAATATCGCCGCCTGATGTTGACACTTCGACATTGCCGTTCAAATCAGCAACATTTATATCTCCACCCGATGTTTTCAAAGCTACTTTTCCTTTTACATTTTGAAGCTTTATATCTCCGCCTGATGTATAAGCTTCTATATTAAATTCTTTAGGAACCTGAACTTCAAACCTTAATTCTACACCTTTAACTAGCATGAACAACGACCAATCATACTTTGCCTCAACCTCAATCATATTTTCTGAATCACTGAAATTGAATTCGACTTTTTCTTTCGCCTTATCGTTTCCTAAAATTTTAACATGAACTTCATTCTTATTCCAGCTTGAAATTAATACATCTCCTGAAGAAGCATCCAGTTTAAAATCGTTTCCGGGAGAAATTGGAAATGATTTGTCGTGAATTACTTTTAATTTTTCATCC
>DAIMIJ010000147.1:0-1434 GCA_036722835.1 Ignavibacteriaceae bacterium | reverse complement strand
TTACAATTTCGTTTTATACGAAATCTGTGCAATCTTAGGATTAACTAATCGCTCAAAATCCTTATAGCTCATTTTAATTAGTTCCGTATGACTTCCTGCATTAAAGACAATTTCTTCATCTTCTTTTAATGAGTCTGAAGCGTATACTTCCAAGTTATAAAGATTACCAAACGGCGGCATAGCACCAACTTCACAATCTGCAAATTTATCTTTGAATTCCTGTTCAGTTGCTAATCTCACGTTATCTAATCCTACCGCTTTCTTTAGCAAATCCATTTTAATCATGTGAGTTGCCGGTAAAACAGCCATAGCCATGTGTCCATTTATTTTAATCATCACAGTTTTAGCAAGATCTTTTCCGGGAACATGAGCTAAAGCGGCTATCTCCATTGCAGTGTAAGCAGAGGAGTGAGTAATGGATACGTACTTGATTTTGTTGCTATCTAAAAACTCTTTTAATTTTTTTGTTGGCATACAAAACTCCTTTCTATTTATTTAAAAAATTCGCGAATACGATTAGAACTTCAAAAATCAGAGCTATCTCTTCTTTACTTGCTTACTGATTTCTTTTGTCAAACCTAAAAACTGTTTGTAAGGAATCGCTATCAAAGTTTCCGCTTGAAATGCGCCGTTTGCAAGACTAATCATCGAAACTTTTGCTGCAGATTCTTCATCAGGTGCTTCGTAAATATCCAGGAAATCATGAGGACCGAGTAAAGCATAATGTGAAATAAATTTCACTTCCGGACATTTTGCTTTTACAAGATCAAGCCAATTTCTTCCAAGTTTAGCACGATCTTTCATTTGTCTGGAAATATCCGGTGCGAGCTTTGTGAGAAGAATGAAAGTTTTCATTGCAGTGCTCCTTTTTGTATGGGAAAAATATTTTTACCTTTTTACGATAAATGCCATACATCTTAAGCCGTTGAAAACACCCGATTGGTTTAAGGTGCGTTTTTGTCTTCTGAAATATAAGTCTGCTTTATGAAAAATTCAAAGTGGAATCAATGGCATGCAGATGACGCAGATTTTACTGATTCACACTGATCAACTCTGTAAAAATTTGTTGAATCAGCGCTATTTATTTTTATTTTTGTATTACTCCATAAAAGGAAATAAAATGAAATCACTAATCAACATTTTCTTTGTCATTTATTTTATCTCTATAACCATCAATGCACAATCAGAGCAGCAGTTTGCCGAACTTGGAAACTTTAAGCTTGTTAACGGTGAAACCATATACAAATGTAAAATTGGATATCGAACCTTTGGAGTTCTTAATGCTGACAAATCCAACGCAGTGCTTTATCCAACATGGTTTGGAGGTAAATCTGAGAACCTGGCAAATTTGATTGGTTCCTGTAAACTCGTGGACAGTGATAAATATTTTGTAATTGCAGTTGATGCACTTGGAAATGGAGTTTCATCATCGCC
>DAIMIJ010000146.1:0-5970 GCA_036722835.1 Ignavibacteriaceae bacterium | reverse complement strand
GAAGGACAATATAGGCCTGCATGTGTAAAACAGTATTGAGTTCCATTAGGAGAACATGGTATTTTTTTTTGAATAAACTTGTGATACTTTCCGAATGGCAGCGAGAACTCAGGATTAGTTGGACCATAAATTGTAAAGGTAGCTTTACCAAGTAAATTAGCAATGTACAAAGGTCCTGAATCGTTCGATATAAAAACGGAACATTCTTTAATTTTATTTACAAGATCATTTATTGAAGTTGTAAAAGATAACGGCATTTGATGATCCCTAATGTCATGTATAATATCTTCGGGAATTAAATTTTCAGGGGAAACTATTTCAACTTCATATTCTTCATTTAAAAGGTCAGCGAGCTCAATGAATTTATTCAGGTTCCATTCTTTAGCTTTCCATCCGGCAAAAGGATGAATTAATATCTTTCCTCCAGTTTCAAACTTAATAGGGAATTCTTTTATGATTTTACTTTCATCCAATGGTAAATATACTTTTACTGCATCCAAATAGCGGTCTATTAAATGTGGTTTATTTTTAATCGGTATAAAAACATCATAGATAGTTTTACAATATTTTGTATTCATCCCTACGATTTCCTTAGCTTTAGAAGCAGCTATCAATGATGCCGAGGTTATATTCCCCGTTAGATCAAATATTATATTAGGTTGCAAATTTTTCAGAATATCTATCGCATTTTTTGATGCTATTCGGCCTCCCAAAAAGAAACCATCTTTTTCTAGAGGGATTATGTATTCCTTCTTAAGAACAGTATTATAAATATTTTTATTCTCAGAAAAAGTTAAAACATATACGTTCTGATTTGAAAAGTGTTCGAATATTTGCATTACAGCAGGGATCGTAAAAACCGAGTCGCCTAATTTATGCAACGAAATTATTATTATGTTGCCACTTAAATTTTTCCTAGTACAGTTACGAATTAGTGATAATAATGTAGATGATAAAAATTCAAAGATTAAATCAAATATTTTATTTTTTTCTAATTTCTTAATTATTTCCAATATTTGACCATTCAATTTAGAGAGTTAAACTTAAGATTATTTCAAAAATAATTATATATAAATTTAGGTATTAATTTTTTACATTAAAAGATAATGAGATCAACTCACAAAAAATTTATTAGGATATAAATTGCTTAAAATTTTAACGATAATAGGAGCACGACCCCAGTTTATTAAAGCTGCAATAGTGAGTAAAATTTTTAAACAATCCGACTTTGTTCATGAGACGATTGTTCACACTGGGCAGCATTTTGATTTCAACATGGATCAACTATTCTTTAATGAACTATCAATTCCAACTCCGAAGTACAATTTGAATATAAATTCCGTATCTCATGGCGAAATGACCGGAAGGATGATTATAGATTTAGAAAAGATAATTATCCAGGAGAAACCAAACTTCATTTTAGTTTATGGCGATACAAATTCTACACTTGCAGGAGCTTTAGCAGCAAAAAAGCTCCATGTTAAAATAATCCATGTCGAAGCTGGTTTACGAAGTTATAACATGAGAATGCCTGAAGAAGTTAACAGAGTTTTAACTGATCGAATTTCAGATATCCTTTTTTGTCCAACGGAAAAAGCAATTATAAATCTGAAGAATGAAGGTTTTAATAGTTTTAATTGTAAAATTGTGAAAAATGGTGATGTAATGTTAGACTTAGCTTTGTATTGTCAAAAACTAAATGCCAATAAAGTACAACCTCTAATAAAGCTTAACGGTAGGGCTTTTATTCTTTGTACAATCCATCGTGAAGAGAACACAAATGATATTGAAAAACTAAAATCAATTATAAATGCACTTAATAGAATAACAAATGAAATTGAGGTTGTTTTGCCATTACATCCAAGAACAAAAAAGATTATAGATTCAAATCAGATAAAACTAAACTTTAAAGCGCTCAACCCTCTGGGTTATTTCGATATGTTAAAACTACTTGAACATTGCTCCTTGGTAATGACTGATAGCGGAGGTTTACAAAAAGAAGCTTTCTTTTTTAAAAAGAATTGTGTAACAATAAGGGAACAGACAGAATGGACAGAATTAGTTGAAAATGGATTTAATGTTATAGCAGGATCGGACGAAAATACGATTTATGACTCCTATAAAACAATGATTATTAAGAAGAATAATTTTGATATTGATCTTTATGGGAATGGCAACGCCAGCCAAATTATTTTAGATACTTTATCTGAGCTTCAATAAATTGACCAAATCTTCCGTATGAAAATTTTATTTCTTACACAATATTTTCCACCTGAAATCGGTGCTCCACAAAATCGTTTATTTGAGCTTGCAACAAGATTACAAAACAAAGGCGCTGAAGTTACAATCTTAACTGCAATGCCAAACTATCCGGGAATGGTTTTAGTGGATAAGTACAAAGGAAAATTTTATTGCGTTGAAAATTTGAATTCGCTTACAGTTCATCGTGCATATATTTTTGTTAAGAAATCGAGATCATTATTCGTACGATTACTAAATTATTTTTCATTTGTCATTACTTCGATAATTATTGGTGTTTCCAAAATTGATAAACAGGATTATATTTTTTGTGAGTCCCCTCCCCTATTTCTAGGTATATCAGCTTTGATCCTCACAAAAATTAAAAAAGCTAAATTAATTTTTAACGTGTCTGATCTTTGGCCAGAAAGCGCTGAAAAGCTTGGACTTATCAGAAATAAATTTTTACTTCGAATTTCTACAAAACTTGAAGAATATCTTTACGAAAATTCACAGCTGATAACGGGACAAACTAGAGGTATCATAAAAGATATCTCTACAAGATTTCCTGGTAAAACAATTTATTGGTTAAAAAATGGTATTGACACTAAACTATTTGAAAATGTAAACAATCATCATTGGAGAATTGAAAATGGCTTCTCAAGAAATGATTTCTTAGTTCTGTATGCAGGAATTCTTGGATATGCACAAGGATTGGACGTAATATTATTTGCGGCGAATATCTTACAAAATTCTTCAGAGACTAAATTTATTATACTGGGAGATGGTCCGGAAAAGGAAAGACTTAAAAAATTGAGTGCCGAGTTGAAATTAAAAAACGTTTTATTCCTTGATCCTCAGCCAAAGGAAAATATGCCATTTATTACGACCTCAATTAATACGTCAGTAATCCCCCTAAAGAAAATTGATATATTTAAAGGCGCTATTCCTTCAAAAATTTTTGAAATCTTGGCATCAAAAAAACCGATTCTTCTTGGAGTTGATGGCGAGGCAAAAGATCTATTTATAACAGAAGGAAAATGTGGAATAAGTTTTACCCCTGAAAACGCAGAAGATCTTGTAAAACATATTTTGGAGCTATATAATTCTCCTTCACTTGCTAAGAATTTAGGATTGAATGGATTTAACTATGTTAGCAAGAATTTCAATCATGACATAATCGCTGAAGAATTCTGGGATTTATTAACTTCTCAAAAACTTAACCAAGGATAGATTGCTTATGAGTATTCTCTCTTTATTATACAAATTTACCCCAAAACCGTTTTGGCAGATTGGGAGCCGCTTTTATCATTCTTATTTGAAACAAAGATATTTAAACGGTAAAAGACCATATGTCCCCGGAGAAACTTCCAAAGCAAGATCACGCAGAATAAGAGAAGGTTTCTACGAAAAATATTTAAGCGGTAATGGATTGGACATTGGCTTCGGCGGTGATTTAGTCGTTCCCAATGCCAGAGGTTGGGATTTTGAACATGGTGACGCACAATATTTAAATGGACTTGAAGATGAACAATTCGATTTTGTTTATTCATCTCATACTCTTGAACATATGCAAAACCCCGCAATAGCGCTGCGAAATTGGTACAGAGTTTTAAAGAAAGGAGGATATTTAATTATTTATATTCCACATCGTGATCTTTACGAAAAGAAAAAAACTCTTCCATCGCGTTTTAATCCGACGCACACTTGCTTTTTTTTAATTGACAAAGATGAATTGCCTGACACGATTGGCATAATCCCGCTTATCAAAAGAAACTTAACCGGATATGAATTAGTCTATGCAAAAGAATGCAATGAAGGTAATACTATAACTGATCCTTTTATGCACAGTAATGGCGAGTACTCGATTGAAGTTGTATTGAAGAAGGTTAGTTAGAATTTTTTTATTAAACATATTTCGCAAGCGTATCTTTAAAAATTAGATATTCTTTGGGTTTCATAGTCACAATATTAAGCATATATACGCCAATGAATATTAAAAATTGCAATAGAAAATTTATTAAATAAGTAAAGTCTAAATACTCTCTAGCTATAATTAAAATTAAATAACTGAATAACCCGTTAAGTAAATAGAATAATATTCCGTAAATAAATTGTTTTGTAATTCTAATATTTATTTTTTTTAATGTTAGGATATAACAACTCAGGCTTAAGATAATATAACAGATTGATGTGGAGACTGCCAATCCATTTTGTTTTAATTTTTCAACTAACAAAAAATTCAAAATTATTTTAAACAGAAAAACAAAAACGGAAATAGATAAGAGATCCTTAATTAATCCTGCTCCATAAATTACCTTGTTGATTATAGCATAAGAAGAATAAAAAATTAAGCTAAGAGAGTATAATTTTAGTAAATCAAAAGTCATTAAAGTATCATTCGAAGTGTAACTCCCCCTTTGATAAAAAATTCTGATAATTGAGTCTCCAAACAAAATGAAAATCCATGTTATCGGTATAAACATAAAAATATTTATTTGTAACCCGGTTAAATATTGTTTTTCAATCAGCGCATGGTTTTTAGAACCGAAAGATTGAGATAGCTTGGGAAATATTGCCGTAGAGAGAGCTAATGAAAAAATAGAAATTGGTAAAGAAAATAATACTACTGCATAGTTTAAAGCCGCTAAACCACCTGAATCCACACTTCCGAAGAAATACCTGTCAACGAAAATATAAAGTTGATTAATTACCTCTACACAAACAATTAATATTAAAGTCTTGTTGACAAGACCTAACTCACGCAAATTAAACGATACACCCGAAAAAATAAGCTTACCTCTATCTTTTAATATAAACAACAAGTAAAAAAATTGAGCTGTTGTGCCAAACAAATATCCAATGGGAATTGTTAATACGCCTAAAGAATTTGTAAAAACTAATACCAGAAAAATGATTATAAGATTTTGAAATAAAGTAGAAACTGCGGGAGCTTTGAAATTATATTCTGATTGAAAATAGGAAGAGAGTATTGAAAATCCGGTATTAAGAGGGATTGTTAATAAAAATATTTTGAAAATTTTTAAAACCTCTTCATAAACTTGAGAATCGTTAATAGTTAAGTACGATTTAATCAAAAATGGAGAGAGGATAAAAAGAATTAAGGATACAAGACTAGATAAAATTAAGAATAGCCAAAAGCTATTAGAAAAAAATCTTTCAGCGTGGTCTCTCCCGGCCGATAATTTGTTATGATAAGTCGGGATGAAAAAATTTTGCGCAAGATAAATTACCGAAGTATTGAGGGTGATTGGAAGAACTGCCCCAATCAAATAAATGTCAAAATTTGCTTGGAGACCGAAATTATTTGCATAAACAACTTCTCTTAAAAATCCGAATCCTTTCGATACTAATCCTACACCTGTAATTAATATTGCTGCGCCAGCAATTGTGGAGGTGAATTTTTTAGACATTTTTTGTCGTGGGAATCACCTTCCTAAAATATTCAATGGTAATTTTCAGTCCATCGCTCCTCGATACTTTCGGTTCCCAACCAAGAACTCTTTTAGCTTTTGAGATATCCGGCTGCCGTACTTTTGGATCATCTTCTGGTAATTCATGAAATGATAATCTACTCTTTGATCCTGTCAGTTTGATTACTTCCTCAGCAAATTTTTTGATAGTTATTTCTTCAGGATTTCCAATGTTAACAGGATAGATTTCATTCGACATCAAAAGCTTATAAATCCCATCTACCAAGTCAGATACATA
>DAIMIJ010000145.1:1386-5999 GCA_036722835.1 Ignavibacteriaceae bacterium | reverse complement strand
TGTTGAATTCTTTCCCAAAAGCTATGGGCGATTATTCCTATGAAAAAGGAAAATGGACTGTCAAAGAAGTTGTTGGTCATCTAATTGATACCGAGAGAGTCATGGCTTACCGTGCTATGTGTATTGCAAGAGGCGAAAAGCAGTCATTGCCGGGATTCGAGCAGGATGCGTATGTAAAATCCGGAAATTTTAATAAGAGAGAATTATTCGATTTGATTTATGAATTTAGATTGCTGCGGGAATCTAATATGCTGCTCGTGAAAGGATTTGATGAAGAAGTTTTGAAAAATCGAGGCATTGCAAGCAGTAATGAAGTCACTGTATTAGCTTTGCTTTATATAATTGCCGGGCATGAAAAACATCACATGAATATTTTACTTGAGCGGTATAAAAAATCTTATATGAATAATTAATCAAAGATAATTGTAAATCTCTTTGATGATTTTATCAGTAGCACCTAAGTTTTCATGCACGTATTGAAACGCTATTTGTCCTTTAGCTTTTCTTAAATCATCATTACTGAACAAATTTCGCAATTGCCTGTAAGCTTCACGTTTATTTCTAATTAAAATGCCGCCCCCTCTTTTAAGTAATTCTTGTGCCTCTTGCGAGTTTTCTATTTTTGGCCCAAACAAAACAGGAATGCCGTACACAGCCGCCTCTAAAACATTATGAATGCTTTGTTTAAAGCTTCCCCCGATAAATGCTGCCGAAGCATACGTGTATAGAGTGAGAAGAATTCCTATCGAATCCACAATGATAACCCGCTCATTATTATAATTGTTCATGTGCGAAAATCGAATGGTTGAAAGTTCACCGATGAATTCATTCTCAATTTTTTCAAGATTAATTATACTCGGTTCATGCGGAGCGATTAAAAGGACAGCACTTTTATCATACTTAGCAAGCTTAATGAATGCCGGAATTATTACATCTTCATCAACAATCCAGGTACTGCCAGCAACAAAAATTTTTTTATCCTGAAAGAGATTTTCATTTATTAAATTTCTTGATCGTGCCTTTAAGCTTCGTTGATAAACACGGTCAAATCTCGTATCACCAACAATTTTAATTTGATCATCTGTGCAGCCAAAACTCTTAAATCCTTCAGCATCGCTTTTCGATACGGTGAGAATTTTTGTTAATTCTTTAAAAAGTATTTTGTGAAAGCTTTTTAGCAAGGGAAACTTTCTGGCAGAATTTCTTTTCATTGTAGCATCAACGAGAAAAACGGGCACATTAAATTTTTTCATCATCCAAATATGATTAGGCCAAATATCGTAGCGCATCATTACCGCTAAATCCGGTCGAACAATTTGCCTAAATCTCTGTGCATTCTGTAATGAATCGAATGGGATGTAAGAAACTAAATCTGCATATGGATATTTTTTTGAATTTTCATAACCGGATGGTGAGAAGAAAGTTACAAGTATATTTAAATTCGCATCTTTTTTTAACGCTTCAATGATTGGTTTTGCTTGTTCAAACTCACCAAGCGAAGACGAATGAAACCAAATCATTTTTTTTGTTTTAGAAAAATTAACCGAATCTAGAATCAGATCTTCATACATCCGTTTTCTGCCACGAAGACCCTGACGAATTTTATCGTTAAAAATTCCACCCATGCGAATCAGAAGATAAAATAGCGGAATAATCAGGTAATTGTAAAAGCCGAACCAGATTTTTTTCATTATAGATCGAGGAAACGAATTAAACTGTTATGAACTAATTGCGGAGTTATTTCTTTCATGCACTTAAAATGACCCTTCGGACAACTGCTTTTTCCAATGTGTGAACATGGTCTGCAAGTTAATGATTTGTTTTCTAAAATTAAATTTTTGCTGCGGTAAGGAGTAAATCCAAACTCTTTGACGGTTGAACCGAAAATTGCTATAACCGGAACTTTAACGGCACAAGCAGCGTGCATCAATCCGGAATCATTGCAAATGATTGTCTTGCACATTTTCATATCTGCTGCAGTTTGAAGAATATCGTTATCATTACAAAGATTAATGTATTTAGAAAGATAAAATGAAATTTCATCACAAATTATTTTATCCTCTTTTCCGCCAAACAAAGCAATACTGAAACCATTATCTGTTAACTTTTTTCCGAGTTCGATATAATATTCCTTGGGCCACATTTTTGTGTAATGCCTTGATCCAGGACAAAAGCCAATTAGATTCGTTAATCCCTTCAAACTTTCTAATGGTTTTTTATCTGAGAAAAGATCAAGTCCTTCATCATCAAGTTTCAAATCATGGATTACGGAAGCATATCTTTCGGGAATTGGTGGTGTCTCGCTAAGCTTATTGATTTTGAATTTTACCAAAAGAAATTTCTGCCAGCTTAGTTTTCTAAATCTGACTTTAGGACACTTTAAGCTATAGGTTAGAATTCTCGATCTTAAATTATTTTGCAAATCAATTACAAAATCATATTTATTTTGCGATAGAATTTCTTTTGTCTTTGAAGATGGATCATCTCTTTTGATTGTTATAAGTTTTGAAAGATGGGGATTGTTAATCAGTATATCCTGATATCCTTCACGAAGCAAGAAATATATTTCAATTTTCGGATTTGCGTTTTTTAGCGAACGAATTAAAGGTGTGGTGAGCAGAATGTCACCCAATGAGCTGAGCCGTACGACAAGTATTTTTTGATAAGGAAAATTATGCACGAAATTGACTTAAATTTGTTTATAAAACCGTTAAAACGGTTAAGTAAAGAATTTAATATTTCATTCTCTGCGGGATTAATCCCGCAGAGAACGGTAAAAAAATTTAGATCTTAACCGTTTTGACGGTTTTTCACATTAGCGCAAAAGAATATGTGAACTAATTTGCGAAATCAGTGGCAAAAATTTACGCAAATCATCGCAAGGTAACAATTTGCGAGTAACTTAGCAGAAATGTATTTTTACAAAAAAAATAAGTGATTTTAATGACAACACTACCACCACCATCAGTAAATCCAACTCCCGAGCAATCCATTGAGAAAAAAGTTTACGCTATCGTAGATAAATTCAAAGACCATCTTCCGGTTTTGAATGACAGGTATAGATTGGGTTTCACCTTATTCAAATATGTAACAGGAGAAGGTGATCCTCCCGAAGTTTTGGTTAAGTCAACAAAAATAAAAGTTCAAGGTATAACTTTAGAGGAATTTGCTAAAAAGCTTTCGGAAGAAATTCAGAAAATTAAAGTTGCATCCTAGTAAAACTAGTGCTTAGTTAAGAAACAAAGAAAAGTTAAAACTAACTATCGGATTTTAGACACTTGAAAACAGTGGGCGAGGTACTTTGGAAGAAGTAATTAACAATCGACTCACGATGAAAAAGTTTTGATGATACATATTCATATCTTAAAACTTCTCTAAAAAACCCGCTACATAGTATTCCTTAATATTTGGATTGTTAACCTGTTGCAAACACATGAAAAATGAAATGAAAATCAAATTTTTGACAATAAATATTATTTCAACCGCTGGAATAATATCCAGCAACTCGGCTGGTTAAATAATAGTCATATGCTTCAATAAATTTTAAGGTTGAATTCTATGCAAGAAATACAATGGTACAAGTTTATAATGCCACGAGATGAATATCTCGCTGATGTTGATAATACTTTATGGTTTAGATTTAATACTGCCATAGAATTATTAAATAATACCGATTTTACGTATATCTCCCACAAAGGCTTCCAATTGATGAAAAAATTATTAGGTAAAAACAATTATTCTTTTTCTCCCTGCGAACAACCTATAGCAAAAAGACCAATTAATCACGATTTCACTTCGTTCAGATCTGGTGATATAAACCTATGGAATAAAATTTTGCGTGACTCTGGTGAATTACGTAAATAAATCTGTATCTCTATTAAATTCATTTAAAAATTTTTAATAATGAGGTCAAATTGAAATTCTTAAAAAATCTATTTCTACTTACTTTCACTAGTTTTCTATCAGTTAGACAAGCTGATTTAGATTCTTGGGTTGGCGTGCCTGTTGAAGCTTTAGACCTTCATTCATTTTGGATGACTATACCTATGGTTAAAACAATAACAGACAGTGGAATAGAGATAAGGATTTATGTCAATAAAAAAAATGTGGAATCTTGTTTTAAAAATGCAGGAATCAATATATCTATCTATAATACGATGAATTATGCAAATTTTATATCGTTTCAAAATTGTATTTCAGGATCCGTGGGCTGCGATAATATTTTCTATATAAAGGCTGGGAAAGTGCTTGAATACGTTCCAGTCGGTAAGTGTTATACAGATGAGTTTGTTCGACCGGAAGAAAGATATAAAAGATTACTAGAAAAAACGGACAATGAAGATAACCACTAAGAAAGGTAGAATAATCCCAACAGATGTTTATTAAAAATTAATATAAAATGATTACACCAAAAAGATGAAAACAAAACCCATCCTAATTTTATTTGTACTTATATTTATTTCCGGTTGTTCACCAAGTGTGAACTTTATGAAATATAGTGAAGATACTTATCTACCAACTAATTCCATAGAAGTTCTTAGAAATAAACCAGTTGAAAAAAAGTTTGTCGAACTTGGTGAATTATCTCTTAAGATAAATAAAAGTAATCAAGA
>DAIMIJ010000145.1:0-1351 GCA_036722835.1 Ignavibacteriaceae bacterium | reverse complement strand
AAGAAATCGGTGCTGACGCAATCATTATTCTAGGGGAAGAATCTGAAGGAAGTGTAATTGTTCCAATAGGTAATTTATATGCATCTGTGGATCGAAAGTCAATTAAAGCAATTGCAATAAAATTTATAAAATAATTACTTCTACTTATTAAATGACAACTTCAGAAACTCTTTTATTAATTCAAACCATTGTTTTTTTCCTAACTGGAATAGTTGTTTTATGGTATACTTTTGAAACATATAGAATAAGAAAAGAGACCCAGATACAGAATTCCCACCTTGCTGAGCAATTATTAATGATGAAAGAAAAAGAAAAATTTGAACTTCATAAAGAAATAAGTTTTGTAGAACCTGTGTTCAAGCCAGAATATAGCAATGTTGGAAAAAATAATGGAACGTGCAATCTTGTTAATAATGGTGGCTCAATAAAAAATATCAGTGTGCAACCAATAGAAGTCTTTTCTATAAGTATTACCCCGCGAAACTTTTTAAATAGTGGAGAAAAAGGCAAAATTGCTATTCAAAAATATCCCGAACCCATTCCTAATTTTTTACACTTTAAAATAAGGTTTACAAATAAATTAGGAATTGAGAGAGAAAAACTTTTTAAATACTCGACAAAGAACGCAATGTTTGAAGAGGTTGATAAAATTTGAATAAATATTCACGATACAATCCACAAATCAAACCAACAGCGTCTTCATACTTAGCATTTGTGCAATTGTAAAGGTAGTGGTTCCATTTCGGCTATCTTGTTCAAGGTCGTAGAGCTAAGATTAATTTTTTAATAATTATTGGCGTAGTCGTTCTAAGTAAGCTGTCTGTTGTGGGCTGCGGCTTAGCTGTCACGCCGTCATGCGTATATGATTATATTATGGAAAGATTAAAAATATCTTCAATCAATAGAATTACTCAGGCTATAAATTCGGTTTTCGATGTTTCGGAAAATAGTTTAGGTGATAAAATATTAAATGCATTTATCCCATACGGTGGAATTGATGAATTATCTGAGAATGAGCAGTCTTTAACTCTTGCTTTTGAACATGAATTATATGAAATGTTTTCTTTTCTTAAGGAATTTGATAAGCAATTAATTTTCTATTCTGGTGATTATGTTAATCTTTCAAGAATCATGTTGCAATTATACTGTCATATAATGGAAAATGACTATCAATATTTAGTAATCTATAATTTATTAAATATGCTAAAGGAAGAATCAATCGACTGGAATTTTAAGGCTTTTAAAAATGATGAGATAAAATATTGCGATACTCCGAGTAAAAAAATTATCAGAATAGCTGAATTGTGTAAGCCTAATAAATTAGACATCGGAAAAGTACTTGTAAATTTAT
>DAIMIJ010000144.1:0-6006 GCA_036722835.1 Ignavibacteriaceae bacterium | reverse complement strand
ATCAAACATTCCTGGTCCGGTGCTTTGTCCGGATACTGCAAGTCGTAATGGATGAATGAGTTTTCCTTTCCCGACTTCAAGTTCTTCTGCTACTTTAGTTAAAGCGTGTTCATACTCTTCTTTGGTGGGATTGGATAGCTTCAAAAAAGAATCACTTAGTTTCTTTAATTGTTCTGATGTTTCAGGCTTCCAATTTTTTTCAATTGCTTTCTGCTCATATTCTTTTGGTGCCTCATAAAAGTATTTGCAATTATCTATAAGCTCATAAACGAATGCAACTCTTTCCTTCATAGCTTCAATGACTAAAAGTAAAAATTCATCTGAAAAATTCTGACTTCTATATTCTGTCTCCTGTATTCTAGCTCTAAGCATCCCAAGAATCTCTTCATTCGTTTTTTTTCTGAGATGTTCAGCATTCAATGAATTGAGTTTAACGATATCAAACACGGCACCTGATTTATTTACACGCTCAAGAGAAAATGCTTGAACTAATTCATTGAGATAATAAAACTCACGGTCATTACCTGCATTCCAGCCAAGCAATGCAACAAAATTAATCAATGCTTCTTTCAGATATCCTTTGTCGCGATAATCTTCAACAGCTACATCGCCCTGTCTTTTACTCAGTTTTGAACGATCAGGATTTAATAAAAGGGGAAGGTGTGCAAAAATTGGTCGTTCCCACTCAAATGCATCGTATAGTAAAACATGTTTGGGAGTTGAAGACAACCATTCTTCACCACGAATTACATGAGTTATTTTCATAAGGTGATCATCAACGACATTTGCAAGATGATATGTTGGATAACCGTCGCTCTTAATTAGTACCTGATCATCTACATTGTTACTTTCAAACTCAATCCGGTTTCGAATTATATCATCAAAAATGATCTTTTGATTTTGCTGAACGTTCAATCGAATTACATATGGAATCTTATTCGACAGATTTTTTGCTATTTCTATTTGAGAGAGATTTAGGCAGTGCTTGTCATATTTTGCCTGAGGAAGCTTTTGTCTTTCTTGTTCTTGTCTCAAAGCTGTTAATCTTTCAGAAGTGCAAAAACAATAGTATGCTTTACTTTTTGAAATTAGTTCATCAGCATGTTTTTGATATATATCTAATCGCTGTGATTGCATGTACGGGCCAAAATCTCCGCCCGTATCGGGACCCTCATCATAATTTAATCCTGCCCATTTCAAGGCCTTAATTAGATTTTCCACTGCTCCTTCAACATAACGGTTACGGTCTGTGTCTTCTATTCGCAGGATGAATTTTCCGTTATTGTGTTTTGCGAATAAATAATTATACAGTGCTGTGCGCAAACCTCCAACGTGTAAATATCCAGTTGGACTTGGGGCAAAGCGAACTCTCGGTGTTTGATTAATCATTATTCATATATTTTTTTTATCAATGGTATAAATATAAAAATAATTCGAGAGTGTTTTGGTTCGAATAACTTAGGAGTGGAATGAGGTGGCAGGGAATATTTTTTAACTTATACTACAGGGACAGCGCTTTCCGTGTAGTGTTTTACTTTCTGAATAAACTCCTGGCTGTCAATTGGTTTTGGAATATAATCTGTTGTACCTGCTTCAAGGCATTTCTCACGATCGCCTTTCATAGCAAAAGCAGTTAGAGCAATTATCGGAGTATCTTTATACTCAGGAAGCATCCGGATTTTTTCAGTTGCCTCAAATCCATTCATTACAGGCATTTGCATATCCATAAGAATCAAATCAAATTTTTGCTTTTTAACTTGCTCAAGTGCTTCTGCACCATTTTCAACCACAACGATATGATCAAAGTTATTTTTCTTAAGCAGCCTGGTAACAATAATTTGTGAATGTTTATAATCTTCAACTAGAAGAATTTTGACAACATCCTTATCTTTTTCCTTAGCTAATTCTTCAGGCGGGGTAGGTTCATCAAATTTATTAATCATTGCGGTAACCGTATCTGCAAGGTCTTCGAGGTTCGAGCTTCTTTTTTCTAGCAAGTGTTCGAACAGCCCATCAATATTTTTCAGATCATCTCTATAATTTTCTTTACCTGTATAAATTATAATCGGGAGCTTAGCGAATTTTGGGTTTTCTTTAATTTCTTTGATGAGTTCAAATCCTGTAACTTCCGGCATATCAAGATCAATAATTGCAAGATCAAGCTCTTTATCTTCAATTAAGTTCATAACCTTAGCAGAAAAAGCTTCAGCTATTGGACTGAATCCTGCTTGTTGAACTGCTTCTTTAATCAGGTTCAATGTTGGAACATCATCATCAACGATAAGAATATTTGAATCTCTTTTTAATCTGTAACTCTGAAGAACTTCTACAAGGAAATTATATTTAATTGGCTTTACAAAATATTCTACAGCACCCATTAAAAACGCTTTTTGTTCTTCTGCTTCGATAGAACAAACGATTACCGGAGTTCGTTTTGAATTGGGATGTGAACGAATTTTTTTCATTAAGTCGAAACCATTTGAATCCGGCAGTACTATGTCCAGCAAAATTGCTAAGAAAGTTTCCCTCTCAATTGATTTTAATGTTTGATCTGCAGAGTTAACAATTACGGGATCATAGCCCCATTTATTAAGATAATTGCTGAGAAGCTTTGAGGTGGCATAATCATCTTCAATAACCAAAACACGGTTTTTCTTTCCCGGTTTTGGCAATACACTTATTTGAGATTCAATTGGAGAAATTGATTCAACTCCAATCTTTAAATCGTATGAAATTCCTTTACCCGGTGAACTGTGCACGTCTATTTCTCCTTTAAGCAATTCTACATATTTTTTTGCAAGCGTTAATCCTAATCCTGTTGTATTTCCAAACTTAATTTTTCCTAAATCATAAATTGCAAATGGAAGGAAAAATTCTTTCAGCTTAGATGAAGTTATCCCTTCACTTGAATCACAAATTTTGATATTGATACGATTTAAACCGGAGAAAGATGAAGTAATCGTGATTTTACCTCTTTCAGTTAAGCAGATAGAATAATTAATCAAGTTAATCAGAATGTAACGCAGCTTTTGAGTATCGAGCTTAAATGATTCTGGAATTTCTCCCTCGAAATTGTTAATGAAATCAATTTCCTTTGAGGGAAATTTATCCTGGAAAGATTTAACAATTTCGGTTAAAAAGTTTTTAAAGTTTACATTAATTTTCGATTCTTTTATTAAACCACTTTCAAATTTTGCAAGATCAATTAAATCATTTAACAGTGAAAGATGGTTATAAGCATTTTCCTTTAGAGTGTTAACATATTCTGATTGAGAAGGAGAAAGATTATCTTCGTTAAGTAGTGACGCAAAGCCCATGATGCTGTTAGTCGGTGTTCTTAGCTCGTGGGCAATATCAGAAATCAGCTTGCTAATTGATGATGAAAAAATTCCTTCATGTGCAAACCAAATCCTCAATAAGGTTTCGAATACGGCTGCGAGTGATTCAATACTTTCTTTTTCAGCGTGGGTGTATGCAGTTTTCTTTGCAAGTTTTAATAAAACACTATCCTCATCAGATACTTTAATTAACAAGCAGCCCTCGTACATCACAAAATCGGTGGCTTCCAGCTCACATCCGGGTTGATTATTAACGCTTAACTTTGGTGTGCTTGAACCTAACAGTTTGCATTCTGAACATTCAAAGATGGAATTAAGTTCGTAGGATTTTTTCGCTGCGCCTGATTTTCCAATTACTTTCAGAGATTTATTGCTAATTATTTTAAAGAGTACACACGCTTCAAATTCTTGATCAGAAGTTAGATAATCACAGAGACTACTTGGAAATTCTGGTGATCCTTTGGAAGCGAGTTTGAGAAGATTATCGTAACGTTTTAATAATTCTATTTTGGAACTTTGCATTTAGGTGATGTTCAAACGTAAAAATAAATCAATAAGTTTTAGTTAAAATTTAATTGCTGAAAAGTTACTAAATATAAACGCCAAAAAAATAGTTTCTTTTTAATAAAATTCAAATTAATCCCACTGGGATAAAAATTTTTAAGTTCTTAGTTTCTTCTTATTTCAAAGTTCTCTAAATCAATGATGCGGGATTTTCTGTAATAAAAATTTTGTTTCGTATAATAATTTTAATCTGAATTAGAGACTGAATGACAAAATTGATATTTATCTCATTTTTTGTAACAAATTTCGAGCCGTTAAAAACTATAGACTCATATCGTAAATAAGTTAAAATGGTTAATATTTAGATTGATTACGAATGTTAACAGTACACAATCAGAAGTCAATAAGCTTTAAAATTAAAATTGGTAACTCGAAATGTAGTTTTTACAGGTATCATTGTTTAAATTTTACATTAGCCTGGTCAAAAAT
Organism: Ignavibacteriaceae bacterium; assembly: GCA_036722835.1. Classification (GTDB taxonomy): domain Bacteria; phylum Bacteroidota; class Ignavibacteria; order Ignavibacteriales; family Ignavibacteriaceae; genus XYD12-FULL-36-8. The sequence goes on along the minus strand of DAIMIJ010000144.1, from coordinate 1,675 downwards.
TTAAAATGAAAGATATTAAAAAGAAGATAGTTATTGTTGGAGGGGGATTCGGAGGTTTATCAGCAGCCCAAGAATTGAAAAATTCAGCTTATGAAATAATCATTATTGATAGAACGAATCATCACTTATTTCAACCGCTGCTTTATCAAGTTGCTACTGCAGCTCTTTCACCTGCGGATATTGCGATGCCGATCAGAGCAATTTTTACTAAGAATAAAAATGTTAGGGTTATAATGGATGAAGTTTTATCAATGGATAAAGACAATAAACTTGTGGAGATCAGCGATTCAAGAATCAATTTTGATTATTTAATTTTAGCTCCCGGGACAAGACATTCATACTTTGGTAAATCAGAATGGGAAAAAATTGCTCCGGGTTTAAAAACTCTAAACGATGCGCTCGTAATTCGTGAGAGGATATTATGTTCCCTAGAGGAAGCTGAAAGATTGAACATGAACTCCGATGCAAATAAATACCTGACATTCGTAATTATTGGCGGTGGTCCTACCGGCGTTGAATTAGCCGGTGCAATAGCCGAAATTGCGAAGCAAACTATGATCAAGGATTTCAGAAATATCAATGCTGATAGAACCAAAGTTATTTTAATTGAGGGTTCAAATAGAATTTTATCTTCTTATTCTGAGACTCTTTCAAAAAAAGCTAAAGAGGATTTAGAAAAATTTGGTGTAGAAGTGATTCTTGATCAATTGGTGCAGGAAATTGGTGAAGATTATGTCCGTATTGGTGATCAAAAAATAAAAAGTAAAAATATTATTTGGGCTGCGGGAAATGAAGCCCCCCCAGTGTTAAAATCACTTGAAACAAAAATGGACAAAACTGGCAGGATTTTAGTAAACCAAGATTGTTCGATCTCTGGTTATGAAAATATTTTTGTAATCGGAGATGCGGCAGCATTTCTAAATAAAGAAGGGAATCTTTTACCGGCAGTTGCTCCTGTCGCAATTCAACAGGGTAAGTATGTTGCAAAAATTATTTTGGAAGAAAAAAAATCCGGGCTTCGCAAACCATTTACATATTTAGACAAAGGCAATCTTGCAACGATTGGTAAGGCCAAAGCAATAGCTGAGATTAGAGGTCTAAAATTTTCAGGATTTTTGGCATGGCTCACATGGTCCTTTGTTCATATTCTTTTCTTAATTGGTTATCGAAACAGATTCAGGGTAATGGCTGAGTGGATTTGGAAATACATTACAAAACAGCATGGAATAAGACTGATAGTTGGCAAAGCAAAAAATTATTAATGCTTTTGCTTAGTAATAAAAAATCATAAATTTCCATCGAAGATAATTTATAGTGCAAATTAATTCAGCATTACTAAATTGATTTTTATAAAAGTTTATTCGAGAACAATTAATTTTTCTTAATTGAAAAAGAAATAACCTGTTGTTAAAAGAAAAAAACAATTCGGTAAACACACTTAGTGTTTTGATAGTTGAGGATGAAAACATCATTGCTCGGGATTTGTCTCGAATAATGAAAAAATTTGGTTACAATGTTGCAGATGTCGTTTCATCCGGTGAAGAAGTTATTACCCGTGCAATTGAGCTAGAACCAACTTTGATTTTGATGGATATAAAACTAAACGGTAGAATGACCGGCATTGAAGCTGCCGAAGAAATCAAGAAAATTATTGACGTACCCGTCATCTATATAA
>DAIMIJ010000143.1:0-6013 GCA_036722835.1 Ignavibacteriaceae bacterium | reverse complement strand
GCTGTTCCAAAAGGTAGAGTCGCATTCACTGCTGATGAAGCAGTTAACGCTGCAAATGAAATCGGCGGAAATGTTTGGGTTGTTAAAGCTCAGATTCATGCCGGCGGAAGAGGCAAAGGCGGCGGTGTTAAGGTCGCAAAAAGTATTGATAAAGTTAGAGAGTACGCCCAAAATATGTTGGGAATGACTTTGATAACTCATCAAACCGGACCCGAAGGAAAAACAGTAAAACGATTACTGATTGAGCAAGGAATAAATATTTTAAGAGAACTCTACGTTGGTATAACTTTGGACCGTGCGCTTTCAAAAAACGTTTTGATGGTTTCCACGGAAGGTGGAATGGAGATTGAAAAAGTTGCCGCAGAATCTCCGGAAAAAATTGTGAAAGAAACAGTTGAACCTGAATTAGGGTTGCAGCAATATCAAGCCCGAAAGCTCGCTTACTCACTTGGTTTATCAGGCGATCAATTAAAAAATTGTGTTAAGTTTTTAACTGCACTTTATGATGCGTATGAAAAAACCGATGCATCGCTTGCAGAGATAAATCCACTCGTAGTCACTCAAGAAGGTAGTGTGCTTGCGTTGGATGCAAAGATGAACTTTGATGACAATGCATTAGGTAGTCATCCTGATATCGTGGCTTATCGTGATCTTGATGAAGAGGATCCGCTTGAAGTTGAAGCATCCAAGTACAGCTTAAATTATATCAAGCTTGATGGAAATGTAGGATGCGTGGTGAACGGAGCAGGATTGGCAATGGCAACGATGGATATAATTAAGCTCGCTGGCGGAATGCCGGCAAACTTTCTTGATGTGGGCGGCGGTGCAAACAAAACCACAGTATCCAATGGCTTTAAAATTATTTTATCTGATCCGAACGTTAAAGCAATTTTAATAAATATTTTTGGTGGAATTGTAAGGTGTGATCGAGTTGCTCAAGGAGTAGTTGATGCGGCCAAAGAAATGGATATTCACATTCCGATAGTTGTACGTTTGGAAGGTACAAATGCAGAAGAAGCCGGAGTTTTGTTGAATGAGTCAGGACTAAATTTTGAAGTTGCATCAAGCTTAAAAGATGCTGCAGAAAAAGTTACCTCAGTCTTACGTAACTAAGAAATTATTCATAGTTACATTCATTTATTCTGGATTTTTAAGGCGAGTTTAGTAATTTATACTCGGCACATATTTTGTTTTCATCCTTTTGTATGAGTTCAAGAAGCTATTATTTTAGTCGAAGGAAAAAATCCGGATCATTTTTGATACTTATTATTTTAATATTAGCAGCTTGATTTTAGGTTTGAATAGTTTTAGATTTTTGTAACTTAACTTACGGAGATTCTAATGTCATATTTTGATTCTGAATATAGCGAAGAGGGGAATTTTTCTGCCGAAGAAAAAAACGTTGTTGAAGAAATAGAACGCTGCAAAGAACTGATTAAATCCGGAAGTATTTTTGAATTGATGGAAACTGCAGAAGAAGTGCTTCAGTTATGTGGTGAAAATGAAAGATTTTCTGATGGGCTATATTTCGTCAATCTGCTTCTTGATGTTGCTCCTTACAACTCCGATTACTGGTTCAAAAAAGGATTTTTCTTAAGCGGTCTCTTTAAGTTTGAAGAAGCCATTGAATGTTACAACAAATCTCTTTCCCTAAATCCCGGTGATTCCGAAATATTGATTGATAGAGCTTCTGCTGAAGAAAATTTAGGATTAACTGCTCAAGCAAGAAAATCACTCGAAGATGCATTGACAGGTGATCCTTACAATCAGGATGCATTATTTAGTCTTGGAGTAATTCACCAGCAAAAAGAAGAATATGATACTGCTATACAATATTTCACAAAGCTTATCGAACAAAACAGCTCGTACACTGATGCATATTATGAATTGGGATTCTGCTATGAAATGAAAAATGATCCTCAAAAAGCACTCGAAGCATATGAATCTTTTCTTGATAAAGATCCGTACAATCCAAATGGCTGGTACAATCGGGCAGTAATGTATACGCGCCTCAATAATTTGGAGAAAGCTATCGCAAGTTATGATCTGGCCACTGCCATTAAAGATGACTTTGCAAGTGCGTGGTTTAATAAAGGAAACATCTTAGCAGATTTAGGAAGATACAACGAAGCGATTGAGTGCTTTCGAAAATCGTATGAAATAGATAAGGAAGATGAAGCTTCTCTTTATAACATCGCTAACATTTATGAAGAATTGGGCGACATGATTAATGCAGTAAAAAATTACACTGCTTCCATAAATCTAAATGATAGTTATTATGAAGCTTATCTTGCACGTGGATATTGTTTTGATTCAGTAGGAAAATATCAGCTTGCATTAAAAGATTTTAACAAAGCCATTTCTCTTTCTGAAAATTGTGCTGATGCCTGGTATGCTAAAGCAGATTTAGAATATTCCTTAGGACAACTGAAAGAAGCAGTCGAGAGTTACAAACATGCGCTTTGTATTGAACCTGACAATTTTGAGATATGGTTTAACTTAGCAGAAACTTTTCTTGAGATTGGTGCATGGCTTGATGCGATAAATGCTTTCGATCATTGTACAAAAATTCGACCTGATAATGCAGCAAGCTATTATGGTAAAGCAAAAATTTATTTTATAATTAGTCGGACTCAAGACGCAATAGATTGCTTAAAGATGGCGTTTATGCTTGATCCAACTATCAGATCTGAGTTTGCAAAGGAATATCCCGAAATCAAATCATCGAAGCTTTTCAAAAAGCTTCTTGGTGAGATATAGAGCTTTTCAGTTTTTAAGAACATAAAATATTTTTCCATTGGACTAGAGGGTAATTAGTTCAGTAAATACATTCTTATGAAAAATACATTTCATTTTGACACTCAAATAATTGGAATTATCGGTCATCCAATCAAGCATTCCTATTCTCCATTTATTCATAATGTAGCAATTCAGCTTAAGAAGATTGATTACGTTTATCTTCCATTTGATATTCCATCATCAAATTTAAAAAGTGCGTTAAAAGGAATGACTGCCTTAGGCATTAAAGGATTTAACGTTACAATTCCGCACAAAGAAACAGTAATTCAATATATGAATAGCGTTTCAGAAGAAGTTTCAATGATTGGTTCTGTCAATACGATTGTCAACGATCAAGAAGGATTGATTGGCCATAATACAGATGCATATGGAATATTGGAAACTCTTCTTCCATTTAAAGATGATATTTTAGGAAATCAAGTATGTATAATTGGCGCCGGCGGTTCTGCTCGTGCAGTCATCTATACTTTGATCCGTCATTTCAGGCCCAAAAAACTTTTCATCGTCAATAGAAATGAAAGACGCGCTGAAAATTTAAAAGATTATTTTTCTGAAAAAATGAAATTTCCCTCAATCAAAACTAAAGAGTTAATTCCTCCAGCGGCTTTTGAAGTTATGAGAGATTCAAAACTTGTAATTAATGCAACACCTGTTGGAATGTATCCCAACCAAAATGATTCTATCACAACTTCACCGGATGTTTTTTCGAAAGATCAAATTATTTTTGATTTGGTTTACAATCCTCAAAAAACTTTATTGCTGAAGACTGCAGAAAAGGCAGGTGCAAAAACAATAAATGGCTTTGATGTATTGATTAATCAAGCAGCAAAATCTTTTGAATTGTGGACGGGGGTTGACTTTCCCAAAGAAGAAGTACAGAAATCTCTCCAGCTTTATCTCAATAACTAAAATTATTTTAGCTTAGACAGCACTTTTTTCAATCTTAGGATTGCCTCTTTTAAATTTTCCATTGAAGTTGCATAAGCAAATCTCATGTACCCTTCTGCACCAAAAGCACTGCCGGGAACTGCTGCAATGTGAGCTTCATACAAAATGTGCATTGCAAAATCGAATGAATGTCCAATTTTAAATACTTCGGTAGATTTTCCGAAATAATGAGAAACATTTGGAAAAAGGAAAAAAGCTCCTTCGGGTTTGTAACATGTAATTCCATTTATGGATGTTAATTCTTTATGAAAATATTCCTGGCGCAGCTTAAATTCTTCAAGCATTTCACCAATCACATATTGAGGTCCGGCTAATGCTTCGATGGCTGCAGCTTGAGAAATGGACGAAGCATTTGAAGTGCTGTGACTTTGTATTTTATTCATTGCCTCGATAATATCCCCAGGTCCCGCTGCGTAACCAATTCGCCATCCGGTCATGGAGTAAGTTTTAGAAACTCCATTTACAACAATAGTTCTCTTTTTCATTTCATTGCTTAAAGATGCAAAACTCACGAACTTAAAATCTCCATAGGTTAGCTTCTCATATATTTCATCGGAAATAATAAAAATGTTTTTTCCATTCATAACTTCTGCTAATACTTCCAATTCATTTTTAGTGTAAGCAGAACCGGTTGGATTTGAAGGATTACAAAGGATTATAACTTTTGTTTTTGCTGTAATTGCTGATTCAAGCTGCTCAGGTTTTAATTTGAAGCCGTTGGACTCTTTTGTTTCAATAAAAATAGTTTTTCCATTTGCCATTCTCACCATATCGGGATAAGAGACCCAGTAAGGTGCCGGGATTATAACTTCATCGCCATCATTTACGGTGGCAAGTACAGAATTATAAACACATTGCTTTGCACCATTAGAAACGATTATTTCGTTTAAGTTGTAATCAAGATGATTATCACGCTTAAGCTTTTGTGCAATAGCTTTTCGCAGTTCGATTGTGCCCGCATTGATTGTGTACCTGGTTTGGTTTTCATCAATTGCTTTTTTTGCAGCTTCCTTAATATTATGTGGAGTAGGGAAGTCTGGCTCGCCAACGCTCAAGTCAATAACATCTATTCCTTCAGCTTTCATTTTTTTTGCTTCCGCAGCTATTTGCATTGTCGGCGAAATATGGATTTTATTTACTCGTTCAGATGTATGCATATGCGCTTTATGTTTTTAATGGAAAAAATTGATTGGTTACTAAATCGAATAACTTGAGCAAAGATAAAGTTTGAGAAGCAAAAAGAAAAGAAAAAGATATGCCAGATTTGGGAATTCTTACCCGAGTGAAATCTGGCATATCTAATTAAACTTGGTAAGGAAGAGGCATTCTTTGTTCGAATAGCAGCACCCCACCTCGTTCCTCCCCTTTGCCAAAGAGCTTGTCCCGAACTTGATTCGGGAGGAGGAGGAAGGAGGCGTTAATAGTGTTACCTAAGCAAAACCTGTCCGCCGAACCGTCCACCGAAACCCCAGTGAAGGTGGAAGCATTAGCGAAGGACGATCATTCTCTTAGTTTCAATAAAATTTCCAGCTTTAAGTTGATAGAAGTAAACTCCGCTAGGTAGATTTTTAGCCGTAAAATCAACATCATAATTGCCTGTTGGTTTTTCTTCGTTAACCAAAGTAGCGACTTCATTCCCGAGTATATCATAAACTTTCAAAATAACCGACCCACCCCTTTCGTCCCCTCCCAAGAGGGGAATAGAATACATAATTTTTGTATTGGGATTAAATGGATTTGGGTAGTTTTGAAAAAGAGAGTATGAGTTGTTGTAAATATCTCTGTCTTCAACAGAAGTTGGGTTATAAACTGCTTGATAATATCCAGTATCAGGGGAAAATTTATATACGGATATAATACTTTTATCCTTTGCACCTATCCGATATAAAAGATTATATCCGCCTCTGATTAAAAATGTATCCACTGGGAGTAAAAAATTATAAGAACGTGTTAATGGAATTCTATCTGCTTCTATTCTATATAAGGATGTTCTGATAGAATCTATTTGGTAAAAGAATTCTACAAAAACCGAATCTATATAGACAATACCATCACTTAAATTTCCGAGAAACGAACTATATCTATTATAATGATGATCTACTTGTGATGAAAATGAATGAAATACACTATCTCCTAAAGTTGAAAAAGGTTGAAATGTTATTACAGGTTCATATCCATTCGAATAATATGAGTAATTACCGAGACTATCATATAATACCTAAAATTCTAAAATAAAAAACAGGAAAAGTGGCGTAAGCTGTTTATT
>DAIMIJ010000142.1:0-6063 GCA_036722835.1 Ignavibacteriaceae bacterium | reverse complement strand
CTTCAACCATTTTCACATCTTCTTCACTTCCCATAAAAACAGGAGTTCTTTCATGAAGAGACTCAGGCTGAATCTCAAGTATTCTTTTCTTTCCATCAGTAGCCCTCCCGCCGGCAGCTTCAATAATAAATGCAAAGGGGTTGCATTCATACATTAAGCGAAGCTTTCCTTTTGGATTTCTTGAATCAGCAGGGTACATGAATATACCGCCATATAAAAGATTTCGATGATTATCTGCTACCATCGAACCAATGTATCTCGATGAATATGGTCTATCGGTATCTTTATCTTCCTCTTGAAGATACTTAATGTATTTCTTCAAACCGGGATGCCAGTATTTATAGTTGCCTTCGTTAATGCTGTAGATTTTTGATTTCTTTGGAATCTGAATGTTCTCGTGTGATAAAAGAAATTCTCCAAATGCAGGATCGAGTGTAAAACCGTGAACTCCGTGACCGGCTGTATAAACTAAAATTGTGCTTGATCCGTAAACAACGTAACCCGCTGCAACCTGATGTATTCCTTTCTGAAGACAATCTTCAAGTGTTCCCGGATTTCCGTCAGGAGAAATTCTTTTAAAAATAGAAAAAATTGTTCCGATGCTTATGTTAGCATCAATGTTTGAAGAACCATCCAGCGGGTCGAAAAGTAGGACATATTTACCAATGTTAAATTTTTCCGGAATATGAATGATATGCTCTTCTTCTTCGGAAGCCATCACACATAAATGCCCGCCATGATCCATTGCTCTGATTAGCATGTCGTGAGCATAAACATCCAACTTTTTAACTTGCTCGCCGTGAACATTACTGTCTCCTGTAAAACCGAGAATATCGGCAAGCCCGGCTTTATTAACCTCAAGAGAAATAACTTTAGCAGCTAAAGATAGATCTGATAATAATTTTGAAAGCTCGCCGGTTGCTTCGGGGTGCAATTCTTCACCCTCAATAATGTGTCGGCCGAGGGTCATAAATTTTAGTACAGCCATGATGTTCTCCCTTATTATTTTTTAATTCATATCTGGTTCAGATATGTTATAATATTTCGTCCCGATGGGACTCTTTAATTGACTTCATAAAATTCCCTATAAATATTCTGTCCCTATCGGGACATTACTCATTCACTCCAACTTGATTTGGAATAATAGTCCTTTTAAGGACTAAATATTTGTAGTAAAAATAGAATCATTATAATTCCAAGTCCCGCCTGCCTGCTGCAGGCAGGTATGGGACGAAATAGAGGAAATGTATTCGAGTATCTTTACAAAATCATAAAAACATATCAAATACCAAATTAATTTTTCGCAAATTTATTTAATATGTAAATATTTTAACAAGTTCTAACCAGCTTTAGAAATTTCCTGATCCTTAAATTGAAGCTGATAAAGTTTATAATAAATTCCTCTTATTGCAAGCAGCTCCTGGTGAGTTCCGGTTTCTCGTATTTCACCTTTGTGCAAAACAATTATGTTGTCCGCATTTTGAATTGTAGAAAGCCGGTGAGCAATTACAATTGCCGTTCGTCCAACTAAAAGCTTATGAATAGCTTCTTGAATAAGAATTTCAGTTTCTGTATCAACGCTTGAAGTTGCTTCATCTAAAATTAATATTTGAGGATTGTATGCCAGTGCGCGGGCAAATGATACGAGCTGCTTCTGTCCCACACTTAAAGTCGCTCCTCGTTCTTTTACAATTTCATTATATTTTTTAGGAAGGGAATCTATAAATTTATCTGCGCCGACAGTTTTTGCTGCTTCCATAATTTTTTCGTGTGGAATAGAATCGTTGGACATACTGATATTTGACGTTATCGTTCCCGAAAAAAGAAAAACATCCTGCAATACCATTGATATGTGTTTTCTTAATTCTCGTTTGTCAATTTCTCTTATGTCTATCCCATCAATTAAAATTGAACCTTTGTTTATGTCATAGAACCTGGAAAGAATATTTATAATGCTGGTTTTTCCTGCACCCGTTGCCCCAACAATTGCAACCGTCTCCCCATGATTTATTTTGAATGAAATATCTTTTAAAATGTAATTTTCTTCGTTGTAAGCAAACCAAACATTCTTGAATTCAATTTCACCTTTCACTTCAGTAATATTTTTAGGATTAGCCGGATTAGTAATGAACGTTTTATTATCAAGCAGCTTAAATATTCTTTCTGAAGAAGCCATCGCAGTTTGCATGATATTATATTTTTCGGATAAATCTCGTATCGGTCTAAAAAACATTTCTGTATATTGAATGAATGCGAAGAGAACTCCAATTGTTATAGTATTGCGAATAATTTCTCCTCCTCCGTACCAGATAATTAAACCGATTGAAATTGAGCTGAGAAATTCCACAGCAGGGAAAAACACCGCATAATAAAAAATTGATTTGATGTTGGCTACTCTGTAATCATTATTGATATTTGAAAACCGGTTCAGTTCATCCTTTTGTTTATTAAATATCTGGACAACGTTCATGCCCGTGATGTGTTCCTGCATGTATGAGTTTAATCGTGCCAAATGAAATCGAACATCTCTGTATGAATCCCGAACTTTTTTTCTAAATAAAAATGTACCGTAAATTAAAACCGGTAAAACCGAAAGTGTTACAAATGTCAGCGGTACATCCATAAAAAACATAAATGCGAGTATCCAGATTATTATAAAAATATCGCTGAAAACCATTACGATACCGGATGAAAATAGTTCGTTGAGAGATTCAACATCATTTGTCGTTCTTGTAACCAATCTTCCGATAGGAGTTTTATCAAAAAATTTTAATGATAGATTTTGAATATGACGGAAAATTTGCATCCGAAGATCAAAAATAGTTTTTTGTCCAAGATACTGAGTGTAATAAGTGAGAAAATATTGAATCACAGCTTGCAAAACGAGCGATGCAAAAAGCAGCAGACTAATTACAAGCAATCCACTATAATTAGAATTGTTAATGTGATTGTCTACGGCAATTTTTGTTAGATAGGGTCGAATGGGTCCAAGAGCTGCAACAACTATATTTAAAAATATTGCGAACAGAACATACTTCTTGTACGGTTTAACGTATTGAAGTAAACGTTTCATCAAATGAGAATCGTAAGCTTTACCTAATATTTCATCTTCGCTTTTGTAATCCTGGCTCATATTCTATATAGTTTATTTAACCATAATTTGGGCCGTCATTTAATATTGAACTCCTAAGGAGTTCTTTTTTTGGGCGGACTTTTTATTAACAAATATATAACTCCTAACGGAGTTATAACTAAAAATATCTTTCAGTATAAAGCTCCAGAGGAGTGAACTGTTTTTAAAATTAGAACTCAATTAATGATCGAACTCCTTTAGTAGTGACCTGTCAATAAATCTGCTAAATAATAAAATATTTTTCAGTTCAATTCTTCTAATTCTTTTTCAAGCAATTGTTTGAAATGCAGATCAGCATAAATTCCATTTAAGGCAAGCAGCTCTTCATGCGTTCCTTGTTCGGCAATTTTTCCGTTATGCAGAATAATTATTTTATCGCAATCTTTAACGGTAGAAATTCTATGACTAATGATAATGGTCGTTCTATTCTTCATAAAGATTTTGGTGTTTGTTAGAATTTCTTCTTCGGTGTGAGTATCAACTGCCGAAAAGGAATCATCGAGAATTAATATTTTTGGATCAATAGCTAATGCTCTTGCAATGCTTGCCCGCTGTTTCTGTCCTCCAGAGAATGTAATGCCTCTTTCTCCCACAACTGTATCGTATCCTTTCGGAAATGAATTTACATCTTTGTCAAATGCGGCAATCTTGGAAGCAGCTATCACTTTTTCTTTGTTGATTTCTTTCAAACCGTAAGAAATATTATTTGCAACCGTATCTGAGAATAGAAAAGATTCCTGAGGAACCAATCCAATATTTGTTCTTAATACATTAAGAGGAATTTTTCGCACATCAATTCCATCTATTAAAACTCCTCCATCAAGCGTGTCATAAAGACGCGGTATTAAATTTATAAATGATGTTTTTCCTGAGCCGGTAAAGCCCATTATTGCAAGCGTAGATCCCTTTGGAATTTTTAAACTGACATTATTCAGAACTAACGGAAGATGTTCGCCGTACTTGAATGAAACATTCTTGAATTCAATATCACCATTGATTTCATTTATAGATTTAATTGATTGCTCAGAATCCTCAATTTCGTTGGGTTCGTTAAAAATTTTATTCAATCTCTTCATGCTTGCCTCAGCTTGTTGAATAATATTCAGCACCCAGCCGAAAGCAATCATAGGCCAAATCAAAATATTGAGATAAGTGATGAAGGCGGTAATCTCTCCAAGGTTCATTTCTTTTGAAATTACTTTGTAGCCGCCAAGCCAAATAACAATTATTATAGAAATGCCTGTTATTAAAAATAAAATCGGTTGAACGATTGCCTGGTATTTTATCATGTTCATATTTCTTTGGAGGTACTCATGACTCAGCTTTTTAAATTCACCAATCTCACTTTCTTCACGAACGTAAGATTTAATCACACGTATTCCCGAAAAATTTTCCTGTGCTTTCGTTGTTAAATCGGAAAACTTCTCCTGTATTAAAGTATACTTTTCATGAATTATCTTTCCGACTTTATAAACCAGGATAGAAAGCAAAGGTAATGGCAGAAGTGAGTAAAAAGTCAAACTGAGATCCAACGAAATCATAATTGCAATTACCATAATCAATCTTATTGTCGTATCAATCGAGTACATTACTGCGGGACCGATAAACATTCTAACTGCATTTATATCATTTGTAGCATGCGCCATAATGTTACCGGTAGAATTATTTTGGAAGTACCGCAAAGGCAGCTTCTGAATTTTCTGCCAGAAGTCAAATCGAAGGTCGTATTCAATTTCTCTGGATACAACAATGATCGTTTGACGAATGAAGAATCTGAAAACTCCGGATATGAGCGAAGCTACTACGATCAATATTGCGTAATAAAGTATCTTGTCTATTGTAATCTTTTCTTGAAGGATGTTTATCGCATCTTTTAATAGAAGAGGAATGTAAACCATTCCAACATTGGAAAGAATTATAAAGATTATTCCCCAAGCGAGTTTGTTCTTGTACTTAGCAAAATATTTTTTTAAGGTTCTTAGGTTTCTCATTTAAACAAATAAAAAGAATTCCAAATAATTCTAGAATTAAATTATAAATATTGAGGGATATAAAATAGAAACTGAGATCTATTCGATTACGTTAAATCCAGTGTACTTTTGAAGTACTTTTGGAACAATAATTTTTCCTTCGGGAGTTTGATAGTTTTCCAGCAATGAAACCATCAAGCGGCTTGTTGCTAATCCGGATCCATTAAGTGTGTGGACAAATTCAGGTTTCTTAGTTGCTTTATTTCTGTATCTGATGTTAGCCCGCCTTGCCTGAAAATCTCCGAAAGTGCTGCATGATGATGCTTCGAGCCAACGTTTTTCTGCGGGGGACCAAGTCTCAATGTCGTAGCATTTAGCGGCAGCAAAGCTTAAGTCGCCTGAACATAGCATTAAAATTCTATAAGGAATTTGAAGAGCTTTGAGAATATCTTCTGCATCGTTGACAAGGTCTTCCAATTCGTTAAGCGAGGTTTCCGGCTTAACAAACTTCACCATTTCCACTTTGTTAAATTGATGGACACGCAAAAAACCTTTTGATTCTTTTCCATACGAACCGGCTTCTCTTCTAAAACATGCGGAGTATCCAACAAGCTTAATTGGAAGATCGCTTTCATTCAGCATTTCGTTCCTGTAAAGATTGGTAATCGGAACTTCTGCCGTTGGAATAGGATAAAGTAAATCTTTTTCGATGAAATACATGTCGTCTTCCATTTTAGGAAGCTGACCGGTTCCTTTCATTGAATCACGATTAACCAGAAATGGTGGAAATACTTCAGTGTAACCATGATTTTGAAGATGATAGTCCAGCATGAAATTTATTAGTGATCTTTCAAGAGTAGCACCTTTGCCAAGGTAAACCGGAAACCCCGAACCGGAAATTTTCGCCCCTCTTTCAAAATCCAGAATTCTTAATTTTTTTCCAAGTTCAATGTGATCATA
>DAIMIJ010000141.1:4987-6124 GCA_036722835.1 Ignavibacteriaceae bacterium | reverse complement strand
ATTACCCAGATGCTTACATCGATATTTAGAGATTTTGCAAAACAATAAAAAGAAAGTACGCCAATTCCATGATATAAAAACAACAATCCTAAAATTTCAAAGTGATCCTTCAATCGTAAATTTTGGAACTGATGCATTGCTTCTATGAATTTTCCAATTTTCTGTTTTATAATATTTGGTAGAGGAAGGGTTAAAAAGATTTTTGTAATAAAAATTAATACTGAATTATTTAGCAAGAGGAAATAAAGCAAAATCATAACTAAAAATATTATTCCTAATGCCAAAGAAAGTTTCTGATTTGAAGTAGCATTAAGAGCCGGGAAAGAGAAAAATATTCCTATAATCACAATAATTAATATTTCGAGAAAACGATTGAAGACGACAACTGCTGCTGCAGAAGATTTATTACCATGCTTTGAAAACTTGTACCATTTAACAGCTCCACCCGAAAGTGTACCAGGAAGAAATAGTGCGTAAAAGCTGGTGGCAAGATGTATCTTTAAAATCTCAACTACAGATAAAGTCATTCCTTGTATCTTTGTAAGGTATTGTGTTTCGAGTGCAGAAAGGTAACTTATCGGAGTGGCTAATATTACTCCAATTAATACCAAAGTAATATCAGCTGATTTAATGGACGATAAAATGGCTGAAATGGGAATGATTGAAAAAAGATAAGCAAGAAGTATTCCCGATACTATAATTTTTAATGTGAGCAGGATATGTTTTTTCATCTCAGTTTAAATTTATCATTGATAAGAGAAAACAAAAAGCCTGCTGCTTTCGCTTTTTCGCCGACCCAAAATAAAATAAAGTAGTCAAACCTTGAAAAACTTTTATAATCAAACGGTCCAAGGATTCTTTTCCAGAAAACAAAAAACCATTTTTTTATTGGATGCTTTTTTGCAGAATCATCCCACAAAAGACCGGGACTTAATCCAATATTTTTATAAGAATTCCTTAAAATATATAATCTGCTGATTCCTGTCCCGCGATGAAATTGAAATCTTATAAATTCTATTGGATTCATTTTTTTTAGATGTCTAACATTATTAATCACATAGACTAACTTAAAACCATGCGAGCGCATTCTTAATGCAAGTTCAACATCTTGGGTTATTTTAATTTTAGGATTAAAGA
>DAIMIJ010000141.1:0-4887 GCA_036722835.1 Ignavibacteriaceae bacterium | reverse complement strand
CTTCAAGAACAATAGGTAATGAATTTCTATTTATTGTGGGTATTATTACAGAGACTAAATGATTTTCTATTTTGGGATTCATAAAACTTTATAATGAATAAATTTTTTCAAGCTCTGCATGTGTTAAAGGTGGAGCTGAAATCGAACCTAAATTTTCTCGCAAATGTTTTCTATTATTAAAACCCGCCAGTATGACTGAAACTTCTTTTAACTGCAGCAAAAATTGAAATGCACTTTGAACCATTGACCTATTTTCATTCGCTAGAAATTTAAATTTTTCAGCTTTTCTTTTTCTTTCATCAAAAATTTCCAAATCGTATGCCCATCTTTCAGCTTTTGTGGTCGAAATTTGATCAGTCAACAATCCTTTTGCGAGAGGAAGCCGTGCAATCACTCCGACATTATTTTTGAAAGCCAATGGAAGCACTTTTGTAATTGGTTCTTGATCCAACAAATTCAATTCGATTTGAATAGCTGAGACTCCACTAAGCTTCAGACTAATTTCGGCTTGCTCAACTGAATCACATGAAACACCATAAAATCTAATTTTCCCTTGAGATTTCAGTAATTCACATGGTTCATAAAAGGCCCCGGATTCTAAAATTTGGTTTGTTGGATGGTGAAGTAATAGCAGGTCGATATAATCTGTTTGCAGTCGCTTAAGACTTCCTTCAACCGTTTTAATAATGGACTCTTTTGAAAAATCATTTCGTCTTTGTGAACGGTACAAGTTCGGCAAATTCTTCTTTAGAGGTGACAAAATTGTTTTTATAGGATTCAGAAAAGGTTTTACTGATTTCGCAATTTTCCCACCTGTAGTAAAAGTTATTCCGGTTTTACTTGCAATAATTATTTTATCTCTATTATTTTTTAATGCTTTTGCGATCAGTTTTTCACTGCCTCCATTAGAATAATTTGGTGCAGTGTCAAAAAAATTAATGCCGGATTCGAAAGCTTCGTATAATGTTTTTTGTGATTCATCATCATTTCTATGGTGTAGACTTTTTCCTATACCTGAACAACCCATTCCAATAACCGACACTTTTAAATTAGTATTACCTAAAATTTTATAAATCATCTAGTTTCTCCACCGAATGAATTTTTTCCAACTCTTCCACCGACAATTGGGGAGAGTTTAATGTATCAATATTTTCCTTCAACTGTTTACGATTTACTGCTCGGGGAATAGCAGTCGAAATTCCTCTGAGACTTAAAACATATCGAAGTGCGGCTTGTGCTAAAGTCCTGTTGGATTTCACAAGAAATTGATACTTCATTGCACTTTCTTTTTTCACTACGAATTCTTTTTTGTTATGAGCATATGTCTCAGCCATGATATCACTTAGTTCGTCTGTCAAATGCCCATGAGCTCGCGGATTTCGCGCTATGATTCCAACATCCTTTTTAATTGCAATATTTAATATTTTCGTCACATGTTTTTTTTCAAGCAGATTAACCATTATTTGGACAGAAGAGATACCCGAATAATTAAAACAAATAAATGCATCTTCATTTTCTGAAGTGGAAATACCAAAATATCTAATTTTACCCTGTTGTCTAAGCTTTTCTAGTGTTTCAATAAAATCGCCTTTATCTAAAATAAACTTAGAGGGTTTGTGAAGCTGAAAAAGATCAATGTAATCAGTTTTTAGTCTTCTTAAACTTTTTTCAACAGCTTGGGTTAAATAATTTTCAGAGAAGTCAGATCTTTTTTGTTTTGCACGCATTAAATGAAAAGGAATCTTTATTGGCTGTAAAAATTTGCTTACGGGTCTCAGGAGCGGGCGAAGCTTAAGTAAAGCAGATCCAGAAGTTGTGTACAATGTTCCGGTTTTAGTTCCAATTATGATTTTATCTCTTTTACCTTTAAATGCTTTTCCGATTAGCTTCTCACTTTCACCTTGACTGTAATGATCGGAAGTATCAAAAAAATTTACTCCAAAATTAAAAGCATCAAGAAGAGTTTTTACCGATTCATCATTATTTTTATAGTAAAGTCCGCCGCCAATTGATTGGCATCCGAATCCAATTTCGGAAACCATTAGATCTGTACTGCCTAGTCTTCTGTAATTCATTTATCAGATGTTATTGAACCTCTTTCAGCACCCTCTCGCTTAATAATGAGAGCGATAAGGGCTGAAGTTTTATAAATTAGTTAGCTAAGGAATAGATTTTTTTTAGTTCATCGTTTGTAAGCGGAGCAGCAGTAAGAGAACCGACATTTTCATCAAGTTCATCTCGATTAACGGCTCTAGGAAGTGTTACTGAAATTCCATCAAGCTGCAGAATAAATTGAATTGAAGCTTGTGCGATAGTCCGATTCTCTTTTACCAGGAATTGAAACTTTGCTGCTTTTTTCTTTCTTATTTCAAACTCTTCCTTTGAGAAAACTGAACTGTCCCCCATTATATCATCTTTATTTTTTGTGAAAAGTCCAATTGCTCGCGGATGGCGTGAAATAAGTCCAAGATTCTTTTCTTGAACAAGAGGTAGGAGTTTGGTTATTGCCTCTTGATCAATTAAACTAACCGCAACTTGTAGTGAAGAAATATTTGGAAACTTTAGACAGAGGATAGCATCATCAACAGTAAGGCATGTAATACCGTAATATCTAATTTTGCCTTGAGTTTTCAGCTTCTCTAACGTATCAATAAATTCACCTCGTTTTATTATTAGTGCGGAAGGTTTGTATAGTTGAAATAAATCCAAATAATCTGTGCGAAGCCGGATTAAACTTTTTTCAACAGCCTGAGTAATGTATTCACTCGAATAATTAAAACGTAATTGAGAAGCTCTAAAAAAGTGAAGAGAGCTTTTAAGAGGTCGTAAAAGATCGCTAACAGGTCTAATAAGCGGTCTCATTCTTAATGCAAATGAACCTGCTTGCGAATAAATGAGGCCGGCTTTGCTGGTGATAATGACCTTATTTCTTCTATCACTAAATGCTCTGCCGAGTAATTTTTCACTGTTACCCAGACTATGATGATCGGATATATCGTAAAAATTAATACCATATTCAAAAGCTTTATGCAGCGTTTTAATAGATTCATTATCATCTCGATAATACAAACCTCCACCCATTGATTGACATCCCAATCCAAGCTCCGAAACTTTTAGGTCTGTATTCCCAAAATTATTGTACTTCATAATAAATTCTTTCTTCCATGAAAATTCTCATTTGATATTTTTATTATCCAATAGACCGGCAATTACTTTACCTTCCAAATCATCTGGAATTTTTTGATCTAATAGATGAAGCCAGGTTGGCGTCATATCAATTATTCTTGCACCTTCAATTCTTTTATTTTTTGCTATGCCAGATCCTTTAGCTAAAAGAATTCCCTCAATTCTATGGCTTCCGGAAGTCGGCCAGTTCATATTCTCTCTCCATCTCTCCACAAAGATGGAATCTTTATCTTTATCACTCTCGGTTGGCATATATGCGCTATCAGTCCATTTAATTAATAAATCGGGCGCAAATTCAATAAAAGGGCCAGAGTAAAGTTCTTCTCTTTTGAAAACTCTTTCAACGGCTCTTTTCCCGGTTGAAGGATCAATTAAAGCCGAAAGCTTTTCAATAACATCATCTCTCACTTTTTCATATTGTTCGGGCTCTACAATTCCATGGGGGTCTCTTCCTTTAAGATTGATAAAGATATCTCCTTCTTTCCCCCTCGAGAATGCATAAGTTTTAGTCCAATCAATATCAGAACCGGCAAGAAAAGTTTGAATCCCGCTTTTTAGCCAATGCATATTTTTATTTGCAAAGAAGTACAATGATTTTGGAATATGACCCTGAATATTTTTCCTAAAGCTGGCAACCTTTGATCGTAAAAAAGATTTATCCTGCTTTATGGAAACTTGTTTTGAACTTCCATTTGACTTGTTGAAAAACAGAAATCCTTCTTTTTGGAGCCATGTATTTATTTGAATTCCGGAAATCAGCGGTCCTGCACCACACTCGGAAATTATAAATACATTTGTGTCCTCACCTGCAGCTTTAACTAAACGATCAATTGCAGAATCCAAAGATTTATATGCTTTTTTGATTATATCTCTATATTCATTATTTCCCTGCTGCATATCCTTCCAAAAATAATGCTGTGTAATTGCAGTAGCGCTGTAAAAAGTTAAAAAGAAATCCCATTTTTTTGTTGAAATTAAATAAGATAAAACTTCTGTTTGCTTCTCAATATCTTCTTGAACTAAGGTTAAATAATCTTCCTTTTTTCTCCCACCCGGAAAAATATCTTTTAAACGATATCTGCCAAATTTTTCTACAATCTCATTATAAATTTTGTTTGGATAAGCAATTGAAGGATGAGCACCGGGTGCATCTTCTCCCGAAATCATAAAACCATTTATTTTTTGAGGAGGATACGTAAATGGAACATTAACGACGCCTGAATTTAATCCGTTTTCACTTAATATTTTCCAAATCGGCTTAACTTTTACTTGCGAGCCATTTATTTCCTTAAATCGGCCGTCATTTCCTCTCTGCCAGAAATCAAATAAACCATGATGCCCCGGATTTTTTCCAGTAACTATATTGCCCCACATTTGAGGAGTTATCATCGGCACCGATGATTTTATATTTCCTGTGGTTCCTTCTTCATAAAATTTTTTAAATGTTGGCAATTCACCTTCTTCTATCCAGGGAATAATCAAATCAAAAGTCGCTTCACCAAGAGCAATTACAAGAACGCGTTTATTATTTATTAAAGACATACTGTGTACCAATCTTGTTTAGTAAATGTTCATAGATGTTAATATGATGTTCAATAGATTTGTTTAATTCATAATTTTCCTTCACATAGGTTTGCCCAAGTTCTCCTTTGATTTTCCAATTATCATTTTCTAATAATTTTATCAATCCTTCTTTAAAAT
>DAIMIJ010000140.1:0-6188 GCA_036722835.1 Ignavibacteriaceae bacterium | reverse complement strand
AAGATGGAATGCGAATCTTTCGAGAGAAGATGCATAATATATTACCTTGCCCACCGGATGTGGATGATATCGAAAAGGATATTGAAATCGAAATTGATGGTGAAGAGATATAAACTCATTAGATATGCCAGTCCGCCTATGGCGGACTGGCATATCTATAAAATAGAAACAGCTAATTTTACCTTGGATTTGTCGGTCTTATATCAATCTCACTTACCATTGCTCGAATAGGCATTTTCAAAACCAGAGCAACAGTTTCAGCCACATCTTCAGAAAGTAAAATATTCTTCTTCTCGGAAATTAAATCTCTATTCATATTAAAATTAGTATCGACAGATCCCGGACAAATAGCAGCAACACGAATATTATACTCTCTCACTTCAAGCATTAGAGATTTTGTAAAACCCATTAATGCATGTTTGGTTGCACTATACATTGTACCGCCAATAAAAGCGTTCTTTCCTGCGAGAGAAGAAATATTAATTATAGAACCGCTACGATTTGCTATCATATGATCAATAACTGCTTTTGTAAAGTTGTACACTCCGTAAAGGTTTACATCAATTTGTTTCTTGAATTCATCTAAATTTGAATCCACAAATTTTTTAAGTATTCCCATCCCGGCATTGTTAATCAAGTGATCTACTCTTCCATAAGTTTTAATAATTTGGTTTACGGCTTCATTCACAAATTTTGTATCTGCTGCATCACCTAAAAACATTTCTGACTTCGAACCATATGAGCGGACTTCTTGGGTAACCACTTCAAGTGCAGATTTATCTCTTCCAAAAAGCATTAGATCATGCCCTTCTTTCGCCAATCTGAAAGCAATTCCTTTTCCAATTCCTCTGCTTGCACCGGTAACAATCGTTAAATCATTTTTAGCCATTTATAAATCTCCCAATATTGGTCTTAGAACAATTTCTTCTGTAACAAGATTTCCCTTTTGCAAGTAAAGCCAGACAATAACTTGAGCAATTTCTTCCGCAGTCATCATCCTGTCACCGTATTTTTCTCTCATTTCAGATGTCCACATTGGTGTCTGAGTCGCACCAGGGATCACATTTATTATTCTAACGTTATGTTTTCTAACCTCTTCACGCAACGAATTTGTATAACCTATCAATCCATGTTTAGATGCCGAATAAGCACTGCTTTGAATAAATACTTTTTTGGTAACAGCAGAAAGTATATTTATAATTGTTCCACCGTTTTGTTTGATCATAGAAGGAAGAACACTCTTAATCGAATAGATGGGGCCTAAAAGATTCGTGTGAATTATATCATCAATTTCATTTATTGAATTTTCCGCAGCCAGCTTAAATGAGGTTATGCCGGCACTGTTAATGAGGCAATCTATTTTATTTGTGGATAAAATTTTCTTAGCAGTTTGATCAACATTTGAAGAAGAAGCAATGTTACAAGGAAAAATTTCAACTGAAAGATTTTCTTCCTTCAGTTCATTGTTTAACCTTTCAAGTTCAGATTTTCTTCTGGATGAAACAAAAACTTTTGAACCTGTTCTCGCAAATTCTTTAGACGCAGCTTTTCCAATGCCGGAGCTTGCACCTGTAATCCAAATTCCGCTTGAGTGATTTTTCATTGCAAATTTTTATGAGATATAAGTTCAAGAAATTCTGATCTTGTTCGTGCATCATCCTTAAAAACACCATGAACAGCACTTGTAGTTGCAGAAGAATTTTGTTTTTCAACACCTCGCATCATCATACACATATGAAACGCCTCCGATACAACCGCTACACCTTTTGGCTGCAGATATTCTTCAATTGTATCGGCAATTTGCTGTGTCATTCTCTCCTGCACTTGTAATCTACGTGAAAACATATCAACAATTCTGGGAATCTTACTTAACCCGACTATCTTACCATCAGGAATGTACGCCACATGAACTTTTCCATAGAACGGAAGCATATGATGTTCACAAAGACTGTAGAAGTCAATATTCTTAACTAGTACCATTTCATCGTACTTTTCGTTGAAGATAGCATCATTCAAAAGTTTTTTGATATTCTCCTTGTAACCCGTTGTTAAAAATTCGTAAGCTTTAGCAACTCGCTTTGGTGTGTTTAGCAGTCCCTCTCGCTTAGTATCTTCTCCTAATTCTGTTAGCAAGTCAATGATGAATTTTTGAACTTTTTCTTGATTCATATTTACTCTCCTCGATATTCAAAAAAATTATTTTCTGTTTCTGATAACTTGACTGCAAATAATTTCCCGCTGGGAATTTTATCAACCAGGACTTTCCAAATCGCCATTGCAATATTTTCTGTTGAAGGAATTATTCCTTTCATAAAATCTGTTTCTATGTTCAGATTTTTATGATCAACTTTTGATAAGACATGTTGTTTTATTATTTCCTTCAATTCAGCAATGTTAAGAACAAAGCCGGTTTCAGGATTTGGTTTTCCAGCAACCACGACTTCAAGTACGTAATTGTGTCCATGCCAATTAGGGTTGCTGCACTTACCAAAAATCCTTTCGTTCTCTTCATCTGAAAATTTAGGATTAAAAAGTCTATGTGCTGCGGCAAAAGTTTCGCGTCTTGTAATATATACCATAATTTATGCTTTCAATACTTCCATAACTTCGTTGTTGTGATCATCAACTTTCACTTTTGGAAAAATCTTTTTGATTATTCCTTTCTCATTGATAACGAAAGTAGTTCTAACAACTCCCATATATTTTTTACCATACATGCTTTTTTCCTGCCATACACCATATTTTTCTAACACTTCTTTTTTTTCATCGCTAAGTAAGCTGAATGGTAATTTATATTTTTCTGCGAATTTTTTGTGTGATTCGACTGAATCAGGACTTACACCAAGTATTACCGCATCAATCTTGGAGAACTTTGGAAATTCATCACGGAAATTACAAGCTTCTTTAGTGCATCCCGATGTATCATCCTTCGGATAAAAATAAAGAACAACATTTTTACCTTTATATGATTCAAGTGATACTACTTCTCCAGTTTGATCTTTTAGCTTGAAAGATGGCGCTTTCTGCCCTTCTTTTAACATAACTATACCTTTCTATTTATTATTTCAACATGTTTGAATGATTTAATAAATCGCTTAAAAAATTGACATGAATGAATTAAAACTTAATGAATTGATTAAGTACATTCAAGCACTGCTGCGTTAAATGTGTAACATATTTAATGATTAAAAGTTCAAATTGTTTCTGAAGATTTTCATGAAGTGTGTTTTTTACAAATTGATAATTCTAAAGTAACCCCTTTTTATTCGTCCATGTTTTAAATCCGTCTTCAAGCTGTTGGAAAGAATCAATAGCGAAAAGAATTGGCTGGAGATGCCAAACATCGTAATCTTGTTTAACGACGCGTTCGGGATCAAAGGGAAATACTTTTACATCTTCAGAAAGTGCGTGCTTAATTTCCTCTTTTGATGAAATAATTCCCGCACCATAAATTCTCATCCCTTCACGTTTTTTAATTAATCCAAATTCGACCGTGAACCAGTGCATCGTTTCTAATTCTTTTCTCGTTTCCCCTTTGGCATTTAACGCAGCTTCACCAAACATCTGGTAAAATGATGCAAAGTTTGCATCGGTTAGCAATGGCATATGACCGAACATATCATGAAAAAGATCAGGTGCCGGTGTGTAGTCTAATTCATTATTCCCTCTTATGTAATCAGTTGAAGGAAATACTTTCCTGCGAAGCATACCGAAAAAATCTTGTTCATGAATCAACCCGGGAACGCGGGCAACTTTCCAGCCAGTTGTACTATAAAAAACATTACTTAATTTTTTTAGAGAAGGGATTTTATTCGGTGAAAAATTTAGTTTGCTCACACCATTAATGTACTCTTCGCAAACTCTATTCGGTAATGAAGCCATTTGCCTATTATAAAGAATTTTCCACGTTTCATGATCAGATTGAGGATAATCAGGATATTTAATTTCATCATGCTCGGGAACAGGCCCATCCAATTTTTGTGGTATACATCTCGGATCAATTCCTTCCTTTGCTGCTTTTTCATAAGCAGATAAAATTTTTTTATCTTTGTTCTGATTCATGGGTAAAATCCTTTTGCGGTTTGCAAAGATTTATAAAATGATTTATTTGAAATATAAGAAGAGGCGAAGTGAAAGCAAATGTATGAAAAAGCTCCGTCACAATATTTTTATCAAGAAGACAATTCAGCGTTCTAAACTTATTACTGAAAGTTAGTTATCAAGGTATCTTTTAATAAGTAAAAGTTGATAACTAACTAAAGTTGATCGTAAAAAAAATTTTACGACGAATTATACTAATTTTCACGAATTCTTCTAATCAAACAAATCAAATTAGAGTCCATTCGTGAAATCCGTGGCTTAAATAAAAGTTTCTTTAAAAGCGTTCAACCTGAGTAATTAAATTATATTCACTTCTTCCCGAAGCTCGATATTAAATTTTAATTTTACCTCTTCCATAATTTTATTTTTTAATTGCAAAATTTCTTCCGGTCTTCCATTACCATAATTAACAATAACCAATGCTTGTTTTTCGTGAATGCCTACATTTCCAAATCTTTTTCCTTTAAATCCGCATCTCTCAATCAACCATCCAGCGGGAATCTTTATAATTCGATCCGCGACTTTGTAACCTGGTAAATCAGTAAATTTATTTTTTAATAATTCATATTCCTCAACTGATACTTCCGGATTTTTGAAGAAGCTTCCTGCATTACCAAGTATTTGCGGATCAGGAAGTTTGCTAATTCGTATCTTGCAGACAACATCACTTATATCTTTTAATGTCAAATTATCTTTTTTAAGCTTAGTTAATTCCTCTTCGATCGCACCGTAGCCCACATTTAATTTCGGATTTTTATTTAACCGCAACGTTACTTCTGTTATAATAAATTTATTCTTTAACCTCTTCTTAAAAATGCTATCACGGTAACCAAATTCACATTCTGTATTGTTGAAATTCATTTCTCTTAAATCATCAATAAAAATTCCTTTCAGAGAATGAAAGACATCTTTTAATTCTTGACCATAAGCTCCAATGTTTTGAATTGGAGCGGCTCCAACTTTTCCTGGAATCAATGAAAGATTTTCAATTCCACCTAAATTTCTATTTACACAAAATAGAACGAGTTCATGCCAAATTACTCCGGCTTCTGCCGAGACGAACGCATATTCGTCGTCTTCGGATGCGATACTAATTTTGCTTGAGGTTTGATTTACAACCAAGCCGTCAAAATCTCCGGTAAAGAGTATGTTGCTGCCACCGCCGATAATCAATTTGGGTGAATCCTTGAATAGCTTTTCAGAGAGAACATGTCTGATCTCATTTTCATTCTCTACTTCAGCGTAAAACTTGCATGAGATATCAAGTCCGAATGTATTGTGTTTCTTTAACGAATAGTTCTGATGGATTTGCATATGATGTTTTATTATTGTCATTCAAAGATAAATATTTTAACATAAAACATTTACTGTCCATTATTCCAATTCTCGAACTAACCTAATTTCTTAACATAAATAACCTTGATTTAGATGGGAATGGAAACCTATATAAAGATTTATTACCAGAGAGTTGAAAAGATTATCCTTTAATCTTTGAAGCTACTTTGCTTTGTGGGCTGGAAAGAATGAAATCATCACGTATGGCATGACAATTGATTTAGATATTTGTGGTCGCAATGATTACTGATACTTCTGTAATATTAAAGATGATCTAAAAGAAATTTTGAAAGCTGAAGAAATTTTATTAAATAAACCATAGGAAAAATTATCAAACAAGCTTTAATGAAATTAGAAGTTAATTTTAGTCAGTCTGCAGTAATTCCTTACCGATTAAGTAAAAATGGTTTGGAAATTCTGCTAATTACATCTATTAAGAAGAAACACTGGATTGTTCCCAAGGGATATGTCGAATTTAACCTGACTCCATTTGAATCGGCAAAGAAAGAGGCATATGAAGAAGCCGGTATTTTAGGTTCAAATGAAACAATTGAAGTAGGTACTTTCAAGCTGAATAAACCAGTGGGCACCTGTTTGATAAAAGTTTTTACAATGGAAGTGCATGAAGTGCTCGATGATTATCCTGAAAAAAACGATAGGAAAAGGAAATGGTTTACTCCAGAAGAAGCTTCCGGAGCAATTGCAATTCCCGAAATCGGGCAAATGATTAAAGAGCTGAATATAAAATTAAA
>DAIMIJ010000139.1:0-6341 GCA_036722835.1 Ignavibacteriaceae bacterium | reverse complement strand
TTTCTTTTCAACAATCAACTCCTGGTGGACCTCGAGGTGACAGGGAACTCAGCTCACGTGATATGAAATATATAATAGACAGTCTGCAAGTAATTCAAAACAGCCAATTAAAAAGTCTTGCAAGCGAGACCAATAAATTTTTCTTTAAGGATTCGACATCAAAGGAATCTCAAGCATACTACAAAACAGCAGGTAAAGAATTTATTTATGCTAAGGCAATTGAAAAGATGAATACAGTAAGAAATATTATTCTATCAAATGTAAAAAGAGTTGAATTCACCAAAAGTGAAATAGATAAATATCGGGTTGAGATTTATAAAAAATATTCTATACCTGCAGCTTGTATTATTTTTGTTTTAATTGGCGCCCCTTTAGGCGTAATGACGCGCAAAGGCGGCTTTGGAATGGCTGCAAGCATAAGCTTATTTTTCTTTTTGATTTATTGGGCATTCTTAATTGGAGGTGAAAAGCTTGCAGATAGGAACTTGCTCTCGCCTTTCCTGGGTATGTGGTCTGCAAATTTCTTGTTGGGCACTGCAGGTATTTTACTTACAATGAAATCTGTACGGGAAACAATTACGTTGGAATTTAATTGGTTCAAAAAATTGATTCCTAAAACATGGACACCTCAAGAGGAAGTGGTGGACGAGTAAATGAAAATACTTGATAGATATCTGATAAAACAATTCCTTCTTACCATAATTTTTGGTTTGCTCGCATTCACGTTAATATTTGTTGTAATTGATATGATGGAAAACTTAGATGATTTCATTGATCAGAATGTATCAATGGATATTATATTAAATTATTACCTGGTCTTTTCTCCTGAAATAATAAAACTAATAACTCCTGTCGCCGTTCTTTTTGCCGCATTATTTACAGCAGGTAAAGCAGCCAATCTCAGCGAGATAACTGCAATTAAAGCAAGCGGTGTAAGTCTTTTTCGATTCATGATTCCTTTTCTCATCACAACTTTATTTATTTGCGCTTTATCTATTTATTTTGCAGGTTATGTTGTTCCTCATGCCAATTCGGTGAAGGTAAACCTTGAACGGAAATATTTGAACAGAGGATTTGTTTTTACAGGAAGCAACATTTTCTTTAAAGATTCTTCATCAAGGATTGTAAATATTGCATACTTCGACAATTCTCAGAATCAAGCTCATCGTATCAGCATTCAGGAGTTTGATGTTGCTGATCCGACAAAAATGATTTCACGTACCGATGCTGCGAAGATGACTTATGATACAACCTCAAGAAAATGGATCGCTGAAAATGGCGTAAAAAGATTTTTCAGTTCGGAAAGACAATCAGCAAGCTATTTTAACCAATTAACTTTCTCAGATCTCAATTTTCATCCAGATGATTTATCTTCAAAACAGCAAAAGCCCGAAGAGATGAACTTAGATGATCTTAAAAAGTTGATAGGTTCACAAGTCAGAGAAGGAACTGATCCTAAAAATACATTGATCGAGTATTATTCACGATTTTCATTTTCAATGTCAAGCATTGTAGTTGTGTTATTTGGAATTCCGCTTGCCGCAGCTAAAAGGAGACGCGGAGGATTAGCTGTTCAGATAGGAATAAATATTTTAGTTACATTTATTTATTTAGTCTTCTCGAAAGTTAGTCAAGCATTCGGAAAAAATGGAGCAATTGATCCAATGCTTACAGCATGGTTTGCAAATTTAGTTTTTCTTGGCGCCGCATTAATTAATTTACCCCGCATTCGTCAATAACTTAAAACTTCCACCTCGAACCAAAAGCAACTGAAATTTGCTTCGCAGAATTCGGCGCTACAATGGTTTGAAAATATGATGTTGCTAAATTAAATTCGATAACGCCTGTGTACATACCTAATCCAACTGCCCAAGCAAATTCATCAGCTCCGCCTAAAGAAACGCCGCTTCGAAAATAAGGAATCCAGTCTCCGGGTTTCCATTCAAAACCAAATGAAACACGGGGAGTTTTGCTGTTGCCGGGTAAATCATTAAAACCTTGATTATAGTCGAGTCCTAAAAGTAATGTTCCTGGAAGAAAATTATCTTCTTCGTTTAATTTATAACCCAAACCGAATCTAAAAACAGTTGGTAAACCTGTTGAAAAACTTTCTATCCTTTCAGCATCTCCGGTAAATTTATCTTTCAGAGAATCTAATTGTTCTTGATTTGTCAAATCATCAATAAGGATTGCGCCTGTAGCAAAAAACTTTGCTGTATTTTTTGTCCAACTGATGCTGCCGATATCTGTTAAAGCCAAAGAGACATTCAAATTATTTTCCAGCAAAAAAGAAAGTCCAAGATCAAATCCAAAACCATTGCCGGCAGGAGGCATAAACAAACCAAATTGCGATTGATGCTGCAAAGAATCAAAATCATATTTCACACCGAAGCCATCAGAAAAAGCTGAGTAACCAATCATATCTGCATTACCTTGAATCTCATTATGTGTTCCGGTTTCAAGATTTGTATTCACTTTTTCAATTCCGGCATAATAATACCCGTGAACAAGCTTGAATGATACTCCAGCAGAAATATTCTTAAGCCAACTTTCAGATTCTAATTGAAATTCTCGTGAATATGATATTCCATAATTTCTTATCCACCAGCTTTTAAATTTCTCATCATTGAAATCATATTTTTTCCCCGGTTGATTTCCATTTAATCCTAAATCAACAATTGCATGAGGGATTGTAAAGTTACCACCTGCAAAATCAATAATTGATAATGAAAATGTTCCAGCTTCAATGCCGGGTTTCATAGCAAAGCTAAAAAGTGAAGTGGAGAAATTAGCAAATACAGATCCTCCATCAGAAAAAAGATCATTGAAGTTTTGCTTATCGCTTTCAGTCAGGACTCTTGATTTTCCATCAACGCCTCCGAAATAATAATTAAGCTGATTCATTGACAGGAAATCTGTTCCTGAATGAAAGGAAATTAATGGTAAAGGAATGATAGTTGAAAATTCCACAGAACTTTCACCCATCATTGAAAGATTGGCTGGATTTATTCCGATCGAATAAATTCCCATTGATGTTGAATTATAAGTTTTCGCTAATCCTGTGCTTCTTGCATCAACAGTGCCTGAAGAGCCAAACTGCGGAAATGCGTGAGGGGAAAAGACAATCGCCAAAAGAATTATGATTGATAAATTTCTGCGGTTAAAAATATTTTTCATGATTATTTTCCCTCCGGACTCAAATGATATTTGACTTTACCATAACATTTCATATTCAGCCAGTCAGAGGATTTAAATTGAACGGTTGGCGGATTTGGGTTTTCATTGGTGGCATTTTTTGTATTCACCGTGGTTGAGATGATTGCATAACGTGCATTGGATAACTGCATAATTTTTGCTGAATCAAGTGCAATTGTATTTAATGTAATTGTCGGAGAAATTATTTGTCCCGTGCTATTATTCACCTGGCTTCCAAGAAACTGCAATGAATCCACTCCGTTTTGATTCTTTGTTAGAGTGAAGAGTGGAGAATAATTTTCATCAGTGAGCGTTACTTTAACAAATGCATCAATTGGAATTGCATTCTCAAGATAAATATTCAAATCAGCTCCTATTCCATCATGTATTTTATCTCTATCGTCTTGGCTCAAATCAATTCCAAGTGTATCGGTAAAGTTAGTTTGCTTAATTGCAAAAATACTTTTAGCGGTGAATTGTACGGAAAATTTAATCGAATCCAGGTTGGTAACTGTCCTGACAATATCATCATTAGAAGGATTTAGGATATACTCTGAAGAAATCACTATAGAATCCGGAAGGAACGAAATAAAATCTGTTAAATTACTATTGGTTTCATTAAGAGTTAGATCGTAACCTCCATTGACTAAACTGAAAGTAATATTTTGGCCATCGTTTCTTGTCAAAGCTTTTTGCTCGCCGGAATTACGTATTCCATTAATTTGAATATTGGCTATCTCAAGTTCAAAAAAGTTGTGATGAGTTGAAACATATTCTGATTTTAAACTGAGCAATGCTTCTTTAATAAAAAATTTATTTCGAAAATCAGCAGCATCGTCAAGATTGAGTGAAGCTGAGGTTCGCTCATTTCCTAATGATGTTCTTTGTATTGAGCCAGTAAGCGAGCTAAAACTAAAATTGAACAAGTAGGAATTTACATTTTCAAAAGAGCCATTTATGGTACTGTTGGCTGATGCGACTAATTGTAAACTGTTTTTATTCTGAATTGGCTGGTTCGGAGGAAAAGTATATTGATGGTTTGATAAATCGTAAATAATTGAATCTCTGCTGAAAGCTGGAACATTAGTTTCGATTATTAGAGCAGAGCCGTCAGGTTTTCTGATACCAGGAATTAGTAAGGACGATGAAATTGCCGCAGACGAAGGATTCTGAATGGCAAATGAAAGAAAACCGCTGGCAAATGTAGCTTGTTCAATTTCTATATCTTCGGGAAAAACTATGAAAACTGATTGTGCAGGTTGGTTCGCTGGAATTATAAAATTTTGCGATGTGGATCCCTGTGATAATATGCTTACATAATCTGCAACCTTAGTATTAGCAGTATAATTATCTGACTGGACTAAATAAAAATCATCGCTGGTAAGTGTGGATGTAATTGAGTTTTTTGATTCGGGTTTAAACATATCATAGATTGTATATGTTTTGTTAATAATTGGAACATTTAAATCAACATCCCACTCAGGCATGATAATGTCTCCGGGTAAATCGAAGCAGCCGATTATAAAAGCTGAAAAAAGTGATAAAATACTTAGCGCAGATATTAATTTCTTCATGTCCATCCCATTTCAAAATCTAAATCAATTAAGTTCGGACTCCCAATTCTCATTACAAGACGATTGGAATTCAAATTAGAAAATTCAATCCTTATGCCGAAAAAAGCTGTTCAGATATGATGTTTTGGAAAATGGAAATAGATCTTTTTAGTAATTCTTACCAATGATTTGTGCTAAAGCGGAAATTATGAAATTAATTTGAGGATAATAAAAAACCACCCGTTTCCAGGTGGTTCTAAATCTGAAGGGAGAGAAGCATGAAATAGCTAATTAACTTTTTCGTCCTTTGTCATCGGAATAAATCCAAAATGCTGTGCGGGAACAGGTTCAAGCCGAATTTCTCCGAATCTTGCTTCATACTTATCAATATTATCCTTCAAAGCTTTCATAAGCATTTTAGCATGCTGGGGAGTTGAAATGATTCGAGCATGAACTTTTGCTTTAGGAACACCCGGAACAATTCGTGTGAAATCAATAATGAATTCTGCCGGTGAGTGAGTGATTATTGCCAGGTTCGAATAGATTCCCTCGGCTTCCTTTTCACCTAACTCAATATTTATTTGCTGCCCTTGGGGCGGATTATTCTGATTCATAACTAACTTAAATTTTATTTTTAATTATTTTATTTACGCAGCTCATCTGCTTTTTTAAAAGCATTACCCGCATCGTCTTGCATTCCAAGTACCGAATAAACTTTCCCTAAAAGTTCCCACATTTGAGCATCGTCCTTTTTATTCTGAACAATCTTTTCTAAGTAAGGAAGCGCTTTCTGGTATTTCTCTTTGTATTCCTTATTATTCAAATCGCCTTTTTCATCTGCTACTTTATTAATGTAAGCTCCCCATTTAACATAAGTGACTGCGAGGTTGTAACTCGCATTATAATATTCGGGATCAATTTCCAATGCTTTCTTAAACTGCTCTTCTGCACCAGCGAAATCATTCTTACCAAGTAGAAGAACTCCATAATTATAACGATAATATTGGTTCGAAGGATCTTTTTCTACGCCTGTTTTGAAAGCATCAATAGCTACTTCAATTTTATTTGCACCAATGTATGAATTAGACAGGGTCAATAAAATATCAGAATCATCCGGATAATTTTTTCTTCCTTCTTCAGCAACATTAATTGCCTTATCAAAGTAATTCATCGCTTCAAGACTGTCTGATAAAACCTTATTGTTATCATATTTATTCTTGTACTCGACTCCCTTTACATAAAAAATTTCGCTTAAAAATTTATATCCATCTAATACACCACTATCTGAACTATTTTTTATTCTCTGATAACCAACAACTTGGTTTTTTTCAATATAAACATATAAATTATAATTATTGTAGATATATTGAGTTGCTTCTATATTTTTATATTTGGTTTCGACTACTTGATCCGGACGACCAAATTTTGATTCCAAATTAGAAATATTATCACCAATATCGGGTAAACCGATATCTCCACTCTGTTTCTTCCCTATTTCTATTAATTTTTCTAAAGGACTAATTGCATTATCGTATTCCTGTGAACTCATATAAACAAAAGCCAAATTTTTATACGTATCGGCAGAATCAGGTT
>DAIMIJ010000138.1:0-6390 GCA_036722835.1 Ignavibacteriaceae bacterium | reverse complement strand
GGTTCAATAAAAGAAGTCCTCTGAGAAGTAAGTGTCAATATGTTCATTCTTGCCCCAACATCTGCACCAAATGATTCCCATTGAAGAAATTTATATTTTCCGTATAGCGTGAATTGAAGTGCTTTGTCATTAAGATCGGTAATGCCCCCTTGAAGATTTTCGAAATATAATTTTGTCTTGATTGATTTTAAATTATAGCCAACTTTGAGTTCATTACGCTTAGCATTTATATAAGTAAAATCAGATTTTAGAGAGATATCTGTAATTACATTCCTTCTTGGTTTGGTCAAGCTTTCCTTTGAAATCACTTCACCGTTGAAACCACTTAATGATAAATTTGCTTCAAAATATATAGGTAAATTCTCCAACTCTTGAAACAGATAAGCGCCATAAATATTGTTTGACCAGCTATAGTCTGCTAATTCTGGACTTTCATTTGTTAATTTATCTGAGCTATTGAAACCATGTAAAAAAAATTTTGATAGAGTTTTTGTTCCAGAGCTTGTGGAATTGAATTTAAATGCTAAGTCATGAAAATCGAAAGGTGCTTTTTTATAATTTAGGAACTTTTTAAGAATATCACTAAATAAACTTTTCCTTCCCGTTACAATGAAAGAACCAATTGGAAGCGGACCTTCAATTGAAGCTTTTGCAGTTAAAAAGCTCAATGAAGCACTACCTGAATATTTATTTCTATTACCATCCTTAGTTACGAGATTAAGCACAGAGGATAATTTACCTCCGTACTCTGCCGGAAATCCCCCTTTATAAAATTCCAAAGAATTTATGATATCCGGATCAATAATACTAAAAAGCCCGAGTGCATGGAATGGATTATAAACTGTTACTCCATTGTAAAGAATAAGGTTTTGGTTACTGCTGCTGCCCCGAACATAATATCTGGCAGATACATCGCCAGTTGATTGCACACCTGGTATAAATTGAAGTGAACGAAAAATGTCTGTCTCGACACCTTTAGGTAGAGATTTAATTTTACGAATATCCATTTTTTGCAATCCCAGATCTGTTTCATTGGGGCGTTTATATTTTTCACTTACCTTTTCAATAGTTTCGATTTGAATCTTTGCCGGCGAAAGCAAAACCTGGAGTTGAGTAATCTCATTTGCTTTTATTTTTACGTTTAATGTTTTAGTTGTGTATCCCATGTAAGAGACAATTAAGGTGTAAGTCCGATTTGCGGGTATATTTGTTATTACAAAATATCCATGAGCATCCGATGATGCCCCGATTGTAGTATTTTCTAGAATAATGTTTGTGAATGGCAGAGCTTCGCTCGATAGTGAATCTAAAATGCTGCCTCTTAATGTTCCGGTTTCTTGTGGGCTGAGCTTTGCTGGGAGGATTATAATGGCCGATAACAAAAGGAGAAAAAAATAAGTAGCTTTGGTATGTTGAATATTCAATGAGTGATTACCAAAATTCAAAATCACAATGAAATCTAAATAATTGAGAATTAATACATAATAAAAGTATTCTAAAAATAAATTGATTAGCTATCATAACCAAAATTTCGAGGAAATACATTTACTTGATTACTATAATCACCCAAGCTAATTTTTCATATGAGCGGATTTTTTATCTGAAGTATTTATCGTTTTTAAAAAATCATTAATTGTTAGTATTATGACTGACACCAGACCCAAAAGAATAAAACTGGTTTTTGAATCAATGAATATCAGCGTCTGTTGAAAAGGGGAGAGGAAACTGTTTCATTGCATTCTGGATTAGTAACTTTAAAATCCGGTAAGTCGGTTGGAAAGCATAGTACAAAAGATTGTTAAGAAATGATTATTGTATTAAATGATAGCGGTGAAATGTCATTTGTTCATGCTAAAACTCTCGGGATGGAAGACGGGTTTATATTGTACTGTTCCCATGTACCGAACATGATGTGATAAACAATGGGGAAAAATTACTAACTCAACTTGACCGCCTGTTCTTGTAAACCGTCTTCCTTCGTTAGATAAATTGAAACGGTTCATAATTCTTTAAATTTTTCTATTCTCAGCGGGATTAATCCCGCTGAGAACAATATACAAAACATAATTTAGTAACCGTTTTACCTGTACGCCTATGGTGTAACGGTTTTTATTTTTAAGCGGTCAACGTGAGTTACTAAAATATATTTACGTAGCAGCTATGACAAATTAACATTGTAATTCTACTAGAACTGAAGCAGATTATTAAAAATTTTTCTGAAAATTTATAGTAAAGTGATTCGGAAGGTTTATTGAGTTCTCAACTCCGGCAGAAATATTCCAGCTTAAGTCTTCAACTTGTCTTCTATTGTAAGCAGAAACTAATCTAACAGCATTTATTACACTGGCAATTCTATTGATGATAAGCGCACCCACAACAAATCTTAAATTGTTAAATGACTGCTCGCTCGAAACCCACATGCTGCGGTATGCTTTCCTATCTTCACTTGTCCATTTCCAAAAGTATTTATTCTCATAAAGCATTTCGATGAAATTTCTCTCAAGAGCTTTCTCATTATTGTATTGTTCAATGCTTAAATACTCGCTAATGGTTGCAAAATAATCGTCATCTTTCCCTTGAATATCTACATTTCCATTGGCTGCAGCAAATGACTTGTATCTGTCCTTCTGCCAATTGCCGTAAGTATTAATCCCAATATATGTTACCCATAATGCGCCTTCAGCAATAGTAAAGTACTTTCCGCTTTCATATGATTCGGCATAAAGTTCACCCATTCCCGGCAGCAAAAGAGAATAGACAATTGCCAATCCTGCATTCTTCTTTTTATATTCAACTAAATTATTCTGTTTTAGTTCGGGTTGAGTTTCTTTAGAGGTAATTTTCACTTCATTTATCAAATGAAAGAAATTTTTTTGTTCGATCTCCTGTCCGAGAATAGAGCAACCGTAAAAAGTGATTATTAAGAATATCTTTTTCATAAAACTATTGAAACATAAACCTTAACTAACAATTAAGTCAACTGCTTTTTTTGTATCCAAAATATTTCCAGTGCAAATATCATTACTCAATCCGTTGATCTTAACAGGAGAAATAATATTCACTAAATCGTTTATATAAGGATGTGAAACCCGAATATAATTGGAAGAAAATCCTTTCATAACTCCGTTATGATTCTCGTGTTCAAACAGAACATCAAGTTCTTTCCCGAACATTTGATTGTAAAATTCGTTTCGTTTTTTATCACTTAAAATTTTTAGGATATTGTTTCTTTCACGGCGTTGATGAACATATACCTTCGAATCAAATTCAATCGCTTTAGTGTTGGGACGTTCAGAATAAGTGAAGACATGTAAATAAGAGATCGGAAGGTCTCGGAGAAAATTATGTGTTATCAAAAAGTCTTCTTTTGTTTCACCGGGAAAACCCACAATAACATCAACGCCAATTCCAGCATCGGGCATTCTCTTTTTGATTTTGTAGATTAATCTTTCATAATCTGCTGCTTTATAACGTCGTTGCATCAGCTTAAGAATTTTAGAACTGCCGCTCTGCAGCGGAATATGAAAATGTTTACAAAGCTTATTGTTTTCAGCGGTTAGCTCAATTATTTCATCAGAAAGTAAATTCGGCTCAATTGAACTTATCCTGATTCTAAATTTACCCTCAATTTTAATCAGGCGAAGAAGAAGTTTGTAAAGATTTGTATCATAAGATTTTCCATAGTCACCGACATTAACACCTGTGAGAATGATTTCCTTGTAATCTTCTTCAAGCAATTTCTTAAACTCTAAAACAGTTTCATCGGGATTCATGCTTCGGCTTTTACCGCGAGCAAGAGGAATCGTACAGAAAGTACATTTATAATCACAGCCGTCCTGAATTTTTAAATAAGCTCTTGTTCTGCTGTCGGCATCGGATGAATGTGCATGCCCAAATTCGTTTTGTTCATCAACTGGTGAAACAAAAATGCATGCAAGTTCCTTTTTGTCAAAATTATCTATTAAAGAAAAGACATCGAATTTTTCATTGCTGCCGAGGACAGCATCAACACCTTTGATGGATTTTATTTCATCGGGGCGCAATTGAGCATAACAACCCGTGACGATTATGTATGCATCGGAATTTTGACGAAGGAATCTTCTTACAATTTGTCGGCATTCACGTTCAGCGCTTTCGGTTACTGAACAAGTATTTATAACATAAACATCTGCATGCTCTTTTGGATCAACAATATCAAATCCCTTTGAAAGGAATTGAAATCCAATTGAAGAACTTTCAGAGAAATTCAGTTTACAGCCAAGCGTATGTAATGCGACTTTCATTGAGGTGATTATCTAAAAGGGAAGAGCGGAAGATTTACTCCCGCTCTAAATGCAATGAATTATTGTTTAAGTTCAGTCGGAGGCGTCGGATTTTCACCCGGTACATCGAAAATTGGAAACTCAGATGCGTCAATTGCAGTTGTTTCTGCTGATTGTATTTCAGAGACGGAGACACGCTCCATTTTGTGTTTATCAAGATAAGCTCTTATTTCTTCTTCAGGTTTGTCTTTCAAAACAGCTAATGCACTGAGGACAATCTTTTTATTTTCTTTGTCGAATTCAATAACCTTCAACGGAATTACATCATCAACGGGAAAATGGTTGGCAAGATTTTTAATTTTTGCCGGAGTCAATAGAGTTGCGGGAACAAATCCATCAACTTTATCTGGAAGTTCGGCAATTAATCCTTTCTCAATTATTCTGACAACTTTACCTTCGGTTATTGCTCCAACTCCATAAGTTTTTTCAAACGAATCCCAAGGATTATCATGAATCTGTTTATGCCCAAGAGAAATTTTACGCTGTTCAACATCAACACCTAAAACGGTTACATCCAGTTTTTCGCCTTTTTTAACTACTTCACCAGGATGACGGATTTTCTTTGTCCATGATAAATCCGAAATGTGAACGAGTCCATCAACTCCGGGTTCAAGTTCAATGAACACACCAAAGTTGGTTAGGTTACGTGCAATACCTGAGTGCTGTGAACCGACAGGATATTTCTGCATCAAGGTTTGCCATGGATCCGGCTCTAATTGTTTAATTCCCATAGAAATTTTCTTTTCTTCTTTGTCGAGACTCAGAACAACTGCATCAATAATTTGCCCCATTGCAACAACCTGCGACGGATGCTTAACGTGCTGTGTCCAGCTCATTTCGGAATTGTGAATAAGTCCTTCAATTCCTTTTTCGATTTCGATGAATGCGCCGTACTCGGTGAGAGATACAACACGACCGGAAACTTTATCACCGATATGTAATCTGTCCTCGATATTTTCCCATGGATGCGGCAGAAGTTTTTTCAAGCTGAGAGAAATTCTCTTCTTCTCTTCATCATAATCTGTTACAACAACTTTAATTGTTTGATCAAGCTTTACCACCTCGCTCGGATGATTAATTCTACCCCAGCTTAAATCTGTTATATGAACTAATCCGTCAACACCGCCAAGATCAACGAACACACCGAAATCGGTAATCGCTTTTACAATACCTTCAAGTATTTGACCCTTCTCAAGACTATTTAGGATTGCATTTCTCTGATCGGAGATTTCTTCTTCAACAAGAACTTTATGTGAAACTACAACATTCTCAGTTGGGACATTTACTTTCACAACTTTGAAATCCATAGTTTGACCAACGAACACATCAAAATCTCTTATAGGTCTGATGTCAATTTGTGAACCGGGTAGGAATGCTTCCATTCCCATCAAATCCACTACCATGCCGCCTTTAATTCTTTTTACAATTTTACCTTGAATAATTTCACCGGTTTCGTGTGCGCTAAGAACTCGATCCCAAATCTTTAAAAAGTCTGCTCGCTGCTTACTTAAAACAAGATTACCTTCCTGATCCTCGACGCTTTCAAGAACAACTTCTACCTCACGGCCAATTTTCATTTCCTCCGCGTTGCTGAATTCTAATTTCGAAACTGCACCTTCAGATTTGAAACCGACATCCAAAATCACCAGGTCACCTTGAATTCGTACAATCTTTCCTTTAACTAATTCACCTTCTTTTACATCTCGGAAAGATTCGGAGTACAATTTTGCCAGTGCAAGAAATTCTTCCTGGCTGTAAGTGCTGTTAAATTCTTTCTTCGCTTTCTCAAAATCTTCGACACCCGGGACATTCTTCTTCGTCTCTTTAGATTCTGTGGACATTAATCCTCCTAAAAAAGTTCATCTGCTAAATTTACTTCAAGCCATCAAAAAGTAATTCGGCAGAAAAATTATTTATACATGATTATTTACTGATGACTTTATAAAATGTTTTGTTAAATGTTTTTATTCAATTTATTATGGTTCATTATAATAATGGATACTTTATCGAAGGCAAGCCTTCGGGACGTAAATTAACCCCACGATTTAGAGTCTGTTGCATAAGTCTT
>DAIMIJ010000137.1:0-6395 GCA_036722835.1 Ignavibacteriaceae bacterium | reverse complement strand
AAAATCCATGGCCAGATGCTCTAATACTTGATGCCGACGAAATAACTACGGCAAAAAATGCGACAACAGCATTCAATGCATCCATCTCAGCGATTGCTGCAGCAAAAGGTTTTGGTCTGGTTAATTTCAACTCGATTTTCAACCAGATCAGAGCAAATGATGTATCAGGTGGAACAAGTTATGATGGAATTTCTTTCACCACTACCTTTGTAACAGGTGGGTTATTCAGTTTGGATGGAGTTCACCCGACAAGCCGTGGACAGGGAATCATTGCGAACGAATTTATTAAAGTCATTAATGCAAAATGGGGAATAAGCATTCCTTTAGTAAACGTATCATTGATTCCTGGGAGCTTGATTCTTGCTAAGATGAGCAATCTTGGATTACCAATTTTCGAAAAAGGTACATTAGATAATTTATTATTCTAATCAGATATAATTTTTTATCAAACATTTCTAACCCGACCTCATTTTCGAGGTCGGGTTTTTAATTTCACTTCACTTTTAGGTTTCAAATAGATGGTATTTATTGCAAAGTTTGATTAAATTAAAATAAATTCTTATCAAAATAATTTTTAGAGGTGCTTTATGGCTTTTTCACTTAACAAGATTATGTTAATCGGTCATTTAGGAAAAGATTGTGAAACTCGATTCACAACAGGAAATGTGTCCGTTACCAATTTTACTCTTGCTACAACTCACAGTTATAAAGATAAAAGCGGTAATTGGAAAGACGAAACTACATGGCACAATGTTGTTTCATTCAGTTTATCAGATTACATGAAGGGTAATCTTAAAAAAGGTAAAAAATTCTTTGTCGAGGGACGATTGACTAAAAGAGATTACACTGATAAAGATGGAAATAAAAAATATTTTACTGAAGTCATTTCCGAACGTCTTATCCCATTAGAAAGTACTGCAGCTACTCCAACTGAAGAAGATAGGACATCAGTTTCCGAAGCAACACCAGAGATAACACCGGAAAACAATGAGGATCTTCCATTTTAAATATTTTGTTCAACAATTTGGAGTGATTTTTCTGTTTGGATATTGATTGGAAGTTCAAAATACTATTTCTTTTTTTTTGTTTTATTTTGTCCGCTTTTTTTTCGGGGTCGGAAGTTGCATTATTTTCTCTTGACAGAAAAAAAATAAAAAATACTTTTACAAATTTTCCCTTAATCCAGGAATACCTTGACGATCTGCTCGACCATCCTCGAAGATTATTGGTAAGCATTTTAATTGGGAACACTTTTGTAAATGTAACTGCTTCAATAATTGCTGTATCGTTAGCGTTGGAATTTGCCGAATCATTCGGCTATTCTCGTAACATTATGTTAACGATTCAGATTGTTCTTCTTACTTTTCTCATTTTACTGTTTGGTGAAATCACTCCTAAAATATTGGCTTCAAAGGACCCTGTATCTTTTTCAAAAATTATTGCAATTCCAATGCATTGGGTGATCGTAATTATTTTCCCAATTTCTGAAACCATTACCGAAGCAATAAAATTTTTTGTCTCAAAGATAAGGATAGATAAAAAAAAATCAGCGATTAAGCATGATGAAATAAAAGAGTTAGCAACTTTAAGTCTTGAAAAGGGAACGATTGAGGATGAAGAACATGAGCTTATTCACAGCATAGTTGGATTTAGAACACTTTCAGTTAGCGAGATTATGACACCGCGCGTTGATATGGTTGCAGTTTCTTCAGTTTCGGATTTTACCGAACTGGTAAATGAAATAACCAAAACGGGAAGAAGCAGAATTCCTTTGTATAAAGATGATCTAGATGATATTATTGGAATTGTCTATGCAAAGGATTTACTTCCGTATTTCAAGAATGTTGAACTGCGTAAAAATCTTTCTCTTGCCAAAATAGCCCGCAAACCAATATTCGTTCCCAAAACGAAAATGATTGATGCTCTCATGCTGGAGTTCCAGGAGAAGAAGATGCACATTGCAATTGTAGTAGACGAATACGGCGGCACTGCCGGTTTAGTTTCGCTGGAGGATATCATTGAAGAGATAATCGGCGAAATTAGAGACGAATACGATAAAGAAGAAAACACGGTTACTAAAATTGATGAGAATAATTACTTGGTGCTTGGTAGAATTTCCATTGATGAACTTAAAGAAATTTTAGACATTAACATTAATACTGAAGAAGCTGAATATGATACTATTGCAGGATTATTGTTAAATTTTGCAGGTCAAATACCAAAAGAAGGGTATTCTTTAGAATTTGAAAATCATAGATTTACAGTTAAAGAAGTTCTCAATAAGCGGATTAAAAAAGTTCAGATTGAAAAACTTACAGAAACATAATCATAAATGAAGAAGGGATGTTTTATAACTGCTGTAGTTGTTTTTACAATTCTACTTGGTGCAGCTCTGTACATTTTTCAAAATCATTTTGATACGTTGGTGTTAAATCCAGGGAAAAAATTGCTGGCAGGATTTGTTAAAGACGAGTTAGAGGAGAAATTGGAGTATGTGGTTGATTCTCCCGAAAAAATTGAATTAAAAATGCTGATAAGAGATTTTTCGAAAAATACCGAGGCGTTAAAAAAGCTTAAGGAAAACGATATAAACAAATTGATAACAACGATCGAATCAGCAATGAACGATAGCATAATTCAAAAATCAGAGCTTGAAGAAATATCACTAATAATAAAATCAAAATAAAAATGAAAGATCAACGCAAAACAGAATTAAAGGTCGGAATTGTTGTTGTTGTCGCGATTATCCTATTTATCTGGATTCTGACCTGGGCAAAAAATTTCAGTTTATCTGTAACTGAAAAAAGTATTCTTGTAAGTTTTAAGAATGTATCCGGTCTTGAAGTTGGTGATGAGGTGACAATCAACGGAGTGAAAAAAGGGTTTGTGGACAACTTTAAAATTGAAGATGATAATATCATTGTGAAATTAGCCCTCGAGAATGATACGCCTATTAAAGAAGATGCAGTATTCCGAATTGCAATGCTTGATTTAATGGGAGGTAAAAAAGTTGAGATATATCCTGGAATATCGCCTCAAATTATAGATTACTCAAAAGTGCAAACAGGATCATTCACAGCGGATATTGCTACAGTAATGGCGATGGTTGGCGACGTTCAAGATGATATTAATTCCTCTATTAAGGATATGAAAATCACTTTGACTGCATTAAATAATTACTTAACAGATAAGCAGTTAAATCAAAATATTAAAAGTTCTGTCGAGAACTTAAGTGAAGCTTCTAGAAAATTGAACTCAATGATGGATGAAAATAGGGAGAACTTAAAAAAGCTTATAGGCAACAGCGTTGAACTTAGCGAAGAAGCAAAGATACTTCTGAATAAGAATAAAGATGAGATAGGGAACTCGTTCAAGGAAATGAAAATTCTGCTTGAAAAAACAAACTCTCTTGTCACTAAAGCAAATGATTTTGCCGATGAAATTAAAAACAAAAAAAATAATATCGGTAAATTATTATATGATGAAGAATTGTATACTTCTCTGACTAAATCAATCGCACAATTAAACGAACTAACAAATCTTATACTCGAACAATTAAAGGGGGATGGATTTAAAGTTGATGCCAATGTTGATTTATTCTAAAAAAATATTTCTGATTTTTAGCTTTTTATATTTTATATCAGCAGTTTCTGTTCGAGCTGATGCTCCAGACCCGGTAAGAAGTAAAAATGGAATAGTCGTTTCTGCAAGTAATTTGGCTTCCAAAGTGGGTTTGCAAATTTTAAAAAAGGGAGGAAATGCTATTGATGCGGCAGTTGCCGTCGGTTTTGCATTAGCTGTTACTTATCCTTCGGCAGGAAATATTGGCGGCGGTGGTTTTATGGTGATCCATTTGAAAGATGGAAAAAACATTACAATTGATTACCGTGAAAAAGCACCAATAAGATCAACAAGTTCTATTTACTTTGACGAAAAAGGAAACGTAGTTCCAGAAAAAATACAAGAGGGTATCCTTTCAGCAGGAGTTCCGGGAAGTGTTTCGGGATTGATCTATGCTCTTGAAAAGTACGGGACAATGAAATTGGCAGATGTGATTCAACCCGCAATAAATTTAGCAGAAGTAGGTTTTCCTCTGGAATATAGATTGGCGGAATCAATTAAAAGCAGTTTAGAGGATTTTAAAAAATACGAGACGACACTCAATGTGTTTTCTAAGAATGGATTGCCTTATCTTGAAGGTAATGTCTTCAAGCAGCCAGATCTCGCTTTTACTCTTAAACAAATTAAAGAAAAGGGGAGAGATGGATTTTACAAAGGTAAAGTTGCTGAGCTGATCGTTCAGCAATGCCAAAAATTAGGTGGCATTATATCCAAAGAAGATTTAGAAAATTATGAGCCGGTTGAACGACAACCTATCCTCGGCAGCTATAAAGGTTATGAAATTGTGGCGATGGGTCCTCCAAGTGCGGGTGGAATTGGACTTGTGCAGATGTTAAATGTCCTTGAGAATTTTAGTTTTAACAAAAATGAATGGGGTAGTAGCAAATATATTCATACCTTAGTTGAAACGATGAAATATGCTTACGCAGATAGAAGTGTTCACCTCGGTGATGAAGATTTTTATCCCGTGCCCAAGGGTTGGCTAATATCTAAACAATATTCAAAAGAGATTTTTGGAAAAATCTCTGACGAAGCAATTCCATCTGAAAAAATTTTTGTCGGTAATCCTAAATTGTATAAGGAGAGCGAAGAGACCACTCATTATTCTGTTTATGATGGACAAGGAAATGCAGTGAGCACAACAACTACAATAAATTCCGGTTATGGTTCTAAAGTAGTTGTGGATGGAGCAGGTTTCCTGCTGAACAATGAAATGGATGATTTTAGTGTCAAACCCGGTTTCGCAAATCAATTTGGTTTGATGGGAAGTATAGCTAACTCGATTGAACCAGGAAAAAGAATGTTAAGCTCGATGACACCGAC
Source organism: Ignavibacteriaceae bacterium (assembly GCA_036722835.1). Lineage (GTDB taxonomy): Bacteria > Bacteroidota > Ignavibacteria > Ignavibacteriales > Ignavibacteriaceae > XYD12-FULL-36-8. The sequence continues at coordinate 1,451 of DAIMIJ010000137.1, read as the reverse complement.
TATTATTCTGAAAGATGGATTTCCTTATCTTATCGTTGGTTCACCAGGTGGTTCGACTATTCCAACGGTTGTTCTTCAAGTTGTACTCAATTGTATAAACTTTAAGATGGATATTCAAGAAGCAATTAATCAACCTAGATTTCATCATCAATGGCTTCCCGATCAAATTGATTATGAAGAGTTCGGAATGTCCGAAGACGTGAAAAATAATCTTATTAAGCGCGGGCATAAAATTGGCCAAATAAAATCGTTAGGCAGAGTGGAAGTTGTTTTAATTGATAAGGAGAACGGTATAATTTTCGGAGCAACTGATCCGCGAGGATTTGGATCTGCAGAAGGATACTGAAAAATAAATTTTTAACGAAAAGATAAAAATGGTTATAGGAATTGGAATAGATATTATCGAGATAGACAGAATTAAAGACAGTGTTGAGAGATTCGGCGATCGTTTTCTTAATAAAATTTATACTCAAAAGGAAATTGATTATTGTTTGAAGAAAAAATACAAGTATCAACATTTAGCAGCAAGATTTGCTGCTAAAGAGGCAGTTTATAAAGCTTTGGCCACCGGTTGGGATAAAGATGTGAGCTGGCAAAATATTGAAATATCAAACGAGCCAAATGGTATGCCCATTGTTACACTTCAAGGAAAATTAAAAAAGTTCTTATCGAAAGGTAAAAATTTAAAGATTTCCATGAGCCATTCGCGTGACTATGTTACTTGTGTGGCAATTATTTATAAGAGTGATTCCGAAAGTTAAAATGAAGCTATATATTGAAATTGCGACCAAATTTGATGATGGCAAAACATCTCCAATTATTTATATTTGTAAAGAATAAATGAGTGAATCTGTGGATAATCAGAAAAAGTTTGAAATATTCAGTTATGTCTCGATAGGATTTGTTGCGATTGTTTTAGTTTTGATGTTTGCGAAAGTAATTCCGATATCATGGTATATTCCAATTTTAATATTCAGCTTAGTGCTGTTAGGAATAAGATTCACTTTAAGATTTTATTTTATATTTAAAAACAGAAAAAACAAAAAGGAGTAAGTCTTCGAACCCTCAAAACCGCTTAATGGAAAATTAAATGCTAAAGTGCTGATTCTTAACCAAAGTTACGAACCGCTCACGGTCTGCAATATAAAAAAAGCAGTAGTGCTCATTTTTCTTGGAAAAGCTGAAATGGTGCTGAAGGATGCAAAAAAAAACCTGCATACTGTATCAAAAATTTATCCCTGGCCGAGTGTTATCCGTTTGAACCATTTTGCTCATGTTCCTTACAAGCGTGTTGTGCTCACTCGTAAAAATATTTTAAGAAGAGATGGCTACAAGTGCGGTTATTGTGGACGAGGAGATTTACCGTTAACAATTGACCACGTAATTCCAAAAGCGCACGGTGGATCGGATAGCTGGGAAAATTTAATTTGTGCATGCACAAGTTGTAATAA
>DAIMIJ010000136.1:0-6405 GCA_036722835.1 Ignavibacteriaceae bacterium | reverse complement strand
CTTGCAGCTACTCATGCTTTAATGAGTCTTGTAAAAAGTGGTGATCATGTAATCGTTTCTAATAATGTATACGGTGGAACTTATCGCTTATATGAATTGAACATGAAAGATTATGGAATTGATTTTTCCTGGGTTGATACTTCGGATTTAAAAAATGTTGAAGCTGCAATAAAACCAAATACTAAAATGGTTTTTGTGGAAACACCGACTAATCCAATGCTTAATCTGACCGATCTGGAAGGCACAGCAAAAATCTGCAAGAAAAATAATCTGATTAGTATTGTTGATAACACGTTTATGAGCCCTTACTTTCAAAATCCACTTACATTTGGCTGCGATATTGTACTCCACAGTCAAACTAAATACATAAACGGACACAGTGATGTTATTGGCGGAATTTTAGTTACAAGTGATGATAAAATTCATACTCGATTAAGATATATTCAGAATGCTGCTGGTGGAATTCCTTCACCATTTGATTGCTGGTTGATACTCAGATCAACTAAAACTCTTGCCGTTAGAATGGAGAGACACAATTACAATGCTCAGCAGTTTGCTAATTATCTTGTGAATTCGGGAATTGCTAAGAAAGTCTATTACCCCGGCTTAGTTAATCATCCACAGCATGAACTTGCTAGGAAGCAAATGCGCGGCTTTGGCGGGATGATCTCTGCTGATTTTGGAAATATCGAAACTGCAAAAAAAATTCTCAACAACGTTAAAATATTTACATTAGGAGAAAGCTTAGGCGGAGTGGAAAGCTTGATTAGTCATCCTGCAACAATGACGCACGCTTCTGTTCCGAAAGAAGAGAGAGAAAAAATGGGTCTTACAGACAGCTTAGTTCGTTTTTCTGTTGGGTTGGAAGATATTGAGGATCTGATTCAAGATGTCGAGAATGCTCTTAAATAGTTTTCCAATTTAAATCTCACGTGAAGCAAGCGATGATAGAAATTCGCAAACAAACCCAGTTCCTTTGGTTTTTAGACTATTCGTCAGGAACTGGGTTTGTAATCTTCACTTTTGTGTAAGATGACTTATAACTAAATTTGAGATAAGGAATTACATTATTTGAGATCACAAAAAAGAAGTTACATGGGAAAAATCAGATTGAGCTTAGCATTAGTATTTATGCTCTTAATGAGTTTTTCAAGCTCGTCGAACGCACAACAAGACACGATTGAAATTTACATAATAGATAATTTTGTTACTCCTGAGTTACCGAATAAGCTCGTGCTTTCATTTTTTACAAGTGAGGTTTGTAAATCGAAGCTTAACATCAACGGAAAAAATGAGATAGTAATTTCAAATCAACCGACAGACAATCACAAAATTCAAGTTGATCTCACAAATTATTCGCTTCAATCAACAGGAAATTATTTTACAATTATTGTACAAGATAAACTAGGAAATTCTTATACAAGTGAAAAAGATGAGTTTGAAATTCCAAAGGAAATTATTGTTGAAGGCGGGTCTAACTTTCTTATGTTCTGCTTATTCGGCGGGATTGTATTTGCACTTCCATCTCCCGTTTATGTGCTTACAAAAGAAAATCAGTACTTCAGCTTAACAAAAGAAATTCCGCTTATCTTTCTTAAATCGAGTGGATATAATTATCCCACCGGTTATTTCTCAGTTGAGTACTCACATATAATAAATGCACCGGCAAGGAATTTTTTTAGAACCGGGTACAAACACATAATTGAAATTCCCGGGTTAGAGTATGTTTCTCCCGGACTAAATTATGTGACGAACTTTAAAGGATATAATGGAATAAGTCCGGAAATTTCACTTGGGTTATTTAAAATATTCAATACGTTCACGGTTTATTCCCGCTACCGATTTAGTGCTAAACCAGGCGATCCCGGAAGCGAATTTCACGAAATATCTCTCGGTTTATATTCCGGTTTCTTTGCAATTTATTTTTGATTAAAAATGATAATAAAAAATTTTTCACAAGAATATCTTAAGCCGGCTGCTAAACTTTGCAGGCAAAATATGCATCGGGATATTATGCCGGATTTTCTCTTAAAGGAAAAAACATTTGGTGATCCCGATTATGATCCGGAATTGACTCTCGTTGGTTTTTCTTATGATGAAAAATTACCGATTGCTTTTATACAAGGGATTGTTAGAAATAGGGAAAACGGAAAGATGGGTTACATAAAATTGCTTTGTGTTGATTCGAACGAGAGACGAAAAGGTTATGCAAGATTGCTTTATGAAAATGTTGAACAAAAGATGAAGACGCAAGGCGTAAGACAAATCCGTATTTATGAATCCTGGCCAAATTATTTCATGCCCGGCATAGACCCCTTTTACACTGAAGCAATTTGTTTTTTTGAACGGCTTGGCTATAAAAAAATAGGGGACACATCGAACTTAATAGCCGATTTAGCATTACAAAATTTCGATACTAAATTCGAAGAAAAAAAGTTAGCAGAAGAAAAAATAATTTTTCGCAGAGCCGAAATAAGTGATGAAGAAAATATTATGAAGTGGCTTCAAGAAAAATTTCCTGCATGGATTGGCGAAGTATCTTCTGCTTATCAGAATAATCCGATCACAATATTCATTTGTGAGCATAACGGAAATCTCATAGCATTCTCTGCGCACGAAGGAAATAATAAAGGTACGGGCTGGTTTGGTCCAATGGGAACCAACACCGAACTAAGGGGAAAAGGCATCGGCGGTATCTTACTTAAAAAATGCCTGAAGGACATGAAAGAAATGGGATTTGTTAAGGCAATCATTCCATGGGTTGGCCCAATTCCATTTTATATGCACTACGCTGAATCAAAAGTGGAGCGAGTTTTTTGGAGATATGAAAAAATTTTAGAATGATTTTTTCTTCCAAATTGTTCTACTTTTAACTAAGCAATTATTCCTCAATATTCACAATGAAATACATATTCATCTCATTACTTCTCACAGCCAGCACAATTACTGCACAAACCGGTTCTGTCAGAGGCAAAGTAATGGAAGATTCATCACCGATTCCCTCTGTTAACATCTTAATCGTTGGTGAAAATATTGGCACAGTTACAAACACAAATGGGAATTACTCTATTAATTCAATTCCCGTTGGTGAATATGAATTACGTTTTAGCATTGTGGGTTATGAAACGCAATTTTATAATGTGACAATTCTGGCAAACAAAATAATTGAACTTGATGTGAAGTTGAATTCAAAGATGATTGAGTTAGGTGAAGTTCAAGTTACGGGATTAAAACAGCAGGAATTGAGCGATACTCGTACGAGTTTGATTGACTTAAATCCCAGAAGTGCCAAGATACTTCCCGGTGCAAGTGAAGATGTTTTAAGAACCTTACAATCATTACCGGGTGTTTTATCTCCAAATGATTTTTCTTCTCAATTGATTGTCAGAGGAAGTGGTCCAGATCAAAATTTAATTATAATGGACAATGTTGAAATATTTAATCCTTACCGGCTATATGGTGTGATAAGCATGTTTAATCCGGATGCAATTTCGGATGTAAATCTAATTTCAGGAGGATTCCCCGCAAAGTACGGCGATCGGCTATCTGCAGTGCTTGACGTTACCAATCGTGAAGGTGATTCGAAAAAATATTTTTCCGGAAATATTAATGCGTCCATCATTGATGCTAATCTTGTTTTCGAAGGTAAAAATCCTTTTAACTTAAATGGAAGCTGGCTGGTAAATTCTCGAAGAACTTATTATGATTTAATAATCGAACCTTTTGTTAAGAATGCAGGACTTGTAGATGAAAATGTCACCTTTCCAAACTTTTATGATTTTCAAACCAAAATTGTTATCGGACCTTACAACGGTCACAAATTTTTATTCAATGGAATTTACTCTCGAGATGGAGTTGATGTTCTCAGCGCTAATAATCGAAAAACTCCGGATAGTGTTGATGTTTACAATGTAACCAAAAATGATGTACTTGGTTTATCATGGCACTATGCTCCAAACAGAAACTTGTTTAATAAGTTTATTTTTTCATGGTATCGAAACAGCGGCTCAACAAATTTTGATTCACAGATTTTGGATCCTTCTTTAAATAGAGATGACTTTAAGGAGATTATCCCCGATACATTGTCGCCATATCTTTTAAACTTCAAGTTTGATGCTGATTTTTCGTTTCGCAAATATTCTGTTGATGATAAATTCACATACTTGTGGAGTGAAAATGTTTTTGAAGCTGGCGCCGGTGTAGATTTCATGCAGACATTAGTCAACTTCAAATTTAAGCTCGATCCGGAACTTGAAGCAATATTTTCTTCGAACCCTCAGTTTAGAGCTGTACTAAAAGATCTGAAAAATACTCGCAGTTATAATCGTTATAGAATTTTTGCTCAGAATAATTTTAAGATCTATGACAATCTTTTTATTCAGCCAAGCTTAAGATTTGATTACTATGATATTCTGGATAAAGTTTATCTTGCTCCAAGGGTTTCCCTTTCTTATGGGATAGATGAAGTTACAACTCTTCGTGCAGTCTTTGGCGTATATTTTCAATCGCCTGGATATGAAAAAATTGTTGATCAAAATGTTTTGTACGATTTGAGCGATCGCTACACAAAACAGCTTGATGCCGAAAATGCTTTGCATTATGTCCTGGGAATTGAACGCTGGTTAAGCAGTGAATGGAGTCTTCGATTCGAGGGCTACTACAAAAGTTTTAATAATTTAATCAATCAGAAAAAAGTGCAAGGCACAAGTTACTTTACAGAAGCTGTTCCGGGTAAAGATCCAAGATTTGTGAGCGGTTGGACTCGACCGATTTTAATCAGCGGAGATTCCTTAACACAAATTCCGGTTAACGATTCTTATGGTGAATCATACGGTTTGGAATTATTTCTATCTAAAAAAAATATTATGAATGAAAGCCGGTTATCCGGTTGGATTTCTTACTCGCTTGCCTGGGCAAATAGGTTTGAGGAATCGGAAAAATTGCCTTTTCGCTTTGATCAGAGAAACACTATCAATGTTGTATTAAATTACCAAATAAATAGCTGGCTTGATGTTGGTCTTCGTTGGCAGTATGGTTCAGGATTTCCCTTCACAGAGCCTGTTGGAATAAAACCCCGAATAATTCTTGCAGATAATAATTTAGATGGTAAACCTGAGACTCCAGTCATTGCGATCAGGAAAAATTCAAGTAATCCAAATGAACATGAGGTTATTTATGATATTGATTTCGCAAATAATAAATTAAACGCTCGTAAACCGGAGTATCATAGGTTAGATATTCGTTTAACTGCTATTACGGAATTTTGGGGTTTGAGTTGGTCTTTTTATCTTGATGTAATTAATGCATACAATAAATCAAATATTATTGCGTATGATTATTATGTTAATGCCGATTTAACTCTGGGGCGTGAAGCAAACACTATGTTCCCGATTATTCCAACATTAGGTTTTAGTGTAAAATTTTGATTAGCTTATTTTTAATGTTTCATGAATTAATTACCCAAACTGATATTTATGGCTGAAAATAAAAACAAATATATAGATTTTGGCGATCGAGGAAGATACAATGCGAGGAATAAGCTCAATGATCTTACCGGAAAAGAATGGATTAAGTTTTCTAAATCCTGGTTTGTGCATCGTCCTCCAAGAAGGAAGGAAGATGAACTACTTCATCCGGCTAAATTTCCGGAATCACTTGTGGAAGAATTCATTTCCTTTTTTACCAAGAAAGGTGAATGGATTTTAGACCCATTTATGGGTACTGGCAGTACCATGCTTGCTGCCGGTAAATTGGAGAGAAATGCTGTTGGTATCGAACTTTCAAAAGATTATTGCGATTCTGCAAGAAGAAGAATTAAAAGAAATAATTTTTCCGCTGAACTGATTTCGATCTGCGGAGCTTCGGAGAATTTGGGTGAACTTATAAATACAAATGTTCACAAAAATATTTTGTTTGATTATGTGATTACCTCTCCTCCTTATTGGAATCAGCTTGAACGAAATTCATTAAGACAAAAAGTGCGATTGAAAAAAGGGCTTTCAACCAAATATTCTGAAGACAAAAATGATTTAGGAAATGTAAAGGACTATCAAGATTTTATCCAAAAGCAAGCGGAGATTTTTGATAATGTTTTTGATTGCACAAAACCAAAAGGTTATTTAACTATCATTACAAATAATGTTTACTTTAATGGAAGACTTTTTCCGCTTGCATTTGATACGGCAGTTTCACTAACTAACCGTGGCGAAAAGTCGTGGATACTTAAGGATGAAAAGATTTGGCTTCAGGATGATAAACCTTTAGTTGCTCTCGGAATAAACAACGCTTGGGTTTCGAACCGGCATCATCAATACTGCTTAATTTTTAGGAAAGAAAATACTAAAAAGTAAATGCAAAATTATTTTTCGAACTTAGATACTATCAGTGTCTCAGAGTTAACCAAAC
>DAIMIJ010000135.1:1228-6417 GCA_036722835.1 Ignavibacteriaceae bacterium | reverse complement strand
GGCAGATTTGCATACCAGATAAGTAGATATTGTGAGAAAGCTATATATGCCCAAAAATTAATAAACGCAAATTGAAGCGCACCTAAACTAAATAAATGATCATCAACCAATTTGGGATGCATATATCCATTCTCTTTCAACTTTACCACGAACAACGTTACTGCAGCAAGGGATGCAACAACTGAACCTGAAAAGAAATAAACACCAAAAATTGTGGAGAACCAACGCGGTTCCAAACTCATCAGCCAATCAACAGCAGTAATTGTAATTGTGATTGCAAAAAACGGGATGAATATTGCCGACAAGATTATGTTCTTTTTCGTTAGAAGCTGATCTTTGGTTTTATCTTGAGTATTAGAATTTCTAATCAATAGAAAATAAAATAATCCCCAAATGGCTAAAACTGCAAACACTCGAATGATGAAGAACGTCTCGTTCAAATAAGGAGATTTTCCTTTCAAAATTTCATCTGCGGCAGCTATATCTTTATGTGCCCAATGAAAAATATCATGAATATTAAATATTAAAGGCAAAACTAAAATCGGTAAGAAAATAATTATGGCTGCTAAAAATTCTACCACTCGCCTTATGGGAACACTCCAATCTGCACCGCCAACATATTCAAGAGCAATAAGAAGCAGAGCACCAATTCCAATGCTAAGAATAAACATATAAGCCATCAGATAATTTAGGAGTGCTCGATGTTGATCAGAGAAGAATCCGATTACGCCAAGGAATAATCCTGCACTAAATAAAAGCCAACCGAGCTGGCTCAGCTTTATCGGAAGATCTTTTTTCTGATATTCAACATTATTTTGAAGCATTTAGTAATCCCTTTTGAATCTCTTCAATGTCAGAATCCTTTGCGTTCTTTGCTCTCTGCAAAACTCTGATGTAGTTAACAATTGCCCATCTTTCCTCACGGGTAACTTGTGAAGCATAAGATGACATAACATTTTGTCCGTTGGTAATAATATGATAAATCATTCCATCACTAAATTCTCTTGCTCTTGCAGAATGCAACGTAGGAGGATTAGGAAATTGCCCTCTTAATCTGCTGTCGCCATCTGCATAGTTACCGTGACAAGGACTGCAGAATGTTAAAAATTTCTTTTGACCTAACATCAAAACTTTTTTTGTTGGAAGCCACGGATTTGAAAGAGTCTCGGTCGGATTTGTCTGTCCTGAATATGGATATGGAATAAATCCACTAGCAACCGTTCCTTCAACCTTAGTTCTCATTCCATACTGATCAGAAAAGAAATCACTTTTTTCTTGCGCAGTAATTTTATCCTGATAAACCATCCAGTTAAACGGCTGCATAAATAAAAGTTTGTTCAGCACAAAATAAGTTGTTCCTGAGGTAATAACCGCAACTGCCAGTAATAGCATCAAAAATTTTGGCTGAAATATCGGGTAAGTTTCTTTTTCAATCTCAAAAACTAATTCCACGCTGTGTGATTTAAGAGAAGTAAATAATTCTTTAACTTTTGATTCATTGAACTGTGGATCATCAGCATAGATAACTGCACCAAACTTATCAGCAGAAACATTCTTCATGTAATTTGTATCCAGCAGCGGTTGTTTGTTATGTGGAAATCCAAACATGAATGTTAATAAACCAATTACAGTGGAAAGAGTAGCAAGTAAAACGGTTACTTCAAATGTTACAGGTACAAATGCCGGAAATGCGAAGAATGGTTTACCGCCAATTACCTGTGGGTAATCTATGGACATTGCCCAGTACATAAATAACATTGCAAACACAGCACCGCTTAGTCCAAATGCCAAAGTAATATATCCAAGCTTAGATGGCTTGAGTTTCATTGCCTTGTCCATGCCGTGAACAGGGTAGGGAGTATTGATGTCAAAATTTTTATAGCCGTTATCGGCAATTACTTTTGCTGCTTGAATAATTTCATTTGGTGAATTGAATAATGCTGCGACACCAAAAAGCTTATTAGTTCTTTTCATCAGTGATTTCCTCCATGATGTGAAGGTTGCGCACCATCTGCAACTGCTTTTACTTCAGAAATGGAAACGACAGGCAGCGTCTTCGTGAATAAAATTACCAACGTGAAGAATAATCCAAAGCTTCCCAGCAGAATTCCAATATCATAAAGAGTTGGAGTATAATATCCCCAACTTGAGGGTAGGAAATCTCTGTGAAGAGATGATACAACTATAACAAATCTTTCAAACCACATACCGACGTTCACAAAAATTACTATGATCAGCATGATTGGAATTGATCTTCTTATCTTTTTAATCCAGAATAATTGCGGGAAAAGAACATTGCAGCTAACCATAATCCAATATGCCCAGGCATAAGGTCCGAGTGCTCTGTTGACGAAGACGAAAGTTTCAAACTGATTTCCGCTGTACCACGCAATAAAAAATTCGGTAGCATAAGCATAACCAACCATCATTCCCGTTGCAAGAATAACTTTATTCATTCGCTCTAAATGATTTAATGTAATAATATGTTCAAGATTAAAAATTTTTCGTACAAATATTAAAACCGTGACAACCATAGCAAATCCGGAGAAAATTGCTCCTGCAACAAAGTATGGAGGGAAAATTGTCGTATGCCAGCCAGGAATTATCGAAACAGCGAAATCAAAACTCACAATTGTGTGAACTGAAAGAACCAACGGTGTCGCAAATCCAGCTAACAACATGTAAGCTTTTTCATAATGCTGCCAATTTCTATGAGAGTGCCGCCAACCTAAACTAAAAATAGAGTAAATAGTTTTTTTAATTTTTGATGTTGTTCTATCACGCAGTGTTGCAAAATCGGGAATCAAACCAACAAACCAAAAAACAAAAGAAACTGTAAAATAAGTTGACACTGCAAAAACATCCCAGATTAGTGGGGAAGAAAAATTAATCCACAATTGGTTTTGATTTGGATAAGGAAAAAGATAACCATCTAACCAAGGTCGCCCCGTGTGAATAGCCGGGAAAATACCCGCACACATAACAGCAAAAATTGTCATCGCCTCTGCAAAACGTGCTATTCCGGTACGCCATCTCTGACGAAGGAGAAAAAGAATTGCAGAAATTAAAGTTCCAGCATGACCAATACCAACCCAAAAAACGAAGTTAACAATATCAAATCCCCAGCCAACAGGTTGATTATTTCCCCAAAGACCTATTCCGTAATAAAAAGTCAAACCTAAACAAATTGCACCTATTAAAAGCAAACTTCCGCTTATGCTTATAGCAATTAAAAATTTTTTATCAGGTTTCGTATCAAGAGGTTTTGATATAAGCTCCTCGATATGAGTTTGCTTTAATCCTCCTTCAACTACCGGTATTTCTTGAGAGTAATCAATATTCAATTAAGCTTCCTCCGGATGGATATTTCTTAATTTAGCAATGTAGGTAACATTGGGCTTGATGTTTAATTCTTCAAGAACATAATAACCTAATTCATGATTCCGATATTTCTGGAACTCAGATTCTTTATCATTTATATCACCAAACTGAATCGCAGTTGTAGGACAAGCTTCCTGACAGGCGGTTTTTACGTCAGATCCTTTAAGATTTTTATTTTGGCGAATTGCTTCTTCACGTGCATCCATTACCCTTTGAATACAGAAGGTACATTTTTCCATCACTCCTCGTGACCGTACAGTAACTTCCGGATTGTAGGTTAAATTAAAACTTTCATTCTGTTGATATGCATCTCTAAAATGATCTCTGAAATTGAAATAATTAAATCTTCTAACTTTGTAAGGACAGTTATTTGAACAATATCTTGTTCCAACACATCTATTATAAGCCATTTGATTTAATCCATCAGGACTGTGAGTTGTTGCAAGAACCGGACAAACATTTTCACATGGTGCGTGATCGCAGTGCTGGCAAAGCATTGGCTGCAAACTTGTATTTGGATCATCTACTTCACCTGAATAATACCTGTCAATTCTTATCCAGTGCATTTCTCGTCCTTTTGCAACCTGATCTTTACCAACAATCGGAATATTATTTTCTGAAGTACAAGCAACAACACAGTCACCGCATCCAAGGCATTTATTAAGATCAATTGACATTCCCCATTTTACGCCGGGATATAAAATAAATGGATAAACTGTCTGAAGCTCAATTTCAGAATCTTCGCGTAAGAATTTTGGATTATTTAGATATTGAGCTACAGTTCCTTCACGAATAACTTTTCGTTTTAATGCTGCATCTTTAGTCAACTCATTATCGAACATGTGATGCTCTTGAGCCGTTACTAACTCGTGCTTACCTTCAAGCTTAGAAATATCACCAACAAATAAATAAGCTGAAAGTGAATTTGTTTTTGATTGAAGCACGCTCGCATCAAAACCAACATTTGTTCCAACAATCCCACTTTTTCTTCTGCCATAACCAAGTTCAATTGTAAAAGTCTTGTCTGCAGAACCAGGTTGTAAGAAAACCGGTATTTGTAATTTTCTAGAACCAACTTTTATTTCAACCAGATCGTTATTCTTTAAATTCAATTCTTTTGCTGTGTTGAAAGATACCGCAGCATAATTATCCCACGTAATCTTAGAGACAGGATGCGGCATTTCCTGAAGCCATCCATTGTCTGCAAATCTTCCATCACCAATTGAGTAATTATTTTTCAGAACGATTGAATATCTAGATATTTCAGTTTTACTCTGGTTCAAAGCTGCTAGAGCTGCTGTATAAAATGATCCTATCGTGTCAGCACTTTCATTGACATTTACGACTCCGTCATGAAGAGCACTAAACCATAATCGGTCAAAAGGTAAAGCAGAATTTAAAGTAGGATAAACTTCATCTTTCCATCTGCTTATTAGAAACTCATGATAAAGTTTTTCACTATAACTTTCCGCTTTTCCATTAACCCATGTTAAAAGAATTGCTTCCTTCTGCCTTGAATTATAAAGTGAAGCAATCACCGGCTGCTGAAGTGAATAAAATCCAGTTCGAGTTTTATAATCACCCCAGGATTCAAAATCATGATTGATCGGGAGAATAAAGTTTCCGAATTCAGATGATTCATTTTCTTTCTCATTTAAACTTACGACTGTAGGAACTTTGCTGATTGCTTTTTCATATCCGTAATCATCAGCTAGATGAAATACAGGATTGGAATTAAAATGAATTACTGCTCCAACTTGTCCAGAGTTCATTTTAGAAACAAGATTTTCCCACTCTGCACTTTTTGT
>DAIMIJ010000135.1:0-1128 GCA_036722835.1 Ignavibacteriaceae bacterium | reverse complement strand
CGACCTTCTCGTGTTTTTACCAACACACCGCATATATGAGCACAAGCATTTGAAGTTGAGGCATAATAATTTGGTTTTCCTAAAGTTACTTCTTCCGGTTTTTTATTATACGGAATGATCTCGCCTTTATCAGGATAATCAGCACAGCCGGCGCCGGCTAACGCAGCCGATGCACCGACCAATGCTAAAAATTTTCGTCGTGAAATATGTGATAACTCTGAAGGATTAAAATCGTCAGTTACACCTTCTTTAAATTCATGATGGCTTGCTTCTACTATTTGAGGATTTTTATAAAGATCCTCAAAGCTTCTCCAATAGTGCATATCCTTTGTTTCCGGACTTTCCTGCTTAGGCATATTCTCTTTCTCTTCAAGCATGATTATCCTCTTTACTCTTGCGGCTAACTGCAGATGGATTTATCTTAACTTTTATTTTTCCATTACCCGACTTACTTGTTTTTCCGAAAGCACTAAAGGGAAAATTCTTTAAGAAGGTGATTCCTAAAAAACTAGTGGCTGCAGTTAAGAAAAATTTTTTCCTGTCTATTTTCATATTAAAATTATTCTTTATTACCTATGACAAGCGAAACAATTTGTAGGACCATTATTTATTTGAGCAACATTCGGAACATTCTCTTTAGGGTTGCGATGACAATTTAAACACCCACCCATTGTGAATGAATTAACTTGCATAACCTTTTCCATTCTTGCTACATCACCATGACACACAGCGCAGTCAATTCCTCGGTTTACATGAACACTGTGGTTGAAGTATGCAAAGTCTGCAACTCTATGAATTCTTTTCCAAGGAAGAGCTTTCCCTTCATTGTAATACTCTGTGAGCTTAATAATCTGCGGTTTATCTTTTCTTGCAATAGAATGACAATTCATACACGTACTTACTTGAGGAACCATTGCATGACGCGACTTTTCCACTCCGGTATGGCAATACTGACAATCAATTTTCATATCTCCAGCATGCAGCTTATGTGAAAAAGCAATCGGTTGATCGGGAGCATAACCAATTCCATCACGTTCGGGTCTGCTGACAAAATATGTTAACGCGAATGAGGCAACAGCAATAAACAATGTTATTGGGAGTCTAATACGGAGTATGTAATCCAGGAAA
>DAIMIJ010000134.1:0-6446 GCA_036722835.1 Ignavibacteriaceae bacterium | reverse complement strand
ATACAAAATTTTGGAACAGTCGGTGCTGGTGGAATTTTCCGATATTGGAGCTACAAGGAAAGCTTTTTCGGCGGAAGCTGGAGCTATACAAACATTTTAATTGGCGGACAGTTTAATTATCACTTCAAATTAGACAACAAAAAATTTGATCCTTGGGTCGGAGCGGTTTTAGCTTATGATGCAGGCTCGGTTGATTTAAAATCTTCCAGCAGCATCTTCTATGCTGAACCATCGCATGGCGGGCTGTGGCTTGGATTTCATGGCGGAACAAGATATTGGATTACCCCGACAATTGCACTTATGGGAAGAGTCGGTTTTGGAACATTAAGCTACGGCGCACTTGAGGTGGGTGTTGATTTTAAGTTTTAACTCCTTGAGGGTTTATTAGATTATTTTTAAGAAGAGTTTGACTCAAAGAATTTCGTAGTTCAACATTCAATATTCGGTGTTCGTTATTCAAATTAATATTAACTGTTTAAAGATTATGAATCGAAAGAACTTATTGTAGAACACCCAATCTTGAGAAGCGCTCACTCCCCTTCATCATAATTCAAAATTGGCCGAAGCCACTTCTCAGTTTCTTCAATGCTCATGCCTTTGCGTTTGTGATAATCAAGGACCTGATCTTTTCCAATTTTACCAACATTAAAATATTTTGCATTTGGATGTGCAAAATACAATCCACAGACCGATGCAGCGGGATGCATCGCAAGACTTTCGGTTAAGGTAATTCCAGTATTTTTTTCAACATCAAGCAAATCAAAAATTGTGCGCTTCTCGGTATGATCAGGTTGTGCGGGATATCCAGGCGCAGGACGAATCCCCCGGTAAGATTCCTTTATGAGGTCTTCGCTGGAAAGGCTTTCTTCGGAAGAATAGCCCCAATGTTTTTTTCTAACAAGTTCATGAAGATGCTCTGCGAATGCTTCGGCGAGACGATCTGCCAGCGCTTTCATCATGATGCTGTTGTAATCATCATGCTCTTTTTCAAATTGTTCGACAATTTTTTCAATTCCGATTCCTGCTGTGACTGCAAAAGCTCCGATGTAATCTTTTAATCCTGTCTCCTTCGGAGCGATGTAATCCGCAAGAGCAAGGTTGTTTGATTCTTGAACTTTTTGACCCTGGGATCTTAAGGTATGAAAAACTGTTTTTATGCCTTTACGATTATCATCCGAATATATTTCAATATCATCAATCGCAACCGTATTTGCCGGAAACAATCCAAACACGCCTGATGCCATAATTAAATTTTCATCAATTATTTTATCTAGTAACTTATTGGCGTCTTCGAATAAACGTTTTGCTTCTCTTCCATATTTATCGCTGTCGAAAATAGCGGGATACTTTCCTTTTAATTCCCATGTCATAAAGAATGGTGTCCAATCAATATACTTGCGAAGAGCAGATAAAGAATAATTTTTTAATACCGAAACACCGAGCATCTCAGGCTTTTTAATTTGAATTTTATTCCAATCTGATATAAATCTATTTTGTCTTGCCTGAGATAAGGAAACGAAATTTTTTGCAGCTCTCTTTTTAGAATGATCAATGCGAACCTTTTCATACTCAACCTTAATGCTTTGGATGTAATCAGATTGAATTTTATTATCGGGATTTATAAGATTGCTGACAACCGGAACGCTTCGAGATGCATCCAAAACATGAACTACGGGAGAGCTATAATTTGGGGCAATCTTTACGGCAGTGTGAACCCGCGATGTTGTAGCGCCGCCAATAAGCAGAGGAATTTTAAAACCGCGTCTTTCCATTTCCATTGCGACATAAACCATTTCATCCAGAGAGGGTGTGATGAGTCCGCTTAAACCAATTACATCAACCTTATTGTCAATTGCTGTCTGTAATATTTTATCAGCACTTACCATTACTCCAAGATCAATTACCTCATAATTATTACAGCCGAGAACAACACCCACAATGTTTTTACCGATGTCGTGTACGTCCCCTTTAACTGTTGCAAGCAAAATGCGAGAAGCCCCACCTAAATCCTCCCCGAAGGGGAGGACTTTTTGAATTTCAGATAATACTTTTTCTGGATCTGAAAGAACCGCTTCATTTTTAAATCTGATTACTTTAAATTCTTTGGATTCTAACCATTTAGTTCTTACCTCATCAGATTCTTCGTTTTCTGGAATCTGATGAATTTTGCCATCGACTTCAATAATCAGCTTGTGAGATAAACAGATAAAATCCGCAATATATTTTCCAATAATGTGCTGTCTTCTGAATTTAAAATTTTCAAGCTGTTTTCCTTTTAATAATTCCCAAAGTACCAATTCTGCTTTAGTCGGATTGTCTTTATTTTTTTGGGCATGTTCTTTTAAAACATCATAAAGACTCGGATCGGCAGTCATCCATCCAAACGTATCACCCTTTCCCTTCGGGGAAGGGGCGGGGATGGGGCTTCTTTTTATGTATGGTTCCAGATATGCTACCGATTTCTTCATCACTCTTGCGCTTTTAACAACTTGCGGCAGAAACATTTTACCGGCACCGAACAAATCTCCGACAACATTCATACCCGCCATTAGCGGACCCTCAATTATTTCAATCGGCTTTGAATATTTCTGCCTGGCTTCTTCGGTATCTTTTTCTATAAATTCATCAATGCCTTTCACAAGCGAATGTTTAAGTCTATCTTCTACGTTCCAGTTTCGCCACTCTTCGGTTTTTACAGCTTCTTTGTCTTTTTGCTTTACTGTTTCGGCAAAAGCAACTAATCTTTCCGTGGCATCAGGTCGGCGATTGAGAATAACATCTTCTACAAGAACCAATAGGTCTTTTGGAATTTCCTCATAGACTTCGAGTTGACCCGCATTAACGATTCCCATATCAAGCCCGGCTTTTATTGCGTGATAAAGAAACGCCGAATGCATTGCCTCACGGACAACATTATTCCCTCTGAAAGAAAACGAAACATTGCTTATACCGCCGCTAACTTTTGAATAAGGAAGATTTTGTTTTATCCAGCGGCAAGCTTCAATAAAATCAATACCATAGTTATTGTGTTCTTCAATGCCGGTTGCGAGGGTTAAAACATTCGGATCAAAAATTATATCCTGCGGCGGGAAGCCAATTTCTTCAGTAAGAATTTTATAGGCACGTTGGCAAATCTCTATTCTTCTTTGAAATGTATCGCCCTGACCTTTTTCATCGAAAGCCATGACAATAATTGCTGCACCGTACTGCCGAATTTTTTTAGCACGTTCTCTGAAAACATCTTCTCCTTCCTTCATGCTGATTGAGTTGACTATGCTTTTGCCCTGAAGACACTTCAGCCCTGATTCGATAACACTCCATTTTGATGAGTCAATCATTATTGGAAGTTTTGCAATATCCGGCTCAGATGAAAGGAGGTTAAGGAATTTTATCATTGCCTCTTCAGAATCAAGCAAACCCTCATCCATGTTAACATCTAAAACCTGAGCACCTCCATCAACTTGGTTTCTGGCGACCGCTAAAGCTCCGTTGTAATCTCCTGCTAAAATTAGTTTTGAGAAATTTTTAGAGCCGGTAATATTTGTTCGTTCACCAATGTTAATAAAATTTGATTCGGGACGAACAATAAGCGGCTCGAGTCCGCTCAAACGCAAGTAAGGTTCAATATTTGGGATTTTGCGCGGTTTAATTTTCTCGGCGATTTTGGAAATTGCATTTATATGTTCCGGAGTTGTACCGCAGCATCCGCCAACAATATTGAAGAATCCGTTTTCACCAAACTCATTTAGTATTTTTGACATAGAGTCAGCAGATTCATCATACTCACCCATTTCGTTTGGAAGACCGGCATTAGGATAAACACTTATATAAACTGGAGCAATTCTTGAGAGCTCCTCTATGAAAGGACGCATTTGTTTTGCACCAAGCGCGCAGTTCAAGCCAACGCTTAAAAGATTTTTTGCGTGTGAAATAGAAATCCAAAACGCTTCCGTGGTTTGACCGGAGAGAGTTCTGCCACTTTGATCTACAATTGTTCCGGAGATCATTATCGGAATAATTAAATTATTTTTATCACAATATTCTTGAATAGCATAAATTGCCGCTTTTGCATTCAGTGTATCGAAGATAGTTTCAACCAAAAGAATATCAGCTCCGCCATCAATCAATCCCCTTACTTGTTCGCCATATGTTGCGGCAAGCTTGTCAAAGGTGATGGCGCGGTAACCGGGATCATTAACATCGGGAGATAAGGATGCTGTTCTGTTTGTTGGTCCTAACGCACCGGCAACAAATCTTGGTTTGTTTGGATTTTGTTTGATGAATTCGGTGGCAGCTTGCTTCGCAATTTTAGCTGCCTCAAAATTAATTTCGTAGGCAATTTGTTCAAGCTTATAATCGGATTGAGAAATAGCATTTGCGCTGAAAGTATTCGTCTCAATTATATCTGCACCCGCCTCAAGATAAGCGCGATGGATACCTTTTATAATTTCCGGTTGAGTAATATTAAGCAGATCATTGTTTCCCTTAAGGTCATGCGAATGATCTTTATATCTTTCTCCGCGAAAATCCCTCTCCGTTAATTTATGGTGCTGAATCATAGTACCCATTGCGCCATCCAAAACGAGAATTCTCTTCTGTAAAATATTTCTCAAGCTCTGCAAAGTATTGTTCATCGGATTTTTTTATTGTTTGCTATTAAATGTCACGCTATTTGATACAGAGACAAATATAATTAATTTAGTTTCATTAAAAAATTATTTGAGATATATATGATAGCAGTTACAGGCGGAGCAGGATTTATTGGAAGCGCTATTGTTTGGCGTTTAAATACTTTAGGGGAAGAGAATATCATTGTCGTTGATGAGCTTGGACAGGACGATAAGTGGAAAAACTTAGTTGGATTGCGATTCGTTGATTTCATCAATAAAAATGATTTTATAAATAATCTTGAAAAGGGATTGAAGTATAACTTTAACGCAATCATTCACATGGGTGCTAATTCCTCTACAACAGAGAAAGACGCCGATCATCTTATCAGAAATAATTATGAATTTACCAAAAAGCTTGCCCAATTCTCCTTGGCTAATAAAGTAAGATTTATTTATGCTTCATCTGGAGCAACGTATGGTGATGGCGGCAAAGGTTTTGATGATGATGAAAATTCTGTTTCGAAATTAAATCCTCTTAACATGTATGGCTATTCAAAGCAGTTGTTTGATCTTTGGGCAATAAAGCAAAACATAATGAACTGCATTGTTGGTTTGAAATATTTTAATGTTTATGGTCCCAATGAATATCACAAAGGCGATATGAGAAGCGTTGTGCACAAAGCATTTGAGCAGATACGCGATGCGGGTTTTGTTAGATTATTTAAATCAAAAAAACCGGAATATGAAGACGGTGAACAAATGAGGGATTTTATTTATGTTAAAGATGCCGTAGACATGACGCTTTGGTTTTTAAAGAATAAAGATAAAAATGGACTTTATAATGTTGGCTCGGGGAAAGCAAGAACATGGAATGATTTGGTTGTCGCTTTATTTAATGCACTTGGTAAGCCCGTAAACATAAATTACATAGAAATGCCCAAACATCTTGAGCAAAAGTACCAATACTTTACAGAAGCGAAAATTGATAAAATAAAAAAAGCCGGTTACACAAAAACACTACAAACTTTGGAAGAAGGTGTAACCGACTATGTAAAAAATTATCTTTTAAAGGAAAAGTATTTTGGGGTTTAGGCAACTAATTGTAAGTTCCCGCGTCTTCATCTTCATCATCCCCCTCTTCTTCTTCATCGAAATCGAAATCTTCCTCGTACCCCTCTTCTTCTAATTCATCTTCATCAAAAAGGTCTTCGTCATCCTCTTCAAATTCATCTTCCTCCTCGTCTTCATCTTCGTCGTCAAAATCAGAGGCAAAAAGAACTTCTGAATTGTAAGCATTTGGAAATGCGGAGATGTGGGCAATCATTTCCTTAAACTGATCCTCATCCTCATCCATTCCAGCAGAATTATTCAAAGCTTTACTAAGTTCAGCCATCGTGTTTTAGGTCTCCTTTTTTGTTGGTTAATTTTAAGAAAATATATCAACAACTCAAATATAAAAGTAAGAAATCATAAGCAAAACACTTGCTCATATTTAAATTGTAACAAATTAATATTGGCTATATTTGCACGATTTATTTTAACAGTCGGTTAAAACATAAATCACAGAAATATTAATTACAACACCGATATTTTTATAAGAAAAATTTATCATGAAACTTGCAACACTTTGTTATGTAATGGACAATAATTCAAATAAGACATTAATGATACACCGCATAAAAAAGGAGAATGATTATCACGAAGGAAAATGGAATGGTCTCGGCGGTAAATTTAACGCGTGTGAAAGTCCAGAAGATTGTGTAGTACGCGAAGTAAAGGAAGAATCCGGGCTAACAATTGTTAATCCAAGAATGCACGGATTTATTACTTTTCCTT
>DAIMIJ010000133.1:2354-6471 GCA_036722835.1 Ignavibacteriaceae bacterium | reverse complement strand
AAAATATCTGCTGGGAGCTTCAAGAGCAACGAATGGTTTGAATAAGGATTGCATGATTCACCTATATTTTGTTGAAGCAAGTTAATGTTCTGTTATGTTTGCCAAAGGCATCCTTCGGGAAAAACATAACAGCTTGATTTCATGGCTGTCACAGCTTGCCCCCGCAAAGCGGGGGGACGACTCCATAACAGAAACATTTAACTAGGTGCAACGAGTAAAACTATTCCGTCTCTACTTCCTTCTCAAAAATAACTTTACCTAACTCACTACGGAGCCGTTCGAGTTCATGGAGAAAATCATTTTTAAAGTGTTCGTACTTTTCTTTATAGTCAAGATAAAGATTTTTATAATACTCGATACCGTTTGTCAAATTAGATTGAAAAGTTTGATAATACTTAATTTGCTTTTCGGAAAATTCTGTTCCGCTTTCTGCAATTAATCTCTTTAGATAATCGATATAGAGTTTCAATTCTTTCAGAAAAAAATTAGGGCGGTCATTTCGACTAATAACATTTTTCCTGCCGTAAATATGATCAACCATTTCACGCAGAGACAATACCTTATCAAAATATGCCATGTTCGGTCCGGGGCAAATAGAAACTCCTTTGCTGTTTCCTTTTATCTCTAAATTATTTTTCAGCATAGCGGAATTTCCCAAGCCGACGCAGATACATGCTTTATCAACAATCTTATCAAACTCTTGATTATAATTTTCTTTACTTAGATTCTTTGTTTCTAATTCTTTTATTTTCAGATGCTGATATTGACGCGAAGCAGAACAGATCGGGTTGTCCGTAAATTCAGTATTAAAAGTCAAATATTTTTTCGGACAAGCACTTCCCGGTCTTCCCTTATCAACTAACTCCTGCTTTTCTAAATCCTGCGAATTATTCTTTACACTATTGAACGGCACACCCAAAGGAGAAATATCGCTCAAATAAAGATCGGATTCCTTAGCGTTACGCAGAAGTTCCATTGTTTGAGGATCAACATTTACGACTTCAGGTACAAGTAAAAACGGTGTTCCCCAGCCAACGGAATCAAGCTGATAATAATTCAACAGGAAGTCCTGTTCTTGAGAAGTTCCTACGCCTCCTTGTGCGGTGATTTTTATGTTTAATGGCAAGGAAGGATAATAACGGTTTTTATTTTTTAGTGCCCCGGTATAAATTTCATGCGTGGTGTTGATCAATTCATCACGTTTATTCTTAAACTCTTCGAGAATAGGTCCCAGCAAAAAACCATCGGTTGCAAAAGCATGTCCGCCGCAGTTAAGTCCAGACTCAACCCGATATTCAGAAACCCATAAACCTTTTTTAGCTAAAAATTTTCCTTGAATAATTGCCGATCTGTAATCACTCACCTTCAAAGTAATTTTCTTGCGGAGAAATCCCTTTTCATCCGGATAAAAATCATCAAATTTTTCAAGATAACCGTATAGTCTGGGATTCATTCCCGCAGATAATACAAGGGATGAATGTAACTTACTATTTGCAAATCCTCTCAAAGCAGAGTGTGCATCATTATACTCAATGGGAAGTTTTTCATCTCCGCTGTAATTTTCCGAATCAACCTTTGTCATGATGTTTACATCAATACTTCCGGCACGAATATTATCGTGAATCCACGTTTGAATATCTTTCTTAACAGCACTTCCGTTTTCAATTAACTCATAAAATTTTTTCTTCATCTCCGAAACATCGGGCAGCATCTCGACGTATTTATGAATCTCTTCTCCCTTTTCGTAGATAGAATTTTTTACTTTCTCAAACTTCTCGCTAACAATTTGATCAATTAAGTTGAGGTAATTTGTAATCCGTTCAGCTCTAAAATCTTTGGTCTTTTCAGAAATGATAGAATACGGAATACCGATTTTCCGGCAGTAATATTCCCTCATTTTTTCAATTAAACTATGATCAATAATTGAAATAACGGAAGAAATTCCGTAAGGTGCTACTTTAACTGGGGTGTCTATAGTAAACCCAAGACCCATAACCGGTATGTGAAACTTATGCATCAAATCTATTGTCCTATGATATAAATATTATTTTGAATAATAAACTAACACATTAATTTGGAATAATTGCAACAACGATATAAGAATTGTGATACAAATAATTATACCCATCATATTCTTCCCAAAAACTTTTTAATTCTATTATTCACAAAAGGAGCATTTTCAATCGGCGACATATGACCTGCATTCGGCACAATTTCAAAATGCGAGTTGGGAATTTGTTCCACCATTAGTTCCATTGTATCGGGAGGAGTCAAGCGATCATCTTCACCGCACAAAAGTAATGTCGGAATTTTGATCTTAGACAGGTAAGAAGTGGTATCCGTTCTTCCTGACATTGCAAGCAAGCAGCCCTTTATACCAATAGCGTTTGAGTTCAAAGATTTATTTAGCACTTTAGTGTACTCTTCGTTTGAATCAGTAATTGATTTAACAGAAAAGCAATGCGGGACAAACTCGGAAACAAAGTGTTTTACTCCGAGGGTGTTTATTTTTCTTACATTCTCTGCTCGTTTTATTTTTCCTTCATCAGTATCAGATGCCGAACGTGTGTCACATAAAATTAACCCGCTGTAGTTTGATTCATTTCTTTCAACTGCTCGAAGAGAAATATATCCACCCATTGAGAGTCCGCACAGTACCGGTTTATCAAGTTTCAATTCATTAATAATTGTTTCAAGATCATCAACAAAAGATTCCATGGTGTACTGCCCATCACCGATGGGAGATTCACCCAACCCCCTGATGTCATAAGTAACACAAAAGAAATTTGATTTCATCTCATCAATTTGCTTATCCCACATTGTATGATCATAAGGAAAGCCGTGAACGAAAACGACTGGTTTGTTATTTGGATTACCTACCGTAAAGATTGAGAGATCGGTTTTGCTTGTTTCCATAATTTCTTCAATTAGCTTTTAATTCTGGTTTTAATTTAAAGATTTTGGGGAATAATTGGAAAGGCAAATGCACTGGATAACTGCAGTGCATGATAAAAAACTGAAACCAAGATCGAATCATAGTTGCTGTTAAGATTTTTATAAGATAATAAGTTTTTATTACGGCAGGCAGGTTTATTATAAATCAATAGTCACTCTCAAATTATTCTGTGTTAAAATGATTGAAATAAAAAGTGTTAAACACAAACCTCATTCATGACTCGATACATAAAATAGTTTGTAAAATAAATGTGACTGCGCTTCATTCTCATTCAACAAAATATTTTTTAAGTTTGAACAACTTCAAATTATTGATATGAGTAAAATGAAAATTGCCTTCCTTTCCTCCGAAGCCGTTCCATTTGCAAAAACAGGAGGGCTTGCAGATGTTTCGGGTTCTCTTCCCAAAGCGCTTGCAGAACTTGGGTGCGAAGTAAAGCTCTTTCTTCCAAAATATTCCTACATAGATGAAAACAAATTCAATTTGCACTACAATTGGAATGTTGGTGAAATGCTTATCCGGATTTCCGGGCACTTACGCTCGGTTCATCTTCATCAAACCGCTTTGAACAATTCAAACGTAGAAGTAAATTTTATTGATTGCCCTCATTATTTTCACCGGGGACTTATCTACACTAATGATCACGATGAAGACGAAAGGTTCATTCTTTTCAGCAAGGGTGTAATAGAATCTCTGCAAAGATTAAAATGGGCACCGGATGTGATTCACTGCAATGATTGGCAAACGGGTTTGGTACCATTGTTTATTAAAGACAATTATGATTGGGATAGAATGTACGATCGCACGGCAACATTGTTCACAATTCATAACATCGGTTATCAAGGAAGATTTCCCAAGTCAACTCTTTTAAGTGCAGAAATTCGCGGTGATTTATTTTATCCCGGCGGACCTGTTGAGTTTGAAGATACGGTTTCTTTCATGAAAACGGGCATTCTTTTTTCCGATATAATTAATACTGTAAGTAAAACCTATGCACATGAAATTTTAACTCCCGAGTATGGCGCAGGACTTCACAATGTATTATTACAAAGGAAAGATGATCTGTTCGGAATTCTTAATGGCGTTGATTATAGTGAATGGAACCCAGAAACGGATAAACATCTTCCTTTCCGGTATTCGAAAGATAATCTGCTTGGCAAG
>DAIMIJ010000133.1:0-2254 GCA_036722835.1 Ignavibacteriaceae bacterium | reverse complement strand
TACATCGGCTTTAATAACGAACTTTCTCATTTAATCGAAGCAGCAGCAGATATTTTTCTTATGCCATCGAGGTATGAACCATGCGGATTGAATCAAATCTACAGCATGAAGTATGGAACAGTACCCGTTGTCCGTAAAACCGGCGGTCTAGCTGACACGGTTCAAGACTGGGATGAAATGAATTATCCTGGGCAAGACACAGGTAACGGATTTTCCTTTAATGATTATACAAGCTATGCTTTATTTACGACTGTACAAAGGGCAGTTAATGCTTATCATCATAAAAATGCGTGGAAAAAGATCCAGCTTAATGGAATGAATAGAGATTATTCCTGGAAGAATTCAGCCAAGGAATATATTTCTCTTTACGAAAAGGCAGTCAAGAAGAGAACATGGGATAAGTGAGACTCACTTTAAAAGTGAGTCTCACTTAAAATAATAACCCGATTATACAGTTACAGCTTCTTTCGGCTTATAAATCACCGCTGCTACAATTCCAATTATTACGCACTGGATTAGCCCTGCTATAAACCACTCAAATGTGAGAGAATACGGAAGCGGCAACATTGCAAAAGATTGATAAGCAAAAACAAAACTTACAAATATGCCTATGTAAACACCGTATCTAATTCCCTCCATGATGCCTTTGTTCTGATATCCTTTTACAAAAATAAAAACGAAGAAAAAGGACCAGACAAGATCTGCCACCCACATTATCCACATTTTACTTTGCATTTCTTCCGTGGCCCGGAATACCTGCTTAACTCCCTCTTCTGCATATGTGGAACTAAGAATTACTCCATGTATCAGGTAATTGGTGATTTCAAGAAGAACAAACACGACGACAAACGCAATGAGAAACTTTTTTGTGTTCATGTGAACCTCTTATATTGTTAAAAAATTGAATTAGAAAATACCCTCGCTGAATAAACTAAGTATTGGAAGCTACATAAGCAAGATTTTTCTTAGCGGAATTATTTTGATGATACATTAGTGTGAAATAGATCACGAAAAAGATTACGAACCTTAAAATTTACAAGCATTACTCCAATTGAAATTATAATTCCGCTCAAAATCATCATGAAAGTTATATCTTCTCTAAGCATAAGCCATGCGGCAAAGACCGTAACGAAAGGTTCAAAGTAAAGAAAGGCGCCAACTTTCACTGAATCCATTTCTTTGAGCGCTTGAGCCCACAGCACATAAGCTACTCCTGAGCAGAAAATTCCCAGAAAGAAAATTGCAATCCATCCTTTAGCCGAAAAGGAAATGACTGATTGAATAGCTGCAGAGTTAATCGAAAAAGGTGAAATTATTATTGCCATCATAACGAATAGAAACAAAATTGTAAGAAGCGGTGAATAGCTTAAAGAAATTTTTTTGTTAACCGCGGAATAGATACTCCATGTAAATGCACTTGCAAGAATTAGAAAATCGCCTTGATTGGAAAGCAAATCAATGGATGAAAAATCTCCTTTACTTATAAGCATAAGCAAGCCAAAGAACGCAAGAAGAATTCCGAAGATTCGAATTGGTGAAAGAGATTCTTTAAAGATAACAAAACCAACTATTGCCATAAAAATCGGGGCTGTCCCGATAATCCAGCCGGTGTTTGCCGCTGTTGTGTACTGCATTCCGGTAACTTGTATCCAGAGATGAAACGCAGCAATTAGTGCAAGAATGAAAATACCACCATGATTCTTTAGATCAATAGCAAAGCTTTTTTTAGAATAAACAGCTAATATGAAAAGTAAAATCGAAGCAAGAATTAATCTTAAAAAGATGATTGCGAGCGGAGCAATTTCTTCAAGAGCAATTTTTGTAGCAATGAATGATGCTCCCCAGATAACCACTGCTGATATTGGTTTCCAGTAGGAAAATATTTTTTCCGTCATCTGGATTTTTTAGTTTTTCTCGCTGAAGAGTAACTTTTTAAATCGTAGTTAATTAACTTATCTGGTATTTCAAGCTTCGCAATTTCTACATTCGATTCAGAATAGAATTTTGTAGCAAGTGTGTCGTGATAATCCGAAAAAACAACAACTCTTTTTATTCCCGCAGCAATTAATGCTTTTGCACATGTTGTGCAGGACATGTTTGTGATGTATGCCGTTGATCCTTTAATATTAACACCATGAGTAACCGCTTGGGTTAACGCATTTATCTCCGCATGATTTGTTCTCACACAATGATTATCAACAATTAGGCATCCTTCATCTTCGCAGTGAGGTAAACCAGGCAATGAGCCGTTATA
>DAIMIJ010000132.1:0-6589 GCA_036722835.1 Ignavibacteriaceae bacterium | reverse complement strand
GAATTTAATTCTTTCATCGGATGTAAATATTCCGTATCTGCAAATTCGTGGACTGCGGCGGCACATTTGGCTCTCGAAGCCATCGGTTTGCAAAAAGGAGATGAAGTAATTATCCCGGCAATCACATTCACTGCGACTGCGGAAATTATTTGTTATTTCGGAGCAAAGCCTGTAATCGTTGACGTAGAAGAAAATACTTTTAATATTGATACGAATTGTATTGAAAAAGCTATCACGAAAAAAACAAAAGCTATAATTCCGGTTCACTACGGCGGGCAGCCATGTGATATGGATGAAATTACTGAAATTGCTAAAAAGTATAATGTGAAAGTCATTGAGGATGCTGCTCATGCAATTCCTGCTTTTTACAAAGGAAAAAGAATTGGTACCATAAGTGACGTAACATGCTTTTCATTTTATGCAACTAAAACTCTTGCAACAGGCGAGGGAGGTATGCTTTGTACGAATGATCAAGCAGTTGCTGAACGCAGTTCGATCATGCGTTTGCACGGAATAAATAGCGATGCGTGGAAAAGATATACTTCAGAAGGTTCCTGGTTTTATGAAGTGGTGGCTCCAGGTTTTAAATACAACTTTACAGATATTCAAGCTGCTTTAGGATTAGTGCAATTAAAAAAAATAAATTTTCTTTGGGAATGCCGTAAGGAAATAAACGATCAATACAATAATAGTTTTGCTTCAAACGAATTTATTAAAACTTATTATGTAAAAGAAGATCGGGTATCGGCGTATCATCTCTATCCAATTCTTTTAGAGCTGGAAAAACTAACCATCAGCCGTTCACAATTTATTGATGAGCTAAAAAATCTCAGTATCGGTGCAAGTGTACATTTTATTCCGCTTTACAGGCATCCTTATTATCGAGATACATTTCAATTAGAGCTAAAAGATTTTCCTGTATCGGAAAAAATTTATCCGGGTTTAGTAACTCTTCCAATTTGGCCGGGAATGAAAAGTGAGGGTATCAATAGAGTAATTGATGGAATGAATTTTATTACGAGAAAATTTAAAAGATAGGCGTTATTGTTGGTTTGATTATATGGGCTTAAGGGAGTTATATTTTATTATCAAATTAATTCTTTTAAAGTAGAGACCATTTATAGCGTTTATATGTATTTTTTTGTGAAGAGATTATTCGATATTATTATTGCATCATTCGTTCTTTTATTGTTGTCACCAATACTAATTCTGATTTCGTTGGGTATTTTAATCAGTTCCGGAATACCAATTTTTTATTTGCAGGAAAGAGTTGGCAGAGAATGGAAAAAATTCAACATCATCAAATTTCGAACTATGGTAAATCATGCTGATGAAATTGGGCCTGGAGTATCATCTGAAGAAGACAAGCGTATAACCGGTATAGGTAAGTTTTTAAGAAAATATAAACTTGACGAGCTGCCTCAGCTTTTCAACGTGCTGTATGGCGAAATGAGCTTGATTGGTCCACGACCCGAATTACCGAAGTATGCAGAGTTTTACAAAGATGACTATTCAAAGATTCTTACTTTAAAGCCTGGAATTACGGATTACGCATCCATTAATTTTCGGAATGAAGCAGCGTTATTAAATGGTAAATCAGAAAGCGAGTCTTTTTATTTAACGAAAATTCTTCCTGAAAAGATTTTTTTGTATAAAAAATATTTACAAGAGGTTAGTCTGTTCACTGATTTAAAAATTCTTTTCTCCACTTTCAAAGTAATTTTCAAATGGTAAAAAAATTATTGCATAGCTTTCCAAAATCAAATTTTATGAGAAGAGTAACTTTTTTACTATTTGATTTAATTGCATTTGCTTTATCACTCATTTTGGCATTTGTAATTAGGTTTGAATTTAATCCCATACTAAACTTCAATTATAACTTACCCCTTTTCCTGATCTTATTCTTAGCTGTAAAAATTGCAGTGTTTTACTCTTTCCGCTTGTATGACATTTCCTGGCGTTTTGTTTCATTGCAGGATCTGGCAAATATTGGTAAAGCTGTTTTGTTAAGCAACGGTATTCTGTTCATCATCATTTATGGATTTAATCTGAGTTTATTTGCCGGCTTTCCAAGAAGTATTTTACTTGTTGATTTGATATTTAGCTTTATGCTTTCTTCCGGATTTAAAATATCAAAACGAATGTATTTGGAAGTAATGCGTCAGCGCATTGGAACATCTGATCTTAAGAGAACTTTGATAGTTGGAGCCGGAAGCAGCGGTGAGCAAATTTTAAGAGACATTAATCGAAGTGATACACGAAAATTTTATCCAATCGGATTTATTGACGATGATCCCCTGAAACAAAATTTATATCTTCAGGGAATCCGAGTGTTAGGCAACACGAAAGAGCTGTCGGAAATCATTAAGAGATATAAAGTTGATTCTATTTTGATCTCAGTTCTAACTGCTGATAGAAAATTTCACAGAAAAATATTAAACATTGCCCGTGAAGCCGGGGTTAAGGATGTTAAAGTAATCTCCACAATAAACGATATCTCTGATTCAGTAAAAGTTAGAATGCAAGATGTTCGTGACATTGACGTAAGCGATTTAATTGGACGTCAAGCTGTTTCTATAAGTGCGAAAATAATTGGGAATTATCTGAATAATAAAAGAGTAATGATTACAGGTGCTGCCGGTTCAATTGGGTCGGAAATATCGAGACAAGTTATTTTTTATGAACCTAAAGAAGTTGCTATAGTAGATATTAATGAGAGTGATTTGGCTGATCTCGAATTACAATTAAAAGCGATGTTTAGATCTCATGAAGTGAGAATGTATTTGTGCGATATTTCGGATAAGAATAAAGTAGATAAAATGTTTGAATCATTTAAACCGGATGTGGTTTTTCATGCCGCTGCTTATAAACACGTACCGGTAATGGAAAAATTTCCGGAAGAAGCTGTTAGAGTAAATATTATTGGAACGCATAATCTTGCTACGGCCGTTAATAAATTTAATGTGGGTAATTTTGTTTTAATTTCTACCGATAAGGCAGTAAATCCAACCAGCATCATGGGGGTTTCTAAGAGGATAGCAGAGCAAATTGTTACCGGAATTGTAAGCTCTTCCAATTTTGTTGCAGTTAGATTTGGAAATGTGATTGGAAGCAGGGGCAGTGCATTACCGCTCTTTTTAAATCAGCTAAAAAATGGCGGACCAATTACCATAACTCATCCGGAAATGAAAAGATATTTCATGACTATACCTGAAGCGGTAGCGTTAGTTTTACAAGCTGCAGCTACCGGAAAAAATGGTGATGTTTTTATTCTTGATATGGGCGAACCAATAAAGATTGTTGATCTTGTGGAAGATTTGATCACCCTTCATAATTTAATTCCTAATAAAGATATAAAAATTGAATATACCGGGATTAGAGATGGGGAAAAGCTTGTTGAAGAGGTTTTGACTGCGGAGGAGGGAGTGATACCGACCTCACATGAAAAAATATTTAAAGCCCGAATGATCAGCCAGCATAATCAGGAATCCATTGATAGTATGGTTGATGAGTTCAAAAGTCTGAACGGGCATACTACCAAAGAAGATTGGAAAGTATTATTTAAATATTACGTTCCTACATATCAACCTTCTGTTTATAATAATAATTTGCCTGAAGAATTCGATGAATCAGTTTTTATTCTTCCTCAAAAGAATGAAAAGTGAAATATTTCAATAAGAAATAAGTCAAACTTAAAAATACGATTCTGATTTCAGTTAATGAGCAAATCCTTCTTTCAAAAATCTTTGCTTCTATTTTTTATACCATTCTGCTTTTATTCTAATTCATCTGCCCAAATTGGAAACGTAACAGAGCGGCATCCCGTTTATCCCTTCCTAAAAAAAATGCAGGTACAGGGTGTTCTAAAAAATTATGATGATTTTATAATTCCTTTCTCGAGGGAAGAAGTGAATTCTTTTTTATCACAGATTGATAGCAGCAGAAATGAGCTGAGCACTTCAGATAGAGAATTTCTGGATAGAATGAAAGACAAACTTTCTTTAATGAATGAAGATCGAATAAATCTTTTTGATGAATTTACTGGTGAACTTATTGATAATTTAATTGCCGATAAAGAAAAACACTTGTATCATTATAAAGATTCAGTAATCTTCCTATATGTTGATCCGATCATCGAATATAAATTTATATATTCAGATATTGTTAAAAGCAGCGCCTCGCTTCTAGATTACGGTGGTGTCATCGCCGGTTCATATAACGATTCGTTTGGTTTTTATCTTGAAGGAACGAATGGAACGGTTTTCGGAAATCGAAATTCTGCATCAATAGATAAAAGAGTTGAGCAAAGCTTTACATTTAATAATACAAAAATTAATTTTTTTGATGGTACACAAGGATACTTACGAATTCACAAAGATATTTTTAATCTTCAGTTGGGAAGAGAAAGAATTTTATGGGGCAGGGGAAATCTAAATAGAATGATTCTTTCAGATAATCCACCGCTTTTTGATTTTATAAAAATTGATCTTTCATATAAAAGTTTGAAGTATGATTTCATTCATGCCTGGCTTATCCAACCAAAAATATCTGTTTTTGTTGACTCATTAAGCGGGGAAATCAGAAATAAACCGGCAAAGTATTTGGCGGTGAGCCGGCTGAGCTTTACACCTAACGAAAATATTTCTTTCGGAGTTTCTCAGGCAATTATTTATGCAAATCGTCCGTTCGAAGCAGCATATTTAAATCCATTTTTAGTTTGGGAGTCCGCACAGCGTTCATTAAATGATCTGGATAATTCTTTTCTTTCGCTTGATGGCAGGTATAAAATCACTAACGGTTTAGAATTTAATTCAGCGATACTTATAGATGACATACATTTTGGAAAATTATTTAAGAATTGGGCAACGATCCATAACAGAATAGCCTGGCAGGTTGGTGCTATGATAACAAGTCCTTTAAGTTTCGATGATTTGACTTTAAAATTTGAATACTTGCAAATAAGACCATATATTTTTATTCACCCTGGTCTAGGTGAATCTTTGACTTATACGAACAACACCTATTTGCTTGGATTTGATCTGCCACCCAATTCAATTCGATTATCAGCAGAATTAGGTTACCGTTTGTCCGGAAGAATGAATATTACACTGAGGTATGATCATTCGTTACACGGCAATAATATTTATGATAAAGATGAAAAGCTGGTCAGAAATGTTGGAGCAAACATTTATGAAAATAACACAATAAGCGATCCTGAAACAGCTCATTTACTCGATGGTGATAGGGAATTGACAGATTATGTTTCAATAAATTATGTCTATGAATTTTTATACGGTTTTTATCTGGAAGCGGAATATCAATTTAGAAGAAATGTTTTAATGGGGAAAAAAATATTACAAAATATTTTATGGGGATCAGTGGGGATTAATTTTTAGAAATGCTTATCAGATTCTCTAAAAATACTTAAGGCAATTTTTCACCTTGATTTGCTTTTGTTATAAATCTAAGTTTCTTAATAATTTCCAACTAACAAGGTTCAGATGAAATTTATCAGCAGATTAATCTTTTTCTTGTTTCTGATTTATGTTTCAGTCGATGCTCAAAATTATAAGATTATTGAGTCTAATTCTAATTTCGTAAAAGTAGAATTCAATTTTGAAAATAAGTACAAAATTCTAGATACCTTAATTGAAGAAAATAAATTTCAATATGTTGAAGGAGATGAATTTTCCTTTGGAAACCCGGGCGATCCCTGGATTCCCGCACTGTCATTAAACGTAGGCATACCTTTCAATTCTAATCCACAGGTAAAAATCATTAGCGTAGATCAACAGAAGATCCGGCAAGTTTTTGTAATTCCGTATCCTGATTCTTTAGGTCAGCCGTTTGATAAATTAAATTTTAATGATACCATTTATAATTCGAATAACTATTTCCCTAAACTACCGGCGGCTATTAGTGCTACTTTTATAGCACGATATGCTCGAATCGCAGGATTGAGAGTATTCCCATATCAGTTTAATCCCATAACCAGAGAATTAGTTTTGAATAAAAAAATAATTTTAAGAGTAGATTATTCAACAGAAAAAGTTAGTCCCAAAACAATTGTTAAAATTACTGATCGAATGACGGATGATATAATTAAATCTAGTGTCATAAATCCGAAGGAAGCGCTGAGCTTTACAGGCAGAGTAATTAACGAAACATTCGCGGCTGCATCAACTAACACTTATTGGTATGATCCGCAAAAGGATTATTATAAAATCTACTTGAATGAAAAAGGTGTGTACAGATTAACTTACGAGTATTTGGTCGCGTTAGGTATTCCCGAACTTCAATTACAACAGGGTAAGCTTGAGGTCCTGAATGAAGGTAATCAAGTTCCAATAGATGTTGTTGATGTAAATTCTGATTCTCTTTTTAACGGGGGCGATTATGTTCAATTTGTGGGAAGCCCAGTCAAACCAACAAATGCTTTTACTTCATTAAACATTTATAATCTTCAGAATATATATTGGTTTTCTTACCAGGCCGACTCAAGTGCATTGAGATATAAAGTAAAAAATGGTTTTCCTGATAATTGGAATAATTCGTATCAAGGTTCACCTTACTTAATTCATTATGAAAA
>DAIMIJ010000131.1:2018-6593 GCA_036722835.1 Ignavibacteriaceae bacterium | reverse complement strand
CTACGATTTGGCTTTTAAATATTTTACCCTCGCCGTTAGTAATGTAAATCTCATCGTTAGTTCCGTGTCTCATAACATTCAAAATGTGGTTGGATTCTTCACTTTCGATAGTTATCAAACCGGATTTTAGATCAACCAATTTAGAATAATAAAGTTCTATGTCAGACAGAATTAAGCTTTCCATTTTATATTACAATACTTTTAATCTCAAAAAGACAGACCCAATCCAAGTATGAATTCAGAATTCATGTATTCATCAAATGCTATTTCAAAACGTAAAATATTATAAGGAAGTACTAAAAGATTCAGTCCGACACCATATCCGCTTCTAAAATCATTAAAGCTGATTGGTTTACCAAGTAATTTTGTTGCGCCGGTATCTCCAAATAATTCTAGGTATAGAGCAACCCGATACGAAATTAATTCTTTCGGAACTATGGGAATAAAATCCAAAGAAATATTAAAATCTTTTATTAACGGGTAATAGAGTTCCAACGAACCGATGTAGTAATTATTTCCCTCCTGGTATAGATTATAATTGCCTCTTATTTTTTCATCGTACCCAATCAGAGAATAATCATAATAAGGAATTGATTTTCCTGATGTGAACCGTGCAGCAAACCGCCACTTTGCGGTTAGATCATCAAAAACATTTCTGTATTCGCGAAAATCTATACCCAGAACTTGATAATTGATATCATTATTACCTAAGCCCTTAAATTCGAGATAAGCAGCTCCATAAATTCCTGATTTCGGAAATTGAATTAAATCTCTCGTATCATAAGAATAGCCAATGCCAACCGAAGGATAACGATCTACTCTTTCGACAGATGCATTAATACCTTTAATAAATTTGGGAGATTCAACATAGTTATAGTTAAAGTTTAAATTTAATCTTTGATATACACCAAATCGTTTACCCAGCTCCAAGCTGCCGATTATAAATTTCTGATAGAAGTCTTCTCCAAATAAATTAGCTGCAGTTAAGCTTCTGTTATTTTTTCTTTTGTAAATAAAATCAGCGCCCCAGAAAAAGTCACTTCCGGGTACAATGTTGGGTTTATAATAAGACAACTGAAAGGTCGGATCGTATCCTAACTCAACTCTACCCATTACAGTTTCATTGCGTCCGCGAAAGTTTTTTACTACCACGTAAACTCCATAAGATAATTTTTTCCAATCATTATCACGGAGACTTGCAACCGGAATAGGATAAATGTACCAGCTTTCCTCAACATTTATGACTAAAAAGTTTTTTTCATTTTCCGGATAAATAAATAAATCAACTTTAGTGAATAAACCTAAGCTGTAAATTCTTTCCTTGTTGTACGCTAGTATTTTTTGACTGATGGTATCTGTTTGTGAAAATGTTAATTCGCGAAGGATGATTTCCTCTTCGGTTATGTCATTTCCTTGCACAATAATTGAATCAACAATAAAACTCTTTTGCTTAAACGTTAAAAGAGAATCATTACCATGAGCAAAACCCAAAGACGAAATAATAAGAACACTTAGAAATGAAAAGTAAAATATTTTTTTAATCAAGATAATTTCGTTTGATTATTATACTAATCTAAATAAGTAAACCGTTAAAACGGTTCATCAAGATATTTACGTCCAGTTCTCTGCGGGATTAATCCCGCAGAGAAAGAGATAAAAATTATTCCCTTAACCGTTTCAACGGTTTTTACTAACGAGAGAACTTGTATCCAACAAAATTTATTTAACTGCTTCTCCGACATAATCCGTAATTGGATTGCAACTGCAAACCAAATTTCTATCTCCATAAGCATTGTTTACTCTTCCAACACTTACCCAGAATTTTTTATGCTTTAACCATCGTGCCGGGAACGCTGCTTTTTCTCTTGAGTAAGCATGATTCCATTCACCTGAAACAATATCAAGAATTGTGTGAGGTGAATTTTTCAAAACATTATCTTTTGAATCAGCAATTCCAAGTTGGATTTCTTTAATCTCATCAGCGATCATTAGCATGGTATCGCAAAAACGGTCAAGCTCTGCTTTGGATTCACTTTCAGTTGGTTCGACCATTAAAGTACCGTGAACCGGGAATGAAACTGTCGGCGCATGATAACCATAATCCATTAATCGTTTTGCAATATCCTCAACTTCAACACCTGCAGAATCTTTGACAATACGTGTATCAAAAATTAATTCATGAGCAACTCTTCCCCTTTCACCGGAGTACAGCACAGGAAATGTTTTCTCTAATCTCGCTTTGATGTAATTGGCATTAAGGATTGCAATCTCCGATGCTCTCGTCAAACCTTCCGAACCCATCATTTTAATGTATGCATAAGAAATAATAAGTATATTTGCGCTTCCCCATGGAGCGGAAGAAACCGAAGTAATTCCTTTTTGATGTTTCAAATTTACAAGAGGATGATTTGGTAAAAATTGTGCAAGTTCTTTTGTAACTGCAATTGGACCAACTCCAGGTCCGCCGCCGCCATGAGGAATGCAGAAAGTTTTATGAAGATTTAAATGGCAAACATCCGCACCAATCATCGCCGGACTTGTTAATCCAACCTGAGCATTCATATTTGCACCATCCATGTAAACAAGTCCGCCGCTATCATGAATTAATTTACAAATCTGCTTGATTGATTCTTCAAACACACCGTGTGTTGAAGGATAAGTTATCATCAAACCGGCAAGATTATTTTTATTTTGTTCAATCTTCCCTCTCAGATCATCTAAATCCACATTACCTGAGTCAGTTGAACTAACTACAAGCACTTTCATTCCAGCCATAACAGCACTTGCAGGATTAGTGCCATGTGCAGATGACGGAATCAAAACTACATTTCGATGATCATTACCCCGGTTGTGGTGATAAGCTCGAATCACCATCAATCCCGAATATTCGCCCTGCGCACCGGAATTTGGCTGAAGCGAAACTACAGCAAATCCCGTTATCGCGCATAAGTCTTTTTCTAATCTTTTGAATAACTCTAAATAACCTTCAGCTTGAGCAAGCGGAGCGAATGGATGAATATTTGCAAACTCAGGCCAGGAAATTCCAAACATCTCAGTTGCGGCATTAAGCTTCATTGTACATGAACCAAGCGATGTCATAGAATGAACCAGCGAAAGATCTTTGTTCTCAAGCTCCTTAATGTACCTCATCATTTCTGTTTCCGAGTGATAGGAATTGAATACCGGATGTTTCATGTACTCACTGGTTCTTGCAAAGTTTTTCGGAAGACTAACTGAAATATTTTTGTTAAGCTCTAAAAATTTATCGTCGTTGATTTTTTTACCTCTTGCTTCTTCAAAAACTGAGATGATTTCTTTCATCTCCTCAAAATCAGTCACTTCATTTATTGAAATACCGATTGCATTGTCATCAATGTATCTAAGGTTAATCTTTCTAACTAATGCAATCTTTCTGATTGAATCAATTTCTTTCTTTGAATTATTTGAGAAAACAATTTTCAGAGTATCAAAATAATTTTTATTTATCTGATTGAATCCCAGAGATTTTAATGATTCATCAATTACCCGTGCGATGAGATGAATTCGTTCGGCTATTCCACGCAATCCTTTTGGACCATGATAAACCGCATACATGCCAGCCATCACGGCAAGAAGAACTTGAGCAGTGCAGATATTGCTCGTTGCTTTTTCTCTGCGAATGTGCTGCTCGCGAGTTTGCAATGCCATTCTGTAAGCCAGGTTCCCGTGAGAATCAACAGATGCACCAATAATTCTACCGGGAATATTTCTTTTGAATTCATCTTTGGTTGCAAAATAAGCTGCGTGAGGACCACCGAAGCCCATTGGTATTCCAAATCTTTGTGTGCTTCCAACGGCAGCATCAGCACCAAATTCTCCAGGAGGAGTAAGTAAAGTTAAGCTTAACAAATCTGCAGCGACAACTTTTAATATTCCAAGTTTATCGGCTTTGTTGAAGAATTCCTTGTAATCATAGATTTCTCCATCACAGGCAGGATATTGAACTAACACTCCAAAAATCTTATTATTTAGTTCAACTGTCTTATGATCGCCAACTACCAATTCAATTCCCAACGGTTTTGATCTCGTTCTAAGTACATCAATCGTTTGAGGAAAACATTCTTCAGATACGAAGAAGATGTTCGCATCTTTATTTTTAGAAACCGAATGCAGCATAGTCATTGCTTCCGCAGCGGCAGTGCCTTCATCCAGCAAAGATGCGTTAGCAATTGGAAGTCCGGTTAAGTCTATTACTGCTGTTTGAAAGTTCATAAGAGCTTCCAATCTTCCCTGTGAAATTTCGGCCTGGTATGGAGTGTATTGTGTGTACCATCCTGGATTTTCCAAAATGTTTCTTTGAATCACGGCAGGAGTGTGAGTTGGATGATAACCTAAACCAATGTAAGATTTATAAACTTTGTTTCGGTTGGCTAACTCTTTAAGATGTTCTATGAATTTATATTCACTTATTGGCGGATCAATTTCTAATTTTTCACTAAGCCGAATACTTTGAGGGACGGTTTCTTGAATAAGTTTTTCAACACTATCAACTCCTATCGCTTCCAGCATTTTCGCAAAATCTTCTTCGCGCGGACC
>DAIMIJ010000131.1:0-1918 GCA_036722835.1 Ignavibacteriaceae bacterium | reverse complement strand
ATGAATGTTGTTTCTACTGTTGGTAATGGTGAAAATATTTTGGCGCTGATCGGGAAGCTAAAACCAAGTATAGTACTTCTTGATCTCGGTTTACGAAGTCAGAACAGCTTGGAGACTGTAAAATTAGTTAGGACTAATTTTCAGGAAACCAAAATAATTGTGATGGATCTTGTACCATTACAGACCGATGTTTTTGAATTTGTTCAAGCCGGGGTTTCAGGATTTATGTTAAAAGATATAAGCGTTACAGAATTTTTAAAAACGATTCGATCAGTTTATCAGGGGGCTCGAGTTTTACCACCGAATTTGACCAGTTCGCTTTTTTCTCAAATCGTTGAGCATGCAATTAACGGATCCAAACCTTCAGTAATTGTAGAATCGGTTCGTATGACAAAACGCGAACGACAAGTGATTGAATTGATTGCTGATGGTTCCACTAATAAAGAAATTGCACAAAAACTTCATCTTTCACATTACACAATAAAAAGTCACGTACATAACATACTTGAAAAATTAGCACTTAATACACGTGTTCAGATTGCAAAACATGCTCATCTTTCCAACTCTTACAAAACCGCAATAGATACTACTTCATTAATCAGCGAGTAATTTTCCTCCTGGGCATTTACTAACCATAAAGATGTAGTTCCTTTTTCATCCTTTTGACCGATTGATTATACATCCCTAATAGTTGCATCTTGATTTTGGTAATGAGTGAATTACTCAATTATGCTATTAATTGTAATGCTTCATTATAAATTGTCTAATACAATAGGATGACACTATGAAAAAAATCAGATTGTTACTCATAGAAGATAACCGTCTTCTTCGGGACGGAATCTTTTCTATTCTTAAACCTCATAAGGATATCCTCATAATTGCCGCATCCGGAGACGGTAAGCATACCCTTGTAAAAATCAAGCAGTTAAAACCAAATGTGGTTCTTTTAGATTTAGGATTGCGAAGTCAAAATAGTTTACATGTTGTGGAAATAGTGAAGAAAGATTTCCCTGAAGCAAAAATTATTGTTATGGATCTCGCGCCGGTACAGGCCGATGTTTTACAGTATGTAAAAGCAGGTGCAAATGGGTTCATACTCAAAGATGCCTCGCTTAATGATTTTTTAATCACGATAAGAACGGTAAATGAAGGAGCAACTGTT
The DNA here is from genome assembly GCA_036722835.1 of Ignavibacteriaceae bacterium. Classification (GTDB taxonomy): domain Bacteria; phylum Bacteroidota; class Ignavibacteria; order Ignavibacteriales; family Ignavibacteriaceae; genus XYD12-FULL-36-8. Next base: position 756 of record DAIMIJ010000131.1, on the reverse strand, counting down.
CTTCCGCCTCTTTTAATTGATTCTCTTTTTTCCCAGATTATTGATAACGCAGTAAGAGAAGGTAAATCCGAACTGAAAAAAGCAGTTCAGATGACACAGCGGGAAAGGGACGTTATCGGGTTGCTCAGCGATGGTATGAGTAACAAAGAGATTGGTCAGAAAATTCGCATATCAACTTATACCGTAAAGAGTCATATTCATAATATTATGGAGAAACTCGCATTACATACACGTCTGGAAATTGCCAACTATTCTTACACTGATGAAGCTCTAAACACAATTTCAAAGAGTATTTCAATGATTAATAATTGACCTATCAACTAAATACAATCTGAACCTGATTATTTACTCTCTCACAAGATGTAGTTCCTTTTTCATCCCTTTGGACTATATATTTTTTTTGCAGTTTTTTTTATAATTCATTGAAGTAAAGAGACAAACACAAAAATCTTTTCTGCGAAGTTTTACTACTTTGTTGCGAATAGATATTTGTGGTTAACGAAATTAGTTACGACTGATTTTAATAATCGTAGAAAAATTAACTAAAAAAATAGTAATAACATTTCTAGAGATAAATCTTATGAAAAAAAATATATTAAAATTTCAGCGAAAGACCCTACCAAAATCCCCAACAAGTATTCAAGGATTGGACGAAATTACAGGCGGAGGATTACCGAAAGGGAGAACGACGCTTGTATGCGGCGGCGCGGGTTGTGGAAAAACCCTATTTGCGATGGAGTTTCTCGTTCGCGGTGC
>DAIMIJ010000130.1:0-6601 GCA_036722835.1 Ignavibacteriaceae bacterium | reverse complement strand
GACGGCTATCTTGTTTATTCAATAAAATAGTGCTAAGTTTGATACAGTAATTCGCCCTATATCGGGCGATTTTTGTTTGTATGAGTTTGCTTGATGAAAATATTAAAGAAATTGTCGCAAAAGTTGTTGAAAAAAACGGATTTTTGCTTATAGACCTGATTCTAAGAGGAACTGAGCATAACCGGGTTATCGAAGTTTATTTTGATGGCGAAAAAGATATCTCTGCCGATGACTGTGCATCAGTCAGCCGCGAAATTGATTCGTATCTGAAGGACTTACTTGTTAAGCATCCTGATTTTAGACTCGATGTTTCATCTCCCGGTATTGACAGACCGTTAAAATTTCTTAAGCAGTATCCAAAGCATGTTAATCGGAAATTTGAGATTTCCTACCGTTCCGGCAAGGAAATTAAAAAGCTAAACGGTAAGCTCGCTTCTATTGAAGGAGATTATCTGACTTTTATCTCAAACAATAAAGAAGTAATCATTAACTTTAACAATATTGTAAAAGCTAACTTAGTGGTTAGTTTTTCTTAACGGAGGATTAATAAATGAATGTTGACATTGTTGAATCCTTTTCTCAAATGGTAAGAGAGAAAGGAATTGACAAAGACGTTTTAGGCGGTATAATCGAGGAAATTTTCGGTCTGCTAGTAAAGAAAAAATACGGCGAGGATGCCAAGTTTGATGTTGTTGTAAATATGGATAAGGGCGACATCGAAATATTTCTTGAACGTGAAATAGTTGATCAGGTTGAAAACCCGAACCTTCAGATAAGCATTGATGAAGTGAATAAAAAAGGTAATCCCGATGAGCTTGAGGTGGGTGAAGACTTTGTTGAAAAGCTCCCGATGGCTTCTTTTGGAAGAAGACTAATCATTTTAGCAAAGCAAAGCTTAAATCAAAAAATAAGAGATATTGAAAAAGATATTATTTACAACGAGTACCAGGAACTCCTTGGCGAAATTGTTGTCGGTGATATCTATCAAATAAGAAAGAGCGATATTCTTGTTAACCATAATAAAAATGAGCTTTTATTACCAAGAAACGAACAAATCCCTTACGAGAAATATAAAAAGGGCGAAACAGTAAGAGCGATCGTTAAGGAAGTTAATAAAGGCAGCAGTGGTCCGCAGATAATTATCTCAAGATCCGATAATCTTTTCTTAAGAAGATTATTTGAAATTGAAATTCCGGAAATTTATGACGGCATTATTGAAATAAAATCAATAGCTCGCGAGCCTGGTGAGCGTGCTAAAATTGCAGTTGAATCTCAGGATAAAAGAATTGATGCTGTGGGTGCCTGTGTTGGAATGAAGGGTGTAAGAATTCATGCAATAGTACGCGAGTTAAATAACGAGAACATAGACGTAGTTAATTATTCGCAAGATCCTGTCGTTTTTATTCAGCGAGCATTGGCTCCTGCTAAATTGAAAAACATTCAAGTTGATCCTGTTGCAAAAAAAGCCGTGGTAAATGCTGATAGTGATCAGGTATCTATGATCGTTGGAAGAAATGGTGTAAACATAAGATTAGCAATGAAGCTAACCGGCTACGATATTGAAATTATACGCGAAGAAAAACCATTTGAAGAGTATGAAGAAGATATCGAATTGATTGACATTAAAGAAGAACTTGGCGCGGAAATTTATGAGCTTTTAATTAATCACCGTTATGATACTGCAATTGAAGTGCTAACTGCAGGACCGGAAAAGCTAAAGGAAATTGAAGGACTCGATGAACAAAAAGTTAATGAAATTATCGAGATAATTAAGTCTCAGTTTGAAGAGGAAGAATAGTTAAATAAGGCCGCTTAAATATGTCCGACGCAAAAAACAAAAAAATACGAGTGTATAAATTAGCTTCCGAGTACAATCTCGGTGCTGAAACCATTGTCGAATTTCTTCAAAAGAAGGGGCACGATGTTAAGACACATATGTCCATGCTTACCGATGAGATGATTACTGAGGTAAATGATCACTTCAAAAAGGATATCGAGAAAGCCGAAAAGCATTACAAGAAAATTGCGGAGTTTAATAAAAAGCGTTCGGATAAAGTTGAGGAAGAACCTGCTAAAATTAAAAAAACTCATGAAGCTGAACCTGGAGGAGAAATCCAGGAAGTTATTGCTGAGGAAATAGAGTCAAAAGTCGGCGAGATGAAAGCAAAGGATAAGCCCGAAGCAATTACTGATGTTCCTATTGCAGAAGTTATTCTCGAACAAATTGCCGAAAAAGAAATTGAGAAAGAGCACGTAACTGAAGAAGCAGCAAAAACGACACACGTACCGGAAAAGCGTGTTAAGGGATTGAAGGTCGTCGGTAAGATGGATTTGGGAGAGTCGGTGAAAATAGTTAACAAACAAGTTCCTCCTTCCGATGGTGAAGCTAAAGACAAAACTCAGCCAACCGGTGAAGTGGTAAAGAAAAAGAAAAAACCAAAAGCACGCAAGAGACCATCTGATGCTCCTGTTGAAGAAATTCCCGAATCAAAGAAAAGAAAAAGAGTTAAGCGTTTTGAGATTGATCAAAAAGAAGTAAAAGATGCAATTAGAAAAACCTTGCTTAGCATGGACGATACTGCTACCTCTGCACGTGCAAGCTCCAGAAAAAGAAAAAAGAAAGAGCGCGAGGAAGCCGAAGAAAAAAGAGTTGAGGAAAAAGAGAAAGATAAAAGTAAGTTAACTGTAACAGAATTTATTGCAGTGAACGAGCTAGCTAATTTGATGGGAGTTCAGGTTAGTGAAGTGATTGCAAAATGTATAGGGCTTGGTCTGATGGTTTCAATTAATCAAAGGTTAGATGTTGAAACGATTACGCTTGTCGCTGATGAATTTGGATTTCAAGTTGAATTTGAAAAAGAATATACATCCGAAGCTCTTGAAGACACTGATGACTTTGCTGATGAACTCAAGCCCAGACCTCCGGTTGTGACAATTATGGGGCATGTTGATCATGGGAAAACCTCACTTCTTGATTATATAAGAAGAACTAATGTAGTTGCAGGAGAATCCGGTGGAATCACCCAGCATATTGGTGCTTATAAAGTTGATGTTGGAAACGGAAAGCATATAACTTTTCTTGATACACCCGGTCATGAAGCTTTTACTGCCATGAGAGCTCGCGGTGCGCAGGTAACCGACATTGTTGTTCTTGTTGTCGCTGCCGATGATGCTGTAATGCCTCAAACTGTTGAAGCAATCAATCATGCACAGGCGGCACAAGTTCCGATAGTAATTGCTATTAATAAAGTTGATAAGCCAGGAGCTAACATTGAAAAAATTAAGCAGCAGCTTGCTGACCGAAATGTTTTAGTTGAAGCATGGGGTGGAAAATATCAATGTATAGAAATTTCGGCAAAGACGGGATTAAATGTTACGAATCTTCTTGACCTAATTTTGCTTGAAGCGGATGTTCTGGATTTGAAAGCAAATCCTGACCGACTTACCCGCGGTGCTGTTATAGAAGCTGAAATAGACAAAGGAAGAGGAATTACGGGAACCATATTGGTTCAAAAAGGAACTCTTAGAATTGGCGATCCTTTTGTTGCTGGAATTTATTTCGGTAAAGTTAAAGCAATGTTTGATGAGCGGGGCAATAAGTTGTTTGAAGCTCCTCCCGCAACACCCGTTCAGGTTCTTGGTTTTGAAGGTGTTCCTCAGGCAGGCGATGTATTCGTTGTTGTAGAATCCGAAAGAGAAGCGCATGAGATAAGCTTAAAACGTCAGCAGTTAAGACGGGAGCAAGATCAAAAACAAATTCACCACATCACGCTTGATGAAATTGCAAAACAAATTAGTATGGGCGGAGTTAAAGAGCTGGCTCTAATTGTTAAAGGCGATGTTGACGGTTCCGTCGAAGCTTTGTCAGATTCATTAATGAAACTAACAAATGAAGAAGTTGTGGTACGAGTAATTCACAAAGGTGTTGGCGGTATATCGGAAAGCGATGTTTTGTTGGCTTCGGCATCCTCAGCAATTATAATTGGATTTCATGTGAGACCAAATCTTAATGCACGAAAGCTTGCTGAAACAAATAAAGTTGATATAAGATTATATAATATTATTTACGATGCTATAAATGAAGTTAAATCTGCATTGGAAGGATTGCTTTCACCTGTACTTTCTGAAGAGATTACTTCAACTATAGAAGTGAGAGACACTTTCAAAGTTCCAAAATTCGGTACTGTTGCAGGTTGTTATGTTCAAGAAGGTAAAATTGCAAGAAGCAATAAAATACGTTTGATACGCGATGGAATTATTGTCCACGATGGCGATATTGCCTCATTAAAAAGATTTAAAGACGATGTTAGAGAGGTTGATGCGGGATACGAGTGCGGAATAAGTCTTGCTAATTTTAATGATGTTAAAGTTGGAGATATAATAGAGGGCTACAAAATTGTTGAAACGAAAAAGAAGCTCTCGTAGATTTTATTAGAAAAGAATTTGGAATTAATTAAGCCGTGATTTTTATTATTATTAGTTCTTCATATACTAAGTGCTTTGATAAACATAGAGATTGAAACGTGTCACACAGAATTGATAAAATAGAAAATCTCATCAAAGAAGAAATTAGTCTTATTTTTCTCTTCAAGCTTCAAAACTTAGGTTCGGGTTTTATAACAATAACCAGTGTTCGGGTTAGTCCGGATCTGAAAACTGCAAAAATTTATATCTCGATTTTTGAGAAGGAAAGAAGAGAGAAGGTGTTGGAAAAAATTAGATCGAAAACAAAGTTCATCCGCTCTGAACTTGCTTCCCGAATAACAATAAAGTTCGTCCCGGAACTTAAATTTTTCCTCGATGATACTCTCGATTATGTTGAAAAGATTGAAGGGCTAATTAAAAAAATTCACGAGAATGATGATAAAAAAGAGAACGAATAATCTTTCCGACTGTGATTTCTATTCGGGTGAAACCGTACTTCTTGACAAACCGCAGTACTGGACATCTTTCGATGTTGTTAGTAAAATTCGAAATGCGGTTGGGGTTAAAAAAGTTGGTCATGCCGGAACGCTCGATCCAATGGCAACCGGTTTGTTGATAATCTGTACGGGAAAGAAAACTAAAGAAATTTCATCGTTCCAGGATTTAGAAAAAACTTACACAGGTTCAATACTTCTTGGTAAGAGATCCAGGTCAATGGATCTGGAAACGGAATTAATTGGAAACGAAGACCTTTCTTCAATTAAGGATGAAGATATTTATGATGCACGTGATAAGTTCATGGGCAATATTTTGCAAGTTCCGCCAATGTTTTCTGCAATTAAGTTTAAGGGAAAATCGCTTTACAACATTGCACGGAAAGGAAAAACCATTGAACTTAAACCAAGAGAAGTTAACGTTTCTAAATTTGAAATACTGGAAATAAATAAACCTTATGTAAAATTTGAAATTACCTGTTCAAAAGGAACTTACATTCGTTCTATTGCTAATGACCTTGGTGAAGAACTTGGCTGCGGAGGTGTTCTTAGTTCACTCCGAAGGACTGCAATTGGTAATTTTTTTGTAAATGATGCGTTAAGCATCGACGAATTTGTTTTTCTTTCCAAAGCAATGAAAGCGCAAAGGGAAAAAGAAGTATCAGAATGTATTCAGTAAAACATTTTGTGAGTATTAAAATTTTTTGTTTGAGTTAAGATGCTGATTAACGAATGAAAGTTTATCAACATTTAGATGAAATAGAACGTGATCCCAATACGGTTTTAACAATTGGAACTTTTGATGGAATTCATCTTGGTCATCAAGAAATTTTAAAAAAGCTTTTTGAAAGAAGCCGCTTTCACAAAGCACGAAGTTTTCTAATTACTTTTCATCCTCATCCGAGAAAAGTAATAGCAAAAGCGAACGATCTAAAAATATTAAGTACACCTGCTGAAAAAACGTTGATATTAGAAAAAATGGGATTGGAAAATTTGTTTATTATTAATTTTACAAAGGAATTCTCGCAGCAGTCACCAATGGATTTCTTTAAGAATTTTATAATAAATAAAATAGGGTTAAAAGAAATTGTTATTGGGCACGATCATAAATTTGGTAAGGGAAGAGAAGGAACATCTGAAACTTTGAAAATGCTGGGAGAGGAGTATCGGTTTGAACTAAGTGTGGTTGATGAATTTAAGGTAAACGGCGAAACAATCAGCAGCACAAAACTTCGGCACGCAATTATGAATGGCGATATGAAACAAGCCAATTTATTCCTGGGCAGAACTTATTCTTTTTCGGGCACTGTAATTTCAGGTGATAAAAGAGGACGACTTCTCGGTTATCCCACTGCTAATATTAAACTTGATGATAACGATAAACTTCTTCCCGGCTTAGGAATATATGCCGCTGAAGTGATTGTTGATAATCAGAAATTTGCGGGTCTTTTAAGCATTGGTAAAAGACCCACATTTTATGATAATGGAGAAATTGTTCCCGAAGTTTATATTTACAAGTTTGATAAAAATATTTATGATAAAAAAATCACGGTTAATGTTTTAGATCAAATTAGAAAAGAAGAAAAATTTTCTTCGCCCGAGGAATTGATAAATCAAATGAACAAAGACAGAGAAGCAGGAATAAAAATTTTTAATGAAATTAGCAGCTTAAAAAAAATCAA